>JAJPJL010000065.1 GCA_021324255.1 Bacillota bacterium
ATGAGGCGGCCCGCCGATCCCCGGGTAGACCGCTAGAGGCGCCGGGTAACCGGCGACCCAAGAGAGATGGCCGCACACGACAGAACCCGGCTTACAGGCCTGCTCCCATTCCGATCGTCCACGCCGACCGCCGCGGTCAGTGTCGTTCGGCTGCCGCGCTCCGCTTCAATTTCGATCCGGTTAGCCGGCGCCGCCGCTTTTCCCGGACCGCGAGGGGCGTCGCCCGCACCCGCGTAACAGTCCGGCTCCACTCCGTCCCCGCGGCAGGAAACCTGCGCCGGCAGGCCAAGTAGTTTGCCTCGACCGCACGGACTGCGACGTCTGTGATGGAGGGAGCGCACATGCGTGGAAGGCGACGGGGCGCGCACGTGTCGCGCGCGGGGACGTTCACCAGGCGGCAGGTGCTCAAGCTGGGAACAGCGGCGGTCGGCGCCGGGGCGTTCGGCGAGATCGCCCGGTCGATCGCGGTGGCCGCGGCCAAGCCGCGGCAGCTCAATGTGGGTGTGGTCGAGGGCGTCGAGATCCGCGGCCTGCGCGCGGTGGCGCCGATGTGGGACCGCGAGACCGGCGTGCACCTCAACCTCATTACGTATCCGTACGCGAGCCTCTACGAAAAGATGACGACGGCGTTCCAGGCCAACGCCGCCACCTTCGACGTGGTGATGATGGACGACCCGTGGATGCCGAAGTTCGGAGCCGAGGGCTGGCTCGCACCGCTGGACGCGGCGCCGTTCAACCTCCAGCGCGATCCCGACATCTTTCCGGTCGTCTATGATCTCGGCTCGTGGCCGCCGCCGCGCGGCCCCATCCCGCCCGGGGAGGCCGGCAAGCCGCGCCACATCTACGCCATCACGGTCGTCGGCAACGTGGAGATGTTCATGTACCGCAAAGACTTGGTGGCGGCGCCGCAGACCTGGGACCAAGCGCTCGCGGACGCGACGAAGCTCGGCAATCCCGGCAAGCAATTCTACGGCTTCGCGATGCGGGGTGCCAAGGGCAACCCGATCATGTCCCAGTGGTTTCCGATCCTCAAGACGTTTGGCGGCGATGTCTTCGACGATCAGTGGAACGTGGTGTTCAAATCGGGGGCGACGGCCAACGCGCTCAAGTTTTTCGTGGGGCAGCTCAAGGCCGTGGCGCAGCCGGGTCCGGACACCACGGACGCGGCGGACCGGACGCGCTTGGTCGCGACCGGGCACGCGCTCGAAGGCAGCGTCTGGCCGGCCGAGGCGTCCGACATCCTCGAAAACCCCCAGGTGAGCACCGTCATCGGCAAGGTCGGGTACGTGATGCTGCCGATGGGGCCGTCCGGCCGGCATATGCCGATGATGGGCAACTGGCTGCTCGGCATCCCCAAAGCCGCGGGGCAGAAGGACTGGGCGTACCGCTTCATTTCCTGGGTCACGAGCGCCAAGGTCCAGCGCTCGTATGCGGCCGCGGGCGGAATCCCGTTCCGCCGCTCGATCCTCACCGACGTCGCGTTGAACAAGCGGTATCCGTTCTTCCAGGCGATGGCCGCATCGCTCGCCGCCCCGCCGTTCTGGCGCCCCCGCACGACCGAGTGGTCGGCCGTCGAGACCATTCTCGGCACGCACATGAACGCGGCGCTCGCGGGCACGGAATCGCCCGAGCAGGCGATCGCGCGGTCGTCCGACGAAGTGACGCAGCACATGCGGGAGGCCGGCTACATCAAGTAGGCCGCTCGCAGCCGTCCACGCAACGTTCGACGGGGCGCCGCCGCGGCGGCGCCCCGCCGCGTAGGAGGTGCCACACGTCGACGTTCCGGCGTCGCGCCGTTCCGTACGCGCTCGTCGCCGTGCCGGTCCTCTTTTTGCTCACGGTCGTCGTGTACCCGCTGTTCTACGCGATCGGCCTCAGCCTGCAATACTACCGCGTCGGCGGCTTCGCGGGCCTGCACAACTTCGCGTTCGCCTTCGAGGACCGCCTGCTCGGCGCGTCGCTCCGCGCCACGGCGCTCTACGTCGTCCTGGCCATGGGCATCGAGTGCCTGCTCGGGCTCGCCCTCGCGGTGGCCGTGCAGCGCACCGTGCGCAGCGCGCTCGGCCGGACGCTCGCGTACCTCCTCTTCATCGTGCCCATGGTCACGCCGCCCGTGGCGGCGGGCGTGATCTTCCGTCTCATGTACATCCCGGAGTACGGGATCGTCAACGTGGTGCTGCGCGATTTGGGGTACCACGGCCGGCCCATCCTGTGGATGTCGTCCCCGGGCATGGCGATGTTCTCGGTCGTGAGCGTGGATGTGTGGCAGTGGATGCCGTTTGTGTTTCTCGTGCTCTTCGCCGGCCTCTCCGCGGTGCCGCCGGACATGATCGAGGCGGGCGAGGTCGACGGGGCGGGCGGCTGGGCGCGGTTTCGCCACCTCGAGCTTCCCTATCTCAAGCCGTTGCTGCTGCTGGTGCTGGTGTTCCGCTTCACGGACACGCTCCGGGTGTTCGACCACGTCCAGGTGTTGACCATGGGCGGCCCCGGCGCGTCGACGGAGTTCCTGAGCCTCTACCTGTACCGGATCGCGTTCAAGTTCAACAACCTCAACTACGCGTCGGCCCTGGCCCTGTACGTGGTGATCGTCGTCTCCATCTTGTTCGCGGTCGCGAGCCGCTACCTCTCGGAGGAGCTGGCGTGACGAGCGCGGACCGGGCCGCCGAGCCCTGTACGGCGCCTGGGCGCGCGGCGGCGGCGCCGGCGGCCCGCCCGCGCCGGCGCCGGAGCCTCCTGCGCGGGCTCGTGCTGGCGTCCCTCGGGGTGCTCGCCGGGGTGTACCTGTTCCCGTTCGCGTGGATGGTCTCGACGTCGCTCAAGCCGACGCGCGAACTGTACCTGCAGCCCCCGTCGCTGTGGCCGCTTCACCCCACGCTGGACGCCTACGCCGCCGCGCTGGTCGGCGCGGGCGACTGGGTCCTCCTGCGCAACAGCGTGATCGTCTGCCTCGCCACGGTGGCGGCGACCCTGGCCATGGCGCTCCTCATCGCGTACCCGCTGACCCGCCTCGGCGTGCCGCCGCGGTTTCGCCGCGGGCTGCTCTCGTGGCTGCTCAGCCTGCGGTTCCTGCCGTCGATCGTGGTGGTGATCCCGATCTTCGCGACGGTCCGGACCGTCGGGCTGTACGATCAGCTGCCGGCGCTCGTCCTGATCTACACGGCGTTCTCCCTCCCGTTCGCGGTGTGGATGCTGAAGGGATTCCTGCAGGAGGTGCCGCAGGAAGTGGAAGAGGCGGCGCTCGTGGACGGCGCCGGCCGGTGGCGGGCGTTTTTCCGGATCGTGCTGCCGATGATCTCGCCGGGGTTGCTGGCCGCGGGCGTGATCACGTTCGCCCTGGCCTGGAGCGAATTTCTCTACGCGCTGATCCTCACGGCGACCCCGCGGTCGCAGACCTTCTCGATCGGCGTGTGGAGCTTCGTCACGGAGTTCGAGATCATCTGGAACCAGATGGCGGCGGTGGGGGTGGTGTCCGCCCTCGTGCCGATCGTATTGCTGTTGGGCGCCCGGCGCTACGTCATCTCCGCGCTGACCTTCGGCGCGGTGCGGGAGAAGGCGTGAGATACACGCTGCTCGTCGCCGACATCGACGGCACGCTTGTCGGCGAGGACAAGACGGTGCCGCCCGGGGTCGTGGGGGCCGTGCGCGCCGCGCAGGAGCGCGGCGTGCGCGTGTGCCTGGCCACGGGGCGCATGTGGGATGCGGCGCGCCGCTACGCGGAGGCGATCGCCGCGAACCCGCCGGCGATCCTCTACAACGGCGCGCTGGTCTTCGACTTCGCGACGGGCCGGACGCTGTGGGCGCACCGGATTCCCGAGGCGGTCGGCCGGCGGCTGCTGCCCGTGCTGCGGACGTTTCCGGAGACGTCGCCCTTGGTGTTCGTGCGCGGCGCGGTCTACGCGGAGCGGCGCACGCCGTTCGTGGATCTCTATGCGAGGCGGGACCACCTGACCGTGGAGATCACGCCGTCGTTCGAGGGCGTGCTCGACGAGGACCCGGCGAAACTCATGGTCGTCGGCCGTCCGGAGGATCTGCCGGCGGTACGCCGGGCCATCGCCGCGGCGGCCGGCGAGGCCGTGACCCAGGTGTATTCGCAGCCGGACTATCTCGAGATCCTGCCCCCGGGCGTCAGCAAGGGCGTGGCGCTGCCGCGGCTGGCGGCGGCGGTGGGCGTTCCCATCGCGCAGGTTGTCGCGGTCGGCGACAACTACAACGATGTGACGATGCTCCGCGCCGCGGGGCTCGGCATCGCAGTGGAGGGCGCGCCCGCCGAGGTGCTGGCGGCGGCCGCCGCGACCTGCCCGCCGCCCGAGCGGGAGGGCGTCCGCGTCGTCATCGAACGATACTTTCTCGAGGGGCAGCCCGGCCGTGACGGCGCCCGGCGGGGGGGCGGCGCCGCGTGAAGCTGGCGTACGCGATCTCCGCGTCGCCCACGCGGTTTGCCGCCGTGGGCCACGCCGGAGACGTGCACGCCACGCTCCGGCGGCTCGCCGGTCTGGGATTCGACGGCGTCGAGCTTGCGATCCGGGATCCGGCCCAGGTCGACCTGGACGCGATTGCCGGGACGGTGCGCGGCCTCGGCCTCGCCGTGCCGGCGGTCGGGACCGGTCAGGCCTATGTGGAGGAGGGGCTGTCGCTGACGGCGCCGGACCCCGCGCGCCGCGAAGCCGCGGAGGCGCGGCTGATGGCGCAGCTCGCCCCCGCCGCCCGGCTGGGCGCCGTCGTGATCATCGGCCTGATTCACGGGCCCGTTCCGCCCGGGGAGACGCACGAGCGCGCGCTGGAGCGGTTCCTGCCGGCGGTGTCCCGGGTGGCCCAGGCGGCCGGCCGGCGGGGCGTGCGGCTCGTGATCGAACCGATCAACCGGTACGAAACGAACTGGTTGAACACGGTGGAGGAAGTCATGGATCTGCTCCGGCGCCTCGGCGAGGACAACGTGGGCGTGCTCCCGGACACGTTCCACATGAACATCGAGGAAGCGGCGCCCGCGGCCGCGGTGCGGGCCGCCCGCACGCGTGTGTGGCACGTGCACGTGGCCGACAGCAACCGCCGGGCGCCCGGCCTCGGCCACGTCGATTTCGACGCGCTCGTGCGCGAGCTCGCGCGGGCGCGGTACGCCGGTTTCTTGTCCGCCGAGATCCTGCAGGATCCCACGTTGGAAGAGGCGGCGCGGCAAACGGCGGCGAAGATGCGTCTCCTCGTTCCCCGGCGGCGGGCGTAGCGATGCACGGACGGGCCGGCTGGGATCGCATGATTCCAGGACGGCGACGGGCCGCGCGAAACGGGAGGTGTCTTGGGTGAGAGGTCTGCAGCTGCAGGCGGAGTGGGCGCCCCGGCCAGGCTACACCGTGTCGGAGTTCGAGCGGCGGACCGGGAAGGCGATTACCGGCGCCAGCGTGTGGCGCCACCCGAAGCTCGAGCTGACCGATGCCGCGGAACCCGGACTCGGACCGAAGGACGTCCGCCTGCGCCCGGCGGCCTGCGGCGTGTGCGGGTCGGACGTGCACTTCTACGAGACCGACAAGGACGGCTACATGCTCTACCCGGGGTTGACGAAGTTCCCCACGGTCATCGGGCACGAGTTCAGCGGCGAGATCATCGAGGTCGGGCGGGAGGTCCGCAGCCTCCGCGTCGGCGACCTCGTGACCGTGGAGGAGATGATCTGGTGCGGGGAGTGCGTGCCGTGCCGCAACGGATGGCCGAACCAGTGCGAAAACCTGGAAGAGATCGGGTTCACGATCCCCGGCGCGATGGCGGACCAGCTGGTCGTCGGCGCGAAGTACTGCTGGCCGCTGGGAGCGCTCGAGGAGCGCTACGGGAGCCGGGCCGCGGCGGCGGAAGCCGGCGCCCTGTGTGAGCCGACCAGCGTCGCCTACAACGGCTTGTTCGTGCGGGCGGGCGGCTTCAACCCCGGAGGTATCGTGACCGTGTACGGCACGGGGCCGATCGGGTTTGCCGCGATCGCCCTGGCCCGCGCCGCCGGCGCGAGCCGGGTGATCGCGTTCGAGGTGAGCCCGTTCCGGCAGACGCTCGCCAAGCAGGTCGGCGCCGACGACGTCTACAGCCCGGTCGAGCTGCAGCGGGCGGGGACGAGCCCGCACGACATCGTGTTGCAGCTCACCCACGGAGCCGGCGCCGACGTGCAGGTCGAGGCGGCCGGCGCGCCGGCGATCACGGTGCCGGAGATGGAGCAGTCGCTCGCGATCGGCGGCAAGATCGTCATGATCGGGCGGGCCGCGGAACGGGCGCCGCTGTACCTCGAGCACTACCAAACCCACGCCGCGCAGCTCTACGGCGCGCAAGGGCACTCCGGGTACGGGACGTTCCAAAACGTGATCCGGCTCATGGCGTCGGGCCGCGTGGACATGCGGCCGGTGATTACGAGCCGCTTCCCGCTGGCCGAGGCGGCGGCGGCGGTGGTCAAGGCGAGCCGGCGGCAGGACGGCAAGGTCATGATCGAGATGATGTGAGCGGGCCGGCGGAGGCACGCATGTATCTCGGCTGTAGTTCGCAATCCTACGACGACGTGCTCAGGACCGGGGACCTCTCGCTCCAGGACTGGTTCCGTCTCGCCGCGGACGAGCTCGGCGTGCGCGCCGTGGAGCTGGAGGACAAGCACATCGGGGAGCCCACGGACTCCCGCATCGACGAGCTCCGGGCCGCCGCGGCGCGGTCGGGCGTCGAGATCGTGAACATCGCCCTGATGAACAACTTCGGCGTGGCGTCGGCGGCCCGTCGCGCCGCCGAGGAAGCGCGCACGATCCAGTGGGTCGGCGTCGCGCGCCGCCTCGGCGCCGGGCATCTCCGGACGTTTGCCGGGTGGCCGGAAGGGGACCGCGCCGCCCGCTGGCAGGACATGCTGGCGGCCTTGCGGGCGGTGTGCGCGCACGCCGCGGCGGCCGGGATCCCGCTCGTGATGGAAAACCACAATCACGGCGGATTCGTCCAGACCGCCCAGGACGTCGAGCGAATCCTGGCCGGCGTGGGCGCCCCCATCCTGGGGTTGCTGCTCGATACGGGCAACTATCTCGACGGCCTCGCGTCGGTCCGGCGCACGGCGGCACTCGCGCGCCACGTGCACGTGAAGTGCACGCGGATCGGACCCGACGGCCGGGACGAGACCGTCGACAACGGCGCGGCGTTGCGCGCCTTGCGGGACGCCGGCTACGCGGGCTGCGCCGCGGTGGAGTACGAGGGGGAGGAGGCCAGCCGCACGGCCGTCCCGCGGGCCGTCGCCTACCTCCGTGCGCAACTCGGTCCGGCGCCCGCTCGGGGCCCCGGCCCGGGGGGACATCGCGATGAGGCTTGCTGAGGAGGCGTGAGTATGGATGAAGGCTCCGCGGTCGTAAATCCCAGGCATCCGTCCGACCTCGTGTTCGAGGACAACGCGGTGGGCCGTCTCAAGCGGGAGATCTGGGACGCCAGCGACGAGCAGATCGACGCCATCCTCCGCGAGTTCGGGATGCCGTCGCCCTGCGAGTGGGCCAGGCCCGGCAGCTACATTCAAACCACGATCCGTCACCAGCTCGAAGCCAACCGGCGGAAGAACGACATCGTGCTCATCCCCATCGGCTGTACGGAAAACCACGGCCGCCACATGGTGAGCGCGGCCGACACGCTGTACGTCAGCATGATCTGCGAGGGGGTCCGCCGGTTCACGGCGAAGCGCGGCGCGCCGGTCAACCTCGCGCTGCCGCCGCTCAACTACGGCGCGCACCCGTACCACCACGTGGGCATGCCGGGCACGGTGATCGTGCGGGAGCAGGTCGTGCGCGAGCTGCTGATCGACGTCATGCTGGGCCTGTGGAACGACGGGTTCCGCAAGCAGATCATGATCAACAACCACGGGCAGCTGTGGGTCCTCGAGTCGGCGGTGCAGGAGTTCTGCAAGCGCTACCAGCTGCCGGGGATCTTCCGCGTCCTGGACTGGCACCGCGGCGTCCGGGAGTTCTTCCGCACCAAGGCACAGGGCGGCGCGTTCGACAGCCCCTTCGTGCACGCCGACGAATCGGAGACGTCGCTGTCCCTGTATCTCACGCCGGAGATGGTGGACATGGCGTATGCCGTGGACACCCAGGGCAAGGCGTTGCTCCCCGACGGCGGGCACTTCGACACGTCGGTGGACGCGTACCGGCGGCCGCACCGGTGGAGCGAGGGCGAAGGGCACGCGGCGATCGAGATCGCGGGCACCCCGGAGGGGGTCGTGGGCCTGGCCACCCGGGGCGACGCGCGCAAGGCCAAGCGCCCGCTGGCGGCGATCATGCGCTACCTCGTGCTGGTGCAGGACGAGATCCTGGCGCGGTTCCCCGCGGGCACGGTGCCGCCCCCGGACATGATGACGCTCCGCGATCCGAGGGAGCTCGAGCCGTACCTCAGGGAGCCGCAGAGCCCCGGGTGGAAGCCGGTGTACGCGCTGCCGATGGTCGGACAACAGTAGGCGCGCCGGAGGGATGTCCCAGCGGGCCCGAGAAGACTGACACCGGTTCGGCCGCCCGCGCGGGTCGCGTGTATCCCCCCAACGGACAGGCTGGAGGTGCAAGATGCAAGAGCCGTGGCAGCGCTATCTCCGGCTGGGCATCGTCCACTTCATGGCGTTCCCCGAGGTGATGAAGGGCGACGGCCCGTACGCGGACACGATCCGCCGGATCGCCCGCGACGACTTCTTCAGCGCGATCGAGGTGGGCTGGGCTCACGACCCGATGGAGCGGCAGGCCGCGGCCGCCGTGCTGGCGGAGAGCCACCTGAGCGTCGGCTTCGGCGCGCAGTCGGCGCTCCTCACGACGAAGTCCGACCTCAACGCGCTCGACGAGGCGGCGCGGCGCAAGGCCGTGGCGCTCGTGGAGGGGTGCATCGATCAGGCCGAGGCGCTGGGCGCGCGCCGCGTCGCCGTGTTGAGCGGCCCCTACCCCGGGGCCGCGGACGAGGCCAAAGCGAAGGAGCGGCTCGTCGACTCGCTCATGGAGCTGTCGGCGTACGGCCGCGACCGCGACATCGCGATCACGCTGGAGACGTTCGACCGCACGATCGAGAAGCGGGCGCTCGCCGGGCCGACGAAGTTCTGCGTCGAGGTCTCGGAGGCGGTGCGGCGGCAGTACCCCGAGTTCGGCCTGATGCTCGATCTCAGCCACATGCCGCTCTTGAACGAGAGCCCGCGCGAGTCGCTGACCGCGGGCCGCGACCACCTGGTCCATGCGCACATCGGCAACTGCGTCATGGGCGATCCGAAGCATCCGGCCTACGGCGACCAGCATCCCCGATTCGGGATCGCGGGCGGCGCGAACGATACGCCGGAGGTGCTGGAGTACCTCCGCGTGCTGTTCGAGATCGGATTTTTGGGCCGGGCGGGGCACCGCCCGTTTCTCAGCTTCGAGGTCAAGCCGCTGCCCGGCGAGGATTCCGCGGCGGTGATCGCGGGCACGAAGCGCGTGTTCGCCGACGCGTGGGCACAGCTCTAACGGAGGAGCTCCATGGCCACTCCCAGGATCTACATCACGCGTCCCCTGCCGGCGCCGGCGATGAAGCTGCTCGAGGGCGCCGCGGAGTTCCGGCAGTGGGATCGCGAGGCGGAACCGGTCCCGCGCGACGTGCTGCTGCGCGAGATCGTGGATGTCGACGGCATCGTCTGCCTCATCACCGAGAAGATGGACGCGGAGGTGATCGAGCGCGCGCGCCGGTGCCGCGTGATCGCGCAGGTCGCGGTCGGCTACGACAACATCGACGTCGACGCCGCCACCCGGCGCGGCATCCTCGTGACCAACACGCCCGGCGTGCTCACCGAGACCACGGCCGACATGGCGTGGGCCATCCTGATGGCCACCGCGCGGCGCGTGGTGGAGGGCGACAAGTTCACGCGGTCGGGCCGCTGGAAGACATGGGAGTTGATGGGGTTTACGGGACAGGACATCTACGGCGCCACCCTCGGCATCGTCGGCCTGGGGCGCATCGGCGCGGCGATCGCCCGCCGGAGCGCGGGGTTCAAGATGCCGCTCCTGTACCACAACCGGCGGCGCGCGGAAGCGCTCGAGCAGGAACTGGGCGCGGCCTACCGGCCACTCGATGACCTGCTGCGCGAGAGCGACTTCGTGGTGCTCGCGACGGCGCTCACGCCCGAGACGCGGCATCTCATCGGCGAACGGGAACTGGGCCTCATGAAGCCGACCGCCGTGCTCGTCAACATCTCCCGCGGTCCCGTGATCGATCAGCGGGCGCTGTATCGCGCGCTCGTGGACCGGAAGATCTGGGCCGCCGGGTTGGATGTGTTCGAGACGGAGCCGGTGCCGATGGACGACCCGCTCCTGCGCCTGGACAACGTCGTGATCCCGCCGCACCTCGGCAGCGCGAGCATCGCCACCCGCACCAAGATGGCGACGATGGCGGTGGAGAACTGCCTGGCGGGCGTGACCGGGCGGATCCCGCCGAACCTCGTGAATCCCGGAGCCATGGAATCGCGGTAGCCTCCGACCATATCCTGACGCTCGACCTCGGGACGTCCGCCTGCAAGGCGTCGCTGTTCACGCTGGACGGCCGCGTCGCCGCGCAGGCCGGCGTCGAGTATCCGACGCGGCGGCCCGCGCCCGGCCGGGCCGAGCAGGATCCCGTCGCGTGGTGGGACGCGGCGCGCGAGGGGTGCGCGCGGCTGCCGGCGGATGCGCGCCGCCGCGTGGCCGCCGTGGGCCTCGCCAGCCACCGGGGCGGGGTGGTCCCGATCGACGCCGCGGGCCGCGTGCTCGCGCCCTGCATGATCTGGATGGACCGGCGGGGCGCGGCCGAGGTGGACGCGCTGGTCCGCGCCTTCGGCCGGGAGCGGGTCCACGCGGCGACGGGGCTCATCCCCGATGCCGAGTTCAGCGCCGGCAAGATCCTCTGGCTGCGAGCGCACGCCCCGGACGTGTTCCGCGCGGCGCGGCTATACCTGCAGCCGCGAGACTACCTGTACTGGCGGCTCACGGGCGAGCCGGCGACGGACTACACGCTCGCGTCGCGGACGCTCCTCCTCGACATCAACACCCGCGCGTGGTGGCCGGAGGCGTGCGCGTACGTAGGCATCGCGCCCGCGGCCCTCCCGCCCGTGCACCCTTCCGCGTCGGCGCCGCACCGCGCCCGCGCGGATGCCGCGGCCGCGCTCGGCATCCCCGCGGGCACGCCGGTCGCGCTCGGCGCGGGCGACCGGCCCTGCGAGGTCGTCGGCGCGGGGGCGGGCGGTGGACGCGTCATGGTGTCGACCGGTACGACGACCAACGTCTCCGTGCCGGTGCCGGCGCCCCCGCCCGCGGTCGATCCGCGGGTAATGTGTTCGCTGCACGCCGTGGACGGCACGGTGCTGTTCGAGCAGGGGATGAGCGCCTCCGGTTCCATCCTGCGATGGCTGCGCGATACGATGCTCGGCGGTCGCGTAGACTACCGGCAGCTCGACGGGCTCGCGGGCGCGGTGCCGGCCGGCGCGGACGGGCTCCTGTTCCTGCCGTTCATGCAGGGGGCCCGCGCGACGCGCTGGAACCCGGACGCCCGCGGCGCGTGGTTTGGGCTCACGGAGGCCCACGCGGTGGGTGCCCTGGCCAGGAGCGTCATGGAAGGCGTCGCCTTCGAGGTCCGAGCCTGCCTGACGATCCTCGAGGAGATGGGGACCCCGGTGTCGGAGGTGGTGGCCGTCGGTGGCGGCGCACGGAGCGCGCTCTGGGACCAGATCCTGGCGGACGCGCTCGGCCGGCCGGTGGGCGTTCCCGAGCAGACCGACGCCGCGTCGCTCGGTGCGATGCTGCTCGCCGCCGACGCCATCGGCGCGGCGCCGGCGGCGGACCGCGCGGCCCGGTCCGTGAACCCCGTTGCGCGCGCGTACCGGCCGGCGCCGGCGGCCGCCGACCGCTACCGGGAATGGTACGATGTCTACACGCGGCTCTATGATGCGCTCCGCCCGGTGTTTCGCGAGCTCGCGCGGCCGGCGGAGCCTGCGGGGTGACGACCATGGCATCGCGCTCGCCGCGGCAGGGGGCCGGCCCGGGCCCGAGGCCCATCGTCGCCGTGACGATGGGCGACCCCGCCGGGATCGGCCCGGAGGTCATCGTCAAGGCCCTGGCCGCGCCCGCGCTCTACACGGTGTGCCGGCCGCTGGTCGTCGGCGACCTCGAGACGATTGCGCGCACGGGGCGCGCCCTCGGCGCCCCGGCCGCCGCTACCCCGGTGGCGCGCCCCCGGGAGGGGCGGTTCGCCCACGGCGTCATCGACGTGCTCGATCTCGCCAACGTGGATCCTGCGTCGCTCCGCATGGGCGCGGTGCAGGCCGGCGCCGGCCGCGCCGCCGGGCAGGCGGTGGAGCGCGCGATACGCCTCGCCCAGGCCGGCGAGGTCGACGCGATCGCCACCGCCCCGATCAACAAGGAGGCGTTGTGGGCGGCCGGATATCCGTACCCCGGGCACACCGAGATGCTCCAGGAGCTCACGCGCAGCCGTGAGTCGCTCACGATGTTCGTGATCGACCGGCTCCGCATCTTCTTTCTCACCCGGCATGTCTCGCTGCGCGAGGCCGTCGCGCAGGTGACGCGAGCCCGCATCCGGGACACGCTCGGGATCATGGCGCAGGTGCTCGCCGACCTCGGGCTGGCGTCGCCGCGCCTGGCCGTCGCCGCGCTCAACCCGCATGCGGGCGAGGGCGGAAAGATGGGGGACGAAGAGATCCGGGAGATCGGACCGGGCGTCGAGGACGGGCGCGCGGCGGGCTTGGACGTGTCGGGTCCGATCCCCGCCGACGCCGTGTTTCACCTCGCCGCCGAGGGGCGATTCGACGCGGTCCTCGCGCTGTATCACGACCAGGGCCACATCGCGGCGAAGATGACGGACTTCTACAAGACGGTGAGCGTCACCACCGGCCTGCCGTTTGTCCGAACCTCGGTGGATCACGGCACGGCGTTCGACATCGCCGGCCAGGGCGTGGCCAGCGCGGTCAGCATGACCGAGGCGATCCGCGTGGCCGCGGATCTTGCGTCGCGAAGCGCCGCCAGGGCGGCGCGAGCCGATTTGGGATTGCTATAATACGCACACGAACGGGTGACAGGAGCGACGGATGCGGTGTCCGCGGTGCGGCCGCCAGGCGGTGGTGGGTCACGTCACGATCCGCTGGCTCCAGGTGAGGGGCTCGCTGCTCCCGGAGCGCGGCTATTACTGCACCGCCTGCGGGCATGCGTTCGATGAACCCGCCCCACGGCGCGGCGACTTCGCGTTCCGCTCGGTCCGGGTGGATGCCATGAGCGACGCCCTCCGCCGTCTCCAGGAGAACGCGGACGTCGTGGTGATCCGGCACAAGAGCGGCGTTCGCGAGGTCCTGTACTGACCCTGCTGGTCGCGGCGCTCGCCGGCGCCGCGGCCGGGTGGGCGCGCGGGGGACGCCTCGACAGGCTGGCCGGCGTCTCTCTTCGCCGGCTCCCGTGGCTCGTGCTCGGGGTGGCCTTCGTGCTGGCGGCGCAGCTGCCGTGGCTTCCCGCGGCCGCGCCGCCGCTCCTGATCAGCGCCGGCTATCTCGCCGCGCTCGCGATGCTGGCGGTCAACCGCCGGCCGTGGCTCCTCCTGGTATCTGCCGGGGCCGCCCTCAACGCGGCGGCGATCATCGCAAACGGGGGCCGGATGCCCGTCTCACCGCGCGCGCTGGCCAGCGCCGGCAGGCCGGTGAGCCGCGCCTTGATCGCGGGCGCGGATCCGCGGCATCTCGTCGAGACGCCGGCGACGGTGCTCCGGGCGCTTGACGACCACGTCGCGTTTCACATCGGAAGCCTGGCCGGGATCGTGAGCCCGGGCGATCTGCTCATGGCCATCGGCGTGGCCGGCTTCGTCCAGGCCGGCATGAACGCGCCGAGTCCGGACGCGCCGCAAGATCTTCGCTAGTTTTTTCCATCCAGCCGTACACAATCTCACTCAAAGACGAACGTGTGTGCGTCTTGGCGCAAAACACAGCCTGAGCACGCGGCGGAGGATTTTCTTGGCGTTTCTTCGCGCGTGCGGCAGGAGATTGGGGCCGTGTGGAGAAACGTGGTGATCCGTAGGGGCGCGTGGGGAGCAGCGTGAGGATGGATGCTGAGGGGCGAGGCGCAGTATGCGCTCGATGGAAAAGGGCGGGTGGTCATTCCTCCCAAGTTCCGCACGGAGTTGGGAGATCGCATCGTCGTGACCCGCTGGATCGACCCGTGCCTCGCCGCGTTCTCACCGTCGGGGTGGCAGGCCGTCGAGGAGAAGCTCAGGAGCCAGCCTCTCGGCTATCACGACTTCGTGCGGCTGATCTTTTCCGCCGCCGAGGACTGCGACCTCGACCGGCAGGGCCGGATCATGCTCCCGACGCACCTGCGCCAGCACGCCGGCATCACGCGGGATGTCACGATCGTCGGCGTGGGCTCGCGGCTGGAGATCTGGAACACGCAGCACTGGCGGCGGCAACTCCAGGAACTTCGCAAGAACAAGGACCGACTCGCCGAACAGATCCGGGCACTCATCCTGTCGTGATGGTCGAAGGACGAGCCGCGCGTGGTATTTCAACGAGCAGGTGCTGGATCGGCATCCTCGCATCGGCCGGCGCACGTGCCGGTTCTGGTGGATGAGGTGCTGGCGTATCTCGCGCCCCGCGCGGGCGCGCTGATCGTGGATGCGACCGTGGGCGACGGCGGGCACGCCGAGGCGGTTCTTCGCCGCATCGCGCCGGCCGGCCGGCTGATCGGACTGGACCGCGATGCCGACGCCATCGCCTACGCCGAGGAGCGGCTCCGGCCGTTCGGGCGAAACGTGCTGCTGCGGCAGGCATGTTTCGGCGAGTTGAACGCGGCGCTCGACGACGCCGGCGTGGGGACGGTGGACGGGATCCTGTTCGACGTCGGCGTCTCGTCGCGGCAGTTGCTCGAGGCGGGGCGGGGATTCAGCTTCGAGCGTCCGGGACCGCTCGACATGCGGATGGACCGGCGCCAGCCCGTCACCGCGGCGGACCTCGTGAACTCGCTCCCGGAGCGCCAGCTCGCGGACGTCATCTATCGCTACGGCGAGGAGCGCGCGTCGCGCAGGATCGCCCGGCAGATCGTGGCGCGCCGTCCGCTCGCGACGACGCGGGATCTGGCCCGGGCGGTCGAAGCCGCGGTGGGCGGGGCGCGGGGGCGCGTCCACCCGGCGACCCGAACCTTCCAGGCCCTCCGCATCGCGACCAACGAGGAGCTCGACGCGCTGGAGCGCGGCCTCCCGCAGGCGGTCCGGCGGTTGCGTCCGGGCGGACGCCTCTGCGTCATCGCGTTCCACTCCCTCGAGGACCGGATCGTCAAGCAGGTGTTCGCGCGGTTCTCGCGCGGCTGCACGTGCCCGCCCGACGTCCCGGGATGCCGGTGCGGCGGCGAGCGGCTGCTGCGCGTGTTGACCAAGAAACCGATCACCCCGTCGCCCGCGGAGATTCGCGACAACCCGCGGGCACGGAGCGCGCGCCTGCGCGCGGCGGAGCGGCTCGATGAGACGGTGGGCCGCGCCCCGCGGACGGGCGGGCGCGAACACGGAGTGCATTGACCATGGCGCTGCTTCACGCGCGCGCCACGGCACCTGGGGTGCCCGTGGCTGAACCTTGGGGCCTAAGGGGGAGGGAGGCGACCCGGCGTCGGCGGAGACGGTATCCTACCATCGCGACACTCACGGCCACCACACTCATCGTGCTTCCATTCGTCGC
>JAJPJL010000093.1 GCA_021324255.1 Bacillota bacterium
ATCGTGCTCGGGCACGAGTACGAGCTGAGCGGCTACACGCGCGGCGAGCTCATCTACACGAAGGACCGGCTGCAGGAGAAATACCCCGGCGAGTCCGGGCGGGATCCACATCGGGAAGTGTAGCACCGCCGTACCGCGAGAGCGCGCGGAGGACGGACACCAGGGGGGCCCGGAACGCGTGGAGGCGGTCCTGTTTGCGATCACCGCGGTGCTCGGCGTCGCCGGGGGCGTGGGCGTCATCGCGGCGCGCCAGCCCGTGCACAGCGCGCTCGGCCTGCTGCTCGCGCTCCTGAGCCTGGCCGTGGACTACCTGCTTCTGGATGCCCAGTTCGTCGCCGTGCTCCAGGTCATCATCTACGCCGGGGCCATCGTCGTCCTCTTCGTCTTCATCATCATGCTGCTGCGCGCAACCGGGGACGCGCCGCGCGCGCGCACGGCCGTGCCCCCTCGGGCCGCGGCCGCCCTCGGTGCCGTGCTCGCCGCGGCGCTGCTGGCGGCCGCCCTGACGGTGCGGACGGAGCCCGGCGGCGTGGGGGCGGACTACGGGACGGTGGAGCAGGTCGGGCGCGCGCTGTTCGGCCCGTACGCGCTGCCGTTCGAGGCCGCGTCCATCGTGCTCGTGGTCGGGATGATCGGCGCGGTGGCGTTGGGCAAGCGGGCGCAGGCGATCGCGGTCGCGCCGGCCCGCGCGGCCCCGGGCGTCCGCGCGCAGGACGCGCCGGCGAGCCGTCTCGCGGCCGGCGGCGCCGGGGAGCCGGAGGGGTGAGCGTGCCCGCCCCGCTGTACCTCAGCCTGAGCGCGGTGCTGTTCGCGCTCGGCACCGTCGGCGTGCTCGTGCGGCGGTCCGCGCTGATCGTGTTCATGTCGGTCGAGTTGATGCTCAACGCGGTCAACCTGACCTTCGTGACGTTCGCGCGGCTGCGCGGCGGCGTGGACGGGCAGGTGCTGGTGTTTTTCGTGCTCGTCGTCGCCGCCGCCGAGGTCGTGATCGGCCTTGCGATCATCGTGAACATCTTTCGCGCCAGGGAGACCGTGGACGTGGACGATGTCGACCTCCTGCGGGGGTAGGCCATGACGTACGCCGTCTGGATCCCGCTGCTCCCGCTCCTCGGCTGGGTCGCGAACGGCGTGGCCGGCGGCCGGTGGGGGCGGCGAGGCGTGGCGACCGTCGCGTGCGGCACCGTCGTTGCCGCGTTCGCGGTGGGTCTCGCGGTGCTCGCCTCGCTCTCGTCCCTCCCCGCCGGCGCGCGGCACGTCGAGATCGACCTGTACCGGTGGATGGCGGCGGGCCCGATCACGGTGCCGATGCGGCTCCTGGTGGATCCGCTCTCGGCCGTCATGGTGCTCGTCGTGACCGGCGTCGGGGCGCTGATCCACATCTACTCGGCGGGGTACATGGCGGACGACGACGCGTTTGCGCGGTATTTCGCCTACCTCAATCTCTTCACCGCCTCGATGCTGACCCTGGTCCTGGCCGGCAATCTGGTCGTCATGTTCATCGGGTGGGAGGGTGTCGGGCTCTGCAGCTACCTCCTGATCGCCTTCTGGTTCACGCGGCCGGCCGCGGCCGCGGCCGGCGTCAAGGCGTTCATCGTGACCCGCCTCGGCGACGTCGGGTTTCTGCTCGGCATCTTCCTCGCGTTCGGCGTCTTCGGCACCGCCGACTTCGGCGTGATGACGCGCGACGCGGCGGCGCGCCTGCCGCTCGGGGGCACGGCCGCGACGGCGCTGTGCCTCCTGCTGTTCCTGGGCGCCTGCGGCAAGTCGGCGCAGCTTCCGCTCTACATGTGGCTGCCCGACGCCATGGAGGGCCCGACGCCGGTGAGCGCCCTGATCCACGCCGCCACGATGGTCACGGCGGGCGTGTTCATGATCGTGCGCATGCACGCCGTCTACCTCCGCGCGCCGCTGGCGATGGACGTGGTCGCCGTGACGGGCGCCGTGACCGCGATCTTCGCGGCCGCGTCGGCGCTCGTGGAACCGGATCTCAAACGGGTGCTCGCGTACTCGACGATCAGCCAGCTCGGCTACATGTTTCTCGCCGTGGGGGTCGGCGCGTGGGGCGCGGGGATCTTTCACCTGACCTCCCACGCCTTCTTCGAGGCGCTGTTGTTCCTCGCGGCCGGGAGCGTCATGCACGCGCTCGGCGGCACCACCGACATGCGCCGGATGGGCGGCCTGGCGCGGCCGCTGCCGTGGACCGCGGCGACCTTCGGCATCGGCGCCCTGGCGCTCGCCGGGATCCCCCCGTTCGCGGGGTTCTTCAGCAAGGACCAGATCCTGTCCGCGGCGTTCCACCGCGGCGACGTCGCCCTCTGGGCGGTCGGGCTCGCCGCGGCGGGGCTGACCGCGGTCTACATCGTGCGCGCGTTCGTGCTGACGTTCCTCACCCCGGCGGGCCCCGGACCGCGGCCGGATCGGCGCGGTCCAACGACGCCCCAGCGCGAGCCCGCGGCGGGGCACGCTGCGCCGCACGAGGCTCCCCCGATCATGGGACTCCCGATTCAGGCGCTCGCCGCGCTGACGGTGCTCGGCGGTGCGCTGGGCCTCTCGTTTACGCAGCCCGGCGCGCTCGATCGGTTTCTCGCCCCGGTGGTGGCGGCCGGCGGGCCGGACCCCGCGGGAGGCGGCGAGGGCACCCTGATCGCCGTGAGCGTGACCGTGGCGCTGGCCGGCGTAGCGGCGGGCTGGTTGATCTACGGCACCGGCACGCTCCGGGGTAGCTCCGCGGCCGTGCGGGCATGGCTCTCCCACCAGTTCTACGTGGAGGACTTCTTCAACGCCGTGGTCGCCGCGCCGGCGCGCGGCCTGGCCTGGGCGTTCGACCTGTTGGACCGGGAGGGCGTCGACGGGGCCGTGATGTCCATCGGCCGCATGATCGGCTGGGGCGGCGGGCGGCTGCGCCGGGTGCAGAGCGGCTACCTCCGGCAGTACGCGGCCATCCTGCTGATCGGGGTCATCGTGCTATTGGCCTACTGGGTGTCGCGATGACGCCTGGGCCGCTCACCTTGCTGCTCGCGATCCCGCTCGCCGGCGCGGCCGCGGCGGCCGCGGCGGACGCGCGGGGAGAGCGCCGGCTGCGCGCGGTCGGGTTCGCGGCCATGCTGCTCACCTTCCTCGTCGCCGCGTGGGTGTGGCTGCGGTTCGCGCCCGGGGTGGCCGGGCTGCAGTTCGAGGAACGCGCGGCGTGGGTGCCCGCCGTCGGGATGACCTATCACCTCGGCGTGGACGGCCTGTCTGTCAGCCTCATCGCCCTCGTGGCGTTTCTGTTCCCGATCGCACTCGGCGCCTCGGCCGGGCAGATCCGCGAGCGCGTGAAGCCGTTTGTCGTCACGCTGCTGCTGCTCGAGACCGGTCTGCTGGGCACGTTTCTGGCCCAAGACCTGGTGCTGTTCTACGTGTTCTGGGAAGCGATGCTCGTCCCCATGTACTTCCTCATCGCCCTCTGGGGCGGGCCCGCCCGGATGCGGGCGGCGATCAAGTTCTTTCTCTACACGATGGCGGGCAGCGTCCTCATGCTGCTGGCCATCATCGCCGTATACTTGAACGCCGCGCACCAGCCCGGCGGGTCGACGTTCGACCTCCCGGCGCTCCTCGCGCGCCCGCTCGGCGTGACCGGGAGCGCCGAAACGTTGCTGTTCCTGGCGTTCGCGGTGGCCTTTGCCATCAAGATGCCGGTGTGGCCGCTCCACACCTGGCTGCCCGACGCGTACGCGGCGTCCCCCCCGGTCGTGACGGTGCTCCTCGCGGGGTTGATGGCCAAGGCCGGCGCGTACGGCCTGCTGCGCTTCTGCCTGCCCCTCTTCCCGGACGCATCCCGCACCCTGGGACCGCTCCTGTCCGGGCTCGCGGTGATCGGGATTCTGTACGGCGGCGCCATCGCCTGGACCCAGCGCGACATGCGCCGCTTGCTGGCGTACGGGAGCATGAGCCATATGGGATTCATCCTGCTCGGCATCTTCGCGCTGGACGCCACGGCGGTGCAGGGCAGCCTGATCCAGATGATCAACCACGGCGTCAGCACCGGCGCGCTCTTCGTGCTGGCGGGCCTGCTCCTCGACCGAACGGGCCGCGCGCGTACGGACGAATACGGGGGGGTCGCGTCGCTCATCCCGGCGTTCAGCGCGGTGACGCTGATCGTGGTGATGTCCTCGCTCGCGTTGCCCGCGACCAACGGGTTTATCGGAGAGTTTCTCATCCTGCTCGGCACCTTCGAGACGCGCCCGGCGGCGGCCGTGGTCGCGACGGTCGGTGTCGTCGTCGCGGTCGCGTACCTGCTCGCGTTCGTCGGGCGCGTGTTCCACGGGCCCGTGCGGGAGGATCTCCGCGGCCTCGCGGATCTCACACCGCGGGAGCGCGCGCTGGTGGCGCCGCTCGTGCTCGTGATCTTTTGGACCGGGCTGTATCCGCAGCCCCTGCTCGAGCGGAGCGCGGCCACCGTCAACGCCCTGCTGAACCGCGTCGCGGGGACGACGGCGGTGCAGCCCGCGGCCGCGCACGGCGGCTCCCCCCGGGCCGTGACGCCGGACTCGCCGCCGGCCGGCGGATCCCCCGCCGCGTTCGCCGCGGGTCCGGGCGGCCGCACCGGGCGGCAGGGGCGGTAGCGCATGTCCTGGCGCGATCTCGGAGCCGCGTCTCCCGAACTGGTCCTGACCGTGGCCGCGTTGGCCGTGCTGCTCTACGACGCCTGGACGACGGGCCCGTCGCTGGAGTCGCCGCGGGGCGGGGGCGCGGGCTGGCTCGCGCTCGCCGGCGTGGCGCTCGCCGTGCTCCTCAACGCGTTTCCGCCAGCCGCGCCGGTCGCATTTGCCGGCATGTACGTGCGCGACCGGCTGACGCAGGCGGTCACCCTGGCTGCGCTCCTCGGCACCGGGATCACGGTGCTGCTCTCTCCCGCGTATCTGAACCGGTTCCGGCTGCCGGCCGGCGAGTACTACGCCCTGGTGCTGTTCAGCGCCGTGGGCGCGATCCTCATGGGCGCCGCGCGCAATCTCGCCGTCTTGTTCCTGGGCCTGGAGATCCTGAGCTTTCCGCTCTACACGCTCGCGGCGCTCGCCACCCGCAGCCGGCGATCCCAGGAAGCCGGCCTGAAATACCTGCTCCTCGGCGCGTTCGGGACCGCCTTTTTCGTGTACGGCGTCGCCCTCGTCTACGGGGCGGCCGGGACGCTGGACCTGTCGCGCCTCGCGGGGGTGCCGATCACGCCGCTGCTCGGGGTCGGCGTCGCCCTGCTCACGATCGGCTTGGGGTTCGAGGCGGCGCTGGCGCCGTTTCACGCCTGGGCGCCGGACGTCTACGAGGGAGCCCCGCTGCCCGCCACCG
Organism: Bacillota bacterium; assembly: GCA_021324255.1. Taxonomy (GTDB): domain Bacteria; phylum Sysuimicrobiota; class Sysuimicrobiia; order Sysuimicrobiales; family Segetimicrobiaceae; genus JAJPIA01. The sequence continues at coordinate 5,323 of JAJPJL010000093.1, forward strand.
CGTTCATGTCCGTGATCGCCAAGGTCGGGGCGTTCGCCGGATTCCTCCGCGTCTTCCCGCTGGCGCTTCCCGCGGCGTCGGCGCAGTGGAGCGCCGCGCTGGTCGCGGTGGCGATCGTGACCATGATCTGGGGCAACCTCGCCGCGCTGTTCCAAACGAACCTGAAGCGCCTGCTTGCCTACTCGAGCATCGCCCACGCCGGGTACATGTTGATCGGCATCGCCGCTCCCGGGCCGGCGGGGACGCTCGGCGTGCTGTACTATCTCGTGGTGTACGCGGTGATGAATCTCGGGGCGTTCGGCGTCCTCATCCTGCTCGAGCGCCGCGGGGAGGAAGCCGACGAGATCGCGGACCTCGCGGGGTTGTGGGGGCGCGCGCCGTGGGCCGCGGGCGTGCTCGCCCTGTGCATGGTCTCCCTCGCCGGATTGCCGCCGACCGGCGGCTTCATCGCGAAACTGTACCTCTTCCGCGCGGCCTTGGAGGCCCGGCACACGGCGCTCGCGCTCGTCGCGGTGCTGACGAGCGTCGTCTCCGTCTACTACTACCTGCGCGTCGCGGCGGCCGCCTTGAGCGGCACCGCCCCCGACGCGGTCGCGCCGCGGCGCAGCGCCACGGTCGGTATCGCGCTCGCCCTCGCCGGCGCGGGCGTGCTCTGGTTCGGCATCCTGCCGTCCACCCTCACGGCCTTCGTGCAGCAGGCCGTCCAGGCGCTGCGGTAGGCCGGCGCGCGTGGCTTCGGGCGACGAGTTCGACGCAATCGTCGTAGGGGCCGGTCCCGGCGGCATCGCGGCCGCGCTCACCATGGCGCGGGCGGGCCTCAGCGTGGTGATCTTCGAGCGCGCGGAGCGGCCGGGCCAAAAAAACGTCATGGGCGGCGTCATGTACGGGCGCATGCTCGCGGACGTCGCGTCCGAGACGTGGCGCGACGCGCCGATCGAACGGGTCGTCGTCGACGAGCGCGTCTGGCTGACGACGCCCGACGCCGCGGTCACGCTCGGCCACAAGCATGTGCCGCACGAGGATCCCTCCGAGCCCCCCAACGCGTTTACCGTGCTCCGAGTCCCGTTCGACGCCTGGTTCGCGTCGCAGGCCGAGGCGGCGGGTGCGCTCATCGTGCCCGGCACCCTCGTCGAGGACGTCATCATGGAGCAGGGACGGGTCGCCGGCGTGCGCACGGGCCGGGCGGACGGCGATCTCCGCGCGCCGCTCGTCGTGATCGCGGACGGCGCAAACTCGTTCCTCGTGCAACGGGCCGGCCTGTCGCGGCCGCTCGAGCCGCAGGAGATGGCGCTCGTGGTCAAGGAGATCATCGCGCTCAGCCCGGAGGCGATCGAAGACCGGTTCAATCTCGAGCCCGGCCGCGGCGCGACGATCGAGGTGTACGGCGCGGTGACCCGCGGCATGGCCGGGTACGGCTTCGTCTATACGAACACGGCGTCGCTCTCCGTGGGCATCGGCGCGCTCATCTCCCACCTCATGAGGACCCGCATCACCCCGTGGGACCTGCTCGAGGGCTTCAAGACGCATCCGCTCATCGCCCCGCTGCTGCGCGGCGGCGAGGTGCGCGAGTACCTCGCGCACGCGATTCCGGAGGGAGGCATCCGGGCGATGCCCCGGCTGTACGGCGACGGCGTGCTCGTCGTCGGCGATGCGGCGATGATGGTCAATAACCTGCACCGGGAGGGCAGCAACCTCGCCATGGCGGCGGGGCGCATGGCGGGAGAAACGGCGATCCTGGCGAAGCGCGCGGGGGACTGGTCGGCGCGCACGCTGTCGACGTATCGCGACCTGCTGGAGGCGTCGTTCGTGCTGCAGGATCTCCGCAAGTACGAACGGCTGCCCGAGATCGCCGAGCGCCGTCCGGAGTTGCTGTCGGTGTACCCCGCGATCCTCAGCGAGGCGGTGCACGAGATGCTTCGGGTGGACGGGGTGTCGAAGCGGGAGAAGCAGCGCAAGATCCTGCGGCGCGTGCTGGCGCAGCGTCCGTGGTGGCAGCTGGTCAAGGACGCGATCGAGGGTTGGAGGGCGATGCGATGAGGATCGAGGACAAGCTCTACACCCTGCGCTGGAAGCACGACAAGCAGACCCACATCAAGATCGTGCGGGGCGATGTGTGCTTCGAGCGATGCGGCGGCGAGTGGCAGCGCCCGTGCACCACGTTTTGCCCCGCCAACGTGTATCAGTGGGACGGCGAGAAGATCGCGGTGTCCTACGAGAACTGCGTCGAGTGCACGAGCTGCCTCCTGGGCTGCCCCTACCGCAACATCGACTGGAAGCCGCCCCGGGGCGGCTTCGGCATCGAGTGGCAGAACGGATAGCGGCGCGCTACTCCGCCCGCGCGCCGCGCCGCTCGGCC
>JAJPJL010000085.1 GCA_021324255.1 Bacillota bacterium
ATCGCGACCTGCATGACGAGCGTCTCCAGCCGCGGCGCCTGCACGATGACCAGCGCCAGCGCGATGGCGACGAGGTTGCCCCACAGAAACCCCCGGCCCGCCTCCCCCAGCGTCGCCGCCACGTTGGCCGGATACAGGGGCAGATCGTCCCATGCGCGCGCCGCGATCGCCACAGGGCTCGAGAGCGTGTACCGCGCCCACGGCAGCACGGTGCCCGCGACCTGCCAGAGCGCCACGAGCACCACCGGACCGAGGATCGCGTCGCCCCACGAGGGCCATGCGGATCCCAGCCTGGTTCCCCGGCGGCGCGCGGCGCGAGCGTCCACGTGGGGGCGCTCAGCGGCCGGCGGCGTCACCGGCGTCGGCGCCCGCAAACAGCAGCTCGCTGAGCCGGTCGCACAGCGCGTGAAACGGCGCGGTGCGCACGACGGCCGGCCCGCGCGGGCGGGGCAGGTCGATGGGGACGTCCGCGCGGATCGTCCCGGGATGGGGCGTCATCACCACCACCCGGTCCGCCAAAAACACGGCCTCCGCGATCGAGTGTGTCACGAGCAGCGTGGTCGGCTCCTGCTCGTGCCAGATGCGGAGGAGCTCGAGGTTCATTCGCTGCCGGGTCATCTCGTCGAGCGCGCCGAACGGCTCGTCCAGCAACAGCACGCGGGGGCGCGTCACGAGCGCGCGGGCGATCGCGACGCGCTGTTTCATCCCGCCGGACAGTTGCGCGGGGCGCGCGGCCTCGAACCCCCGGAGGCCGACGAGGGCGATCAGGTCGCGCACGTCCTGCGGGGAGACGCGGATGCCGGTGACCTCCAGCGGCAAGGTCACGTTGCCGTGGACGGTCCGCCACGGCAGCAATGCGGGATCCTGAAACGCAATCGCGAGCCGGTGTTGCGCGCGCGCGGCGCAGGGCGGCGCGCCTTCGACGAGCGCCCGTCCCTCCGTCGGGACCTCGAGATCGGCCAGGATGCGCAGCGCCGTGGACTTGCCGCACCCCGAGGGGCCGAGCAGCGCCACGAACGCCCCGGCCGGAACGTGTAGATCCATGCCGGCGATCGCATGGATCTCGCGCCGTCCGAGCCGGTACGTCTTCCGCACGCCGTCCAGGACCAGCCCGCCGAGCCGGTCCCGCGCGGCCGGCGGGCTCCCATCCGGTCCGGTCACACCCCGTCGCCGGGCGAGGTCGGCGCAGGCGCGGCCCGCGCGGTCACACCCGGTTCCGTCCGCGGTAGATCTCTTGTAAGACGTCGTTCGTGAACAGCTCGGGGCCCACCGCGATGCCGGTTTGCTTGAACAAGGAGACGTTGGCCGCGATCTCGCCCTCGCCCATCCAGAGCAGCCCGTGCTGCCTCGTGACCGGGGTCTGCATGAGCCGCTCGATCGTGACCTTGTTCCCCAGGTACTGCGACATGTAGCTCAGCCCCAGGGCCTTGCCGTACTTCTCCACGGTCAGCTTCGCGCCCAGCGACGGGTTGGCGACGTTCGCCTCCCACCCCCGGATCTCGGCGCGCATGAACCGCACGACCTCATCGCGCCGGGCCTTGAGCGTATCCTCGAGCACGTAGTAGCATCCCGAATACGACGAGTAACCGTAGTCCGCGAGCAGGAAAAACTCCACGGGTACCCCCTGCACCTGCAGCTCCACGGGTTGCTCCGTCGCGAACGACAGAAACGCATCGACCTGACCGGTGACGAGCGGCGCGGGGTCAAACTGCACCGGCACGCGCGTGATCTTGGATGCGTCGAGATGGTTGAGCGCGAGCCACGTCGTCCATGGAATGCTGTCGGCCGCCGCCACCCCCACCCGCTTGCCCAGTAGGTCCTGCGGGGTGCGGATCGGGCTCTTCTTCAAGGAGAGCACGGCGAGCGGGCTCTTTTGGTACAGCACGCCGATCACCTTGAGCGGCGCGCCTTGCTGCCGGGCCTTGGCCAGGATCTGCGCGCCCGTCCCGCAGCCAAACATCGCCCTGCCGGAGACGATCGCGGTGACCACGTCGATGCCGGGGCCGCCGGACAGCATGTCGACGTCCAACCCCTCGGCCTTGTAGTAGCCGCGATCGTCCGCGATGAAGCTGCCGGCGAACTCCACCGTCTTGACCCAGCCAAATTGCACCGCCGCTCGGGTCTGGGCTTGCGCGCGGCCCCGGGCACCAGGCCATGCGGCGGCCGCGAGCGCCGCGCCCGCGGCCCCGCCGATCCCCCGGCGCAAGAATGCCCGGCGGTCCATCATCTTCCCGCGCGCCCAGCGCTCGATCATGCTGACCCCCCTGGGTGATGTGGCTCGCGCACGCTACGCTCCATACTACGGTACGGCACGGGGGGCACGTTCCCTCTCCCTCCGGCGGGTTGGGCGGATGCGGCGGGCGTCGCCATTGACACCCGTACACGCGGCTGCTACATGTGTCCTATGCACGCGCCGCTCGGGATGGACTGACCTCATGCCTCTCATCACCGGCGTGATGGAAGACTATCTCAAGGCCATCTACAAGCTACAACGGGGACACGGCTCCGTGGCGACCGTGGAGCTGTCGAAGGAGCTCCGCGTGGCCGCCGCCACGACCACGGCCATGGTGCAGCGGCTGGCGAAGCTCAAGCTGGTGTCCTATCACCGCTACCGCGGCCTCACCCTGACCTCCGCGGGCGAACGGATCGCGCTCGAGACGATCCGGCATCATCGTCTGATCGAACTGTACCTGGCGCAGCACTTGGGGGTCGACCTCGACAAGGTGCACGGCGAAGCCGAGAAGATGGAGCACGTCCTCTCACACGACGTGGAGGCGCGTATCGCCGCGGCCCTCGGGAATCCCACGACGGACCCCCATGGAGACCCGATCCCCTCCACGACGGGAACGATGCGCGATATCCGCTATCCCGCCCTGACGGCGTTCGGAGCCGGCATGACGGGCGTGGTGGCGCGTGTCAGCGACCGCGACCCGGCCACCTTGCGCCGCCTCGCCGGCCTGGGAATCCTCCCGGGCGTCAAGGTAAAGATCCTGGCGCAGCGTCCGAGCGGATGCCGCGTCGAAATCGATGGACACCGGGTGACGGTGCCGCGGGCGCTCTGCGGCGACGTGTACATCCAGTAGGCATACGCCGGGCCGCATCTGATGCATATCGGGTGAGCGTGGGTACACTCATGGTATACTCCTTCGTGTGCCACAGGGACCTCACCCGTCCAACCTCGCCGACGCCGCCGTACAAGCTGGGGGGGTAGATGCGCGCCCGTAGCATCGCAACTACGATCCGCAGGATCGCCCTGGGAGGCTGTGCGCTGGCACTGGCGCTGGCCGTTGCCTCGCCGCCGTCCGGACCACAGGCTCGCCGGACACCGCACGCCGCGAACCACGTCGCCGTGGTCGTGCCGCGCGGCGACGCCCGGTTCCTGATCGTGGGCCTGACCCAGGACCGCCAGCGGACCGATACGGTCGAGGTCGTGCAGTGGGACGACGCGCACCATCGGGTCAGGATTCTCGGCATCCCGCGGGACATCCCGATCGCCCTTCCCGGCGACCCCGTCACCAAGCTCGATCATGCGTACGCGACGGGCGGGATCGGGCGGGCACGCGCCGCGGTCGTGCGGCTGCTCAATGTGCCGATCGCCCATTACGTCGTGTTCAGCCTGCCGGCCATGCGTGAGATCGTCGATTTGATCGGCGGGGTCCCCATCGACGTGGAAAAACGCATGGTGTACACGGACCACGAGCAGGGCCTCTACATCAACCTGTATCCGGGGCCGCAGGTGCTCGACGGCGCCCATGCCGAGCAATACCTGCGGTTCCGCCACGATCCGGAAGGCGACATCGGTCGCATTCGGCGGCAGCAGCACTTCGTCCGCGCCGCGCTCGCTCAGGTGCACAAGCCCGGCGTGATCGTGCGGATCCCCCAGATCGTGGAGACGGCGCACGGCGATGTGCTGACCGACCTCACGTCGTCCGAGATCCTCGGGTGGATGCAGCGCGTCGAACCGCTCACGCCGGACGAGGTCACGGCCGCGTCGATCGAGGGCCGGCCGGCGGTCCTCTACGATAGCCTTGCCCGCATGCGTCTGGACTTCTGGGTACCCGACCCGCGCGATCTGCGTGCGAAGACGCGGTGGTTGATCAGCGGCGTGCCGCCGGCCGCGGACACCGGCTCCGCGACGCATCCGCCGCTGCCCGCGAAACAGCCGGTTCGCCGCGCGAGCGGCAAGAAGACCACCCCCGGATCCCGGACCGACCCGTAGGGCGCGGCCGGCTCCCCCGGCCGTCCCGGCCGTTCAGGCGTCACGCGCATCCAGTAGCGGCAGCCCGAGGCGGCGCTAGGTGCCGAACCGCCGATCCCGTTGCTGGTAACTCCGGAGCGCTCGAAGGAAGTCGACCTTGCGGAACGCCGGCCACGGCACGTCGCAGAAGTAGTACTCGCTGTACACGCTCTGCCACAGCAGGAACCCGCTGAGCCGAATCTCGCCGCTCGTCCGGATGATGAGATCGGGATCGTGGCTGCCGTTGGCGTAGACGCGGGTTCCGATCTCCTCCGGCGTGATGTACGCCTCGAGCTCGTCGGCCGTCATCCCGGAGCGGTAACGCGCCCGCACCAGGGCCCGGACGGCATCCGCGATCTCCTGGCGTCCGCTGTACCCGACGGCGATGTTGAGCCAGCACCGCGCGTGGTCGGCCGTGGCGCGCTCCGCGTCCGCGATGGCCTGCCGGAGCGACGCCGGGAGCACGTTCAGCCGGCCGACGGCGCGCAGTTGTCGCTGCCGCCCCGCCGTCTCGGGGTGCCGCGCCAGCTCCCGGATCTTCTCCTCGATGACGGCGAGCAGCGCCCGCACCTCGTCCTCGGGACGCTCCAGATTGTCGATGGACAGGACCCAGATGGTGACCTCCGGGATGCCCAGCTCGTCGCACCACTTCAGCACATCGTCGACCTTATCCGCGCCCAGGCGGTACGCATCCGCGCCGCTCAACCCCGCTGCTTGCGCGTAGCGGCGATTGCCGTCCAGGATGAGCCCGATGTGCCGGGGAAGCCCGCCGTGGCGGAGTGATTTGAGCAGGCGGTGTTCGTAGAGGCGGTACAGGACGCCGAGGAGCGGCTGGTTCAGCTTCGATCCCCCCGCTGGGTGCCGACGTGCATCGCCTCTTACACCGGTCCGGCGTCCGAATCCTCTCGGGCGCCCGGCCGCCGACCGCCCACCGGACGCGGGCACGGCCGCCTCCGTCCCAGGCGGAACGTCGTCCCGCGGCGAATAGCGCGCTGCTCATCCCGTATCGGCGGTGCCGGGACCGTGCGACTCCATCGACATATCGGTGTCCAGATCGTGCTCGCGTTGGCGGCGCTGGCCGCGGCGCCGGGAGCGGCCTGGGATCAGCCGGCCGGCGAGAACCCCGCCGTGTTCTTCGTGGCGGCGGTTGACAGCGACGGCACGCGCCCGCTGCAAACCGGCACGGGATTCTTTATCGATCCCGGCGGGACGGCTCTGACGGCGAGTCACGTCGCGTCGGTCGTCACACGCGATCGGGCCAAGCGGCTCATTGCCGTGGTAAATCGCGAGGCCTACGCGGCCGACGTCGTGTGCGCCTCGCGGCTGCCCTATGATCCCACGTCGTCTGTCCCGGGCCTCTACAGTTTTCACGCGTGGAGCCGCGACGTGGCGGCGATCAAGCTTCGCCCGGGCACCGATCTCTCGCTGCCGAATGGTGCGCTGTCATGGGAGACACGCGACGGCCGGCAAGTCCGCGCGCCGGCGCATACAGGAGCGCTGCCGGCCTTTCCGGCCCTCCCCCTGGGCAAGGGGATGAGACCCGGCGACGCCGTCACCGTCGTCGGGTACGGCGCTGCGAGTCCGGCCATGACCCAGGAACGCATCGCGGGCACCGTCCGAGAGATCGAGCGGGCCCGGGATGGCACGCGGGTGGGGGTGCTCGCGTTCCCTGAGCGGTCGGCGCCGGGCGCGGGGTTCAGCGGCGCGCCGGCAATCAATGGTGCCGGGCAAGTCGTTGGACTCTTGGCGTGGACCGATGCGGACACCCCTGACCGCGGCTACGCCGAGACCAGCGATTCCCTGACGCCGCCCTGCGGAACGTCGTAGTCCGCCCCGCGCGCCCGGGCGACGCGGCGGCGATCGCACACATCTATTTGGCCTCTCGCCGCGACGCGCTCCCGTACATCCGCAACGCACACACGGACGAGAAGATACGGACGTGGGTTCCGTCGGTGCTCCTGACGCAGACTCAGGTCTGGATCGCCGAGCTCCGCGGCGCGGTGGTCGGGTTTTTCGCGCTGCACGGTGATCAACTCGATCATGTGTATCTCCAACCGGGATACTACGGGCGCGGCATCGGCAGCCTGCTTCTCCATAAGGCCAAGGACCTCAGCCCGCAGCGCCTGACGCTGTGGACCTTCCAGCGGAACGAACGCGCGCGGGCATTCTACGAAGCGCACGGATTCGTTCCGGTGAGATTCACCGACGGGTCGGACAACGAGGAGCGCGAGCCCGACGTGCTCTACGAATGGAATCGTTGAACAGCTGCGCGCGCCTCGCGTACTTGACAATGACCCGGCCGTCTTGTACATTGCCGCACAGAATGAATCACCCGGCGTTCCTCGCGCAATGCATGTGTACCCGGCGGAGGCAGCCTGCCTGCGTCCGGGTCGTCCTCGCGTAGCAGACTTCCTCCGCCGCCTTTACCGTCCCGGCTAGCCATACGGCGCCAGGCGATTTGCCGCCTGCGCACGGGAGGATCCCATGGATTTGCCACGACCGGAGGCGGCGCGTGCGTTCGCGCTGAGCTTCCATCCGCCCCGCGTCATTCGACCGCCGCTGTGCCCGGGCCGCGATCGCCGTGAGCGCGCCGGACCCGCGGGGAGCGACCGCCCGTGAGCCGTTACTATCCGGTCTCGCTTGACCTCGCCGGCCGGCGCTGTGTCGTGTTGGGCGGCGGATCGGTTGCCCAACAAAAAGTCCTCGGGTTGCTGGACGCAGGAGCACGCGTCGTGGTGATCGCCGAGTCGGTCACGCCCGGGCTGGATGCCCTCGCGTCGCACGGACGCGTCGAGATCACGAGACGCGCGTACCGGCGAGGTGATCTCACGGGAGCGTTCCTGGCGATCGCCGCGGGCGATCGTGGGATGCACCCGGCCGTGTGGGATGAAGCCGCCGGCGGACGCATCCTCCTCAATGCCGTGGACGACGCCCCGTACTGCCATTTCATCGCACCGGCCATCCATCGCCAGGGCGAGCTCGTCATTGCCGTCTCCACGGCGGGTAAAAGCCCGGCGCTCGCCGTCCGCCTGCGAAACCGCATCGCCAAGCTCGTCGGCCCGGAGTACGGGGTCCTCCTCGAGATCCTGGGCGAGTTGCGGCCCGCGGTGGCGGCACGAGAACCTGACCCCGCTCGCCGCGCGGCGTTGTGGTACCGCCTCGTGGATTCGGATGTGCTCGACCATGTGCGGCGCGGTGATGCGGCGGGCGCCCGCGAGCGTCTCGCATCGTTGGTTCGTGCCGGAGCCGGCCGGTAATGCACGTCACGGGCGGCGCGGGCTCGGGCACGACCGCCGCAGTTCCCACAGCACGGTGCGACGCGCGTGTCTCCGGAGCGGGACGCACGATCGGCGCGGTGCGGCCCGGGGCCGTCTACCTCGTCGGCGCCGGCCCGGGCGATCCCAAATTGATCACCGTGCGCGGGCTCGAGGTCCTGCGCGCCTCTGACGTCGTCGTCTACGATCGGCTCGCCCACCCCGCGCTTCTTCAGGAAGCGCCGCACGCGGCGGAACGCATCTACGCGGGGAAGCGGCCGGGACACCACACGCTCCGGCAGGAGCAGATCAACACCTTGTTGATCGACCGCGCCCGCGGGGGGGCGACCGTCGTGCGGCTCAAAGGGGGAGACCCCTTCGTATTTGGTCGCGGCGGCGAAGAGTGCGAAGCCTTGCGCTCGGCCGGTGTCCCGTTTGAGGTGGTCCCGGGCGTGACCGCGGCGATCGCGGTCCCGGCGTACGCGGGCATCCCCGTGACCCACCGGCGCCACGGCTCCGCCTTTGCGGTCGTGACGGGCCACGTGGGCGGCAACCGGCGGGGTCCCGACTGGAGCGCGCTCGCGAGGATGCCCGTGCTGGTGGTGCTGATGGGTCTGCGGGCGCTTCCCGAGACGTGCCGGCGCCTGATCGCTCACGGACGCGACGCCCGCACACCGGCGGCGGTTGTGAGCCTCGGAACGACCGCGCGGCAGATCACCGTCACCGGCACGCTGGGGACGATTGCGCAGCGCGCGCGCGCGGTGGCGCTGCCGGCGCCCACCGTGTGCATCGTCGGGGACGTGGCGCGCCTGGGGCAGACACTGCGTTGGTTCGCGCCCGAGCGTCACGTACCCGAGGGCTCCCCGGGCCCGAGCCCGATCTGGGGCGCCCCACGGCCGCCCGCGCGGCTCGATGCCCGATCAGACATCCGGACCCGTACGCGAACTCCGGCGTCCGCCCCGGCCGCATGCGCCGCGCGATGGCCTGACAAGGTATGACACGAAGCGACACCCCGCATGAATCGCCTGCGCGCCGGCCCGGTCCGGCACCCGGCGGGCCCGCCGGGTTGCGGGTCCCGCTCACCGCCGGTCACGCCGGGCAACTCGAGGCACTCCTTGCAACGCTGTCGCGAGAGGAAGCGCTGTGGATCAGCGGGTACCTGGCCAGGGTTGCGCTGCAGGAATGCGCCGGCGTCCCCGCGGCGCCGTCCACCGCGCCGCCCGCCACCGAACCAATCACGATCCTCTACGGCTCGGAGACCGGTCATGCCGCAACGGTGGCGAAGCGCTTGGGCGAATTCGCCTCCGCTCGAGGCCTCCCAGCGCGCGTCGTCGATATGGCGGCGTTTCGCCCCCAGGAACTGACGAACGTCACGCACCTCGTCGTGGTGACGGCCACCCACGGCGACGGCGCGCCCCCCGACCCGGCGGCCGGCTTCTATGAATTCCTCCACAGCCGAAAAGCGCCGCGGCTCGAGCACACGACGTTCGCCGTGCTGGGTCTTGGCGACTCCAGCTACGAACGCTTCTGCCAGACGGCCAAGGACTTCGATCGCCGGCTGGAGGAACTGGGCGCCCGGCGGCTGCTCGACCGCGTCGACTGCGATACCGACTACGAGGAACCCGCCGGCGCCTGGATCGAGGCCGTTCTCGCGCGCCTGACGTCGAACGGCGACGCCTCGCCAAGCGGGACGCGCAACGGGTCGAGCGCACGCGCCGTGCTCCGCACGGCGTCCCCGGACGGCGCGGCGCCGGAAGCCACCGCGCCGTCGTACGACCGCCGGAGGCCATTCCCTGCCGAGATCGTCGACAGCCTCGTGTTGAACGGCCGCGGTTCGGATAAGGAGACGCGCCACCTCGAACTCTCCCTCCGCGGCTCCGGGTTGACGTATGAGCCTGGCGACTCGCTCGGCGTGGTTGCGGAGAACGACCCCGCGCTCGTCAGCGAGCTGATCGAGACGCTCGCGCTGGACCCGGACGAACCGGTCGCGGGCGTTGCGGGCGAGACGACGCTAGCGCGGGCGCTGACGACGGATTACGAGATCACCACCCTGACGCCGCGCTTCATCGCGCGCTACGGGGACGCCGCTCAGGCGGAAACGCTCCGCACGTTGACCCGCCCGGACGAGCAGAGCCGTCTCAGCGCTTACCTGGCCGGACGGCGGATCATCGATGTCGTCACCGCGTTCCCGGTGAGAGGGCTCCCGGGCGCGGCGTTCGTCGGCATGCTCCGGAGGCTCGAGCCCCGGCTCTACTCGATCGCGTCGAGCCTGACGGTGTATCCCGAGGAAGCGCACCTCACCGTCGGCGTCGTGCGCTACCGGGCACACGGGCGGCGGCACACGGGAGTGGCGTCCGGCTATCTCGCGGACCGGCGCGCCGTCGGCGACGCCGTCTCCGTATACGTCGAGCGAACCGAACACTTTCGGCTGCCCCGGGATCCCGCAGCGCCCATCATCATGATCGGCGCCGGCACCGGTGTGGCGCCGTTCCGCGCGTTCGTCCAGGAACGGCAGGCCATCGGGGCAACGGGCCGCAGCTGGCTGCTGTTCGGCGATCGTCGCTTCCGCATCGACTTCCTCTATCAGGTCGAGTGGCAGCGCGCGCTCCGCGAGGGCCCACTCAGCCGCATGGATGTGGCGTTTTCGCGCGACCAGCCGGAGAAGGTGTACGTGCACCATCGCCTGTTGGAGGCGGCGCGCGACATCTACGCGTGGATCCAGGACGGCGCCTACCTCTACGTGTGCGGGAGCGCAGACCGCCTGGCGCCGTCGGTTCACGAGACGCTGATCACGATCGTGGAGCAGCAGGGACACGTGGACCGTGGGCGCGCCGAGGAGTACGTCAAGAACCTGCAGCGGGAACGGCGCTACCAACGGGACGTCTACTGAACGGAGCGCGACGATGACGACGGCAGACCGTGGCACGGACCGAAGCCGGGATCTCACCCAGCCCTTGGAGCGGCTGCACCACAACGAGACGATCAAGGCCGAGAGTCGCTACCTCCGCGGCTCCATCGCGGAGGGCCTGGTCGACCCGGTGACCGGTGCGATTCCCGGGGACGAGGCGCCGCAGATCCTCAAATTCCACGGGGTGTATCAGCAGGACGACCGCGATCTCCGCGCCGAGCGGCGGCGCCAGAAGCTGGAGCCCGCCTACCAGTTCATGGTGCGCGTGCGTCTGCCCGGCGGCACGTGCCGGCCCGACCAGTGGCTCAGGCTGGACGCGTTGGCGCGTGAACACGCCAACGGCACCCTCCGGCTCACGACGCGGCAGACCTTCCAGTTCCACGGCGTGCTGAAGCGGGACCTGAAAGCAACGATCCAGCGCATCCACGCCGCGCTGCTGGACACGATCGGCGCGTGCGGCGACGACAATCGCGGGGTGATGTCCTCGCCCAACCTCGACCAGTCGGCAATCCACGCACAAGTGTACCCGCTGGCGAAACAGCTCAGCGACGCGTTGCTGCCGCGCACGCGCGCCTACCACGAAATCTGGTTGGACGAGACGCCGGTCGCGGGCGGTGACCGCGAAGAGGAGCCCATCTACGGCCGCACGTACCTGCCCCGGAAGTTCAAGCTGGGGCTGGCGATCCCGCCGACCAACGACGTCGACATCTACACGCAAGACCTCGGGTTCATTGCGATCGCCGAGGGCGATCGGCTGGCGGGCTTCGATGTGTGCGTCGGCGGCGGCATGGGCCGCTCCGACAACGAGCCCGCCACGTACCCGCGGCTCGCGGATGTGATCGGATTTTGCGCCCCGGAGCAGGTCGTGGCGGTGGCCGAGCAGGTCGTCGGCATCCAGCGCGACTTCGGCGATCGTGTCGACCGGAAGCACGCGCGCTTGAAGTACACCATCGACGACCGCGGGCTGGAGTGGTTCCGCGGCGAGCTGCATCGACGCCTGGGCTGGCACCTCGGGGACGCGAGGCCGTTCCGCTTCGACACCAACAGCGACCGCTACGGGTGGACGGAGGCGCTCCGTGGCCGCTGGCACTATGCGCTGTTCGTCGAAAACGGGCGAGTCCGGGACGGCGAGGCCCTGCAACTGATGACGGCCCTGCGCGAGATTGCGAGCGTCCACACGGGCGAGTTCCGCCTCACACCGAACCAAAACCTGATCGTGGCGAACGTCCCGGCCGAGGAGCGGGACCGGATCGACCGCATCCTCGAGGCGCATGGGGCCATGGCCCCTGCGCGGCAGAGCGTCCTTCGCCGCCACGCGGTCGCGTGCGTCGCGCTGCCGACGTGCGGGCTGGCGATGGCGGAGAGCGAGCGCTACCTCCCGTCCCTCCTTACCAAGCTCGAGGCCATTGCGGCATCATGCGGGCTCGAGCGCGACCCCGTGATCATTCGAATGAGCGGCTGTCCCAACGGGTGCTCGCGCCCGTACGTCGCCGAGATCGGGTTCACGGGCCGCGCGCCCGGCAAATACAACGTATATCTCGGCGGCGGGTTTCACGGCCAGCGGCTCAACAAGCTCTTCCTGGAAAACGTCGGGGAGGCGCAGATCCTGGAGGGGCTCGCGCCGGTCATTCGACGCTACGCCGCCGAGCGGCTGCCGGCCGAGCGCTTCGGCGACTTCGTGATTCGTGTCGGGTACGTCAAGGAGGTACGAGCGGGTCGCGAGTTCAACGACGAGGACCAAGGCTAATTCTCATTCGGGCGGAAGACCCGGCCGGGTTCCCCGGTGGGAAGGAGGTCGGGGATCGAATTGGAAATTCCGCCTAGCGGGTCGCCGGAACCGGGACGCGCACAGGCGGCCGGAATGGCGGGACGGAGGTGTGTCACGGATCCGCTTGCACGATTCAAGGACGCTCAGAGGCAAGGGTGGGCGCATTTCGCGCCGCTGGCGGACAACACGACACCGGAGGCCGCACGGCTCGTGAAGCACGCGGGAGTGCGCCCGGGAGACCGGGTGCTCGACGTCGCGTGCGGCACGGGGGTCGTGGCCATCACGGCGGCCCGTTTGGGAGCCCGCGTGACGGGGCTCGACATCACGCCGGAGCTCATCGCACACGCCCGCGAGAACGCCGGCATTGCCGACGTCGAGGTCGAGTGGCATGAGGGAGATGTCGAGGAGCTGCCGTTCGGCGACGCGGCCTTCGATGTGGTCCTCAGCCAGTTCGGACACATGTTTGCGCCGCGGCCCGACGTCGCGGCGGCGGAGATGCTGCGTGTCCTGAAACCGGGCGGGACGATCGCGTTCTCCACCTGGCCGCCTGAACTGGTCCTCGGCCGATTGTTTGCGCTCGGCGGGCGCTACATGCCCCCGCCGCCGGCGGGCGTCATGCCGCCGACCGGGTGGGGAGATCCCAACATCGTCCGCGAACGGCTCGGCTCGGCGGTCAAAGACCTCGTGTTTGACCGCGCGACGATGCGAGTCCCCGCTCTGAGTCCGCAACACAGTCGGCGGATATCGGAGCGTACGGCCGGCCCGCTGGTCAAGCTCGTCGAATTCCTGGCCGCGACGGATCCGGCCCGTTTGGCCGCCTTCCGGCGCGAGTACGATGCCATTGTGGCCGACTACTTCGAAGACAATACCGTGCGGCAGGACTATCTGCTCACACGCGCGACCAAGATCTAACGAGACTTCCGCCTCAGACCGCCGAGGCATGTGGTCCGAGACGTGTTCCCATCGGCGATACGCGGCGAAGCCGGAGGGATTGTCGCCGACGGCTGGTGGATCGTCGCACCGTAATCGTCAAGGCCCTCTCGTACGAGCGGGGTTGACGGTCCGGGGGCCGCGTTTGTTATTAGCCTTCGTCCTGCTCGCCCGCCCCGTACGCGGCGGTGCTCGAAGGTCCTGAGGCGTCCTCGTGGACCGCGACGCGGTGTCGCGCCCTCCGGAGCTCACCGTGTAATCCCGCGCGGGCCCCGATGCGAGGAGCATACCCGAGGGCCGCGATCTTGGAGATGTCAAAGTGGTAGTCGCTGAACAGTCCGCGGAGCTCCTGCATTCCAAGATGTGCGAGATCCGACCGTCCCCACCAGCGGCCGAGAAGGTTGATGAGCGGCCTGATCACGACCGCGCACCGCCAGGGAATGGACGGGAACCAGAGCGAGCGGTCCAGCGCCTCGGCAATCCATCGCAGGAGGTCTCCCGCACGATAGCATCCGCCGTCCGTCACGTTGTAGGCCTCGCCGGACCGTCCTGTTTCCATGACGAGCAGATGCGCCCTCGCGAGATCGTCCGCGTGCACCACGTCCACCAGGTGGCGGCCGCCGTCCGGCAGCGGCAGCAGCGGCAGCCGCATGAGGCGCGCCGCTTCCGGCACGAAATATCGATCGCCGGGACCGTAGACGATGCACGGCCGGAGATTTATCGCGCGGAGGCCGCGAGCCGCGGCGTCGCGCACCCGTCGTTCCGCCTCGACCTTGGACGCTCCATAGATGCCCGCCGGGTTGAGCGGCGCGTCCTCGGCGACACCGACAGGCAGCAGGTCACCGTACACGGATACGGAACTCGTGTATACGACCCGGCCGGCGCCGGCGGCACGAGCCGCCTCGAGCAACCGGCGCGTGCCCTCCGCGTTCGTCTCCCACATCTCCGCGGCCGTGTGCCTGTGGACGTCCACGGCCCCCGCCACATGGTAGACATCGTGCACTCCCGTACAGGCCGGCCGCAGACTCGTTGGGTCCCGCAGATCGCCCTGGGCAATCTCCACCTGTGGTCCAAAGAGGCCGCGAGCGCCCTCCGCGTCCCGCACAAAGACGCGAACCGGGCGGTTCTGCGCCAGCAGCGCGCGCACCACGGCGCGCCCCACCAATCCGGTGGCGCCCGTCACCAGCGTGCGCGGCTCACCC
The DNA here is from genome assembly GCA_021324255.1 of Bacillota bacterium. Lineage (GTDB taxonomy): Bacteria > Sysuimicrobiota > Sysuimicrobiia > Sysuimicrobiales > Segetimicrobiaceae > JAJPIA01. The sequence continues at coordinate 14,300 of JAJPJL010000085.1, forward strand.
ATCGACAACGACTCGCGGAAATTCCACTTCGACGCCTATCCCTTTCTCGTCAACGGGGCCACCCGGCCTTTCCGTCCGGGGCCCTTCCCGCCGCCGCCCGCGGGAGGGGACAGCGGCTACCGGGGCCTGGTTCGCGATGCCTTCGCGAGGCGCCGGCGCCTCACTCCCACCGACAATTTCTACGAGTGGCACTCACACCCTGGGGCGCAGAAACAACCCGAGGCGATCTCTCGAGCCGATGGCGAGCCATCGGCCCTCGCGGGTCTGCGGGAAGCGCGGCCTGATTCCGAGCGGGACACCGATCTGCGCGCATGCACCATCGTGATGACGGGAGTCAACGGCTCCACATCGCACACCTGCCATGCGAGGAGTTCGATCGACCTATCTGGTTGGGTGAGGCAGAAGGCGATCCCCGGAGTCTCGCACGTCCCGCGTCCCGGGGGGACGCTCCGCGTCAGGCCCGTGAGCCGGCGATCACGCACGCGGACAGATGCTCACCGCTCGCCTATGGCGACCTCGGCAACGTCGCGATCAGGCGGCGCTGCGTCCACGTCCGCCTCCGCCTCGTGCCGCGCGGTCCCTGCCGGCCGTTTGGCGCTCACGCATAGCTTGCCCGATGCCAACTCTTCCATCGCGACGAGGACGGGATTCCGCGTGCTCGTTTCAATCGCCGGGATGCCGCCGCGCATCAACTGTTCCGCCCTGGTCGCGACCACATGCACGAGAGCAAATCGCGGACTCGCCTTGGCCAAAAGAGCCTCGATGGACTCCTGCCGCATACGCCTTTTCCCCCTGGGACCGGCGTCCCGTTTCTGTGGCTCGCTGTCAGCCGAGGGGAGGAAAGCGCCTGCGGCGCACTACGCCGGCACGCCCCGGGGCTATCCTCATTGTACCACTCGCGCGAGCATCACTGCCGTGGCGATGGCCGCCGGCCGGGACGCTCCACACCCGGCGAGGCGAGTCAAAGCGGGAGCGCATCGTGAGACAACGAACCTGTTTGGAGGCTACGATCAGTGGAGGTGGGTCGATGCGGTTGAATGCGTTGCGGGGTGGGTCGTGAGCGACCGAGTGCGCGCGAAGGCCGGCCTGCCGTGGCCGGTAAGCGGCATCTACGTGTGCGACAAGTGCCATGCGGAACACATCGCGTGTGCCGGAGACGTCACGCCGCGGTGCTCGGCCGAACGCGGCGACGGACACCGGTGCAACTGCGCGTACTTTGTCCTGCGTGCGGGTAACAGCGCTGCCTCGTGAATTCTCGTGCGGAACCTCTCATCGCTTCCACGTCCAAGATCCGCAAGGCCGGGTGACGTTCACCCGGACACGGACGGTGAGATTCCCGGAGCCTGCGGCCGCGTCAGCGGCCGCCTGGCCGCTGCGCCGGGGTCTCGGGCACGACGTCAAGCGGTCCCACGACATCCAGGACCTCCACGTGCGAGCGTGAGGCGTCGCGGGTGCATCGGAGCGTGGCGCGCGATGCGCCGACGCGGAGGTTGCGGATCTCCACCCAATCCAACCACGCCGGCAGCGCGGGCGCGACGTACAGCCGTTGATGAGGCGCATCGGCACGGAGGCCAAGCAGCACGTGCACGAACGCAAACGTGCTCCCGGCTGCCCATCCCTGCGGGATGTTGGCGCCCAAGTACTGCACCGGAAACCCCAAGCTGTTGCGTGCCTGCCCGCCAAGGAGCTCTGGAAGCCGATAGCGCTGAAACACGGCGGCCGCATCGAGGATGCCCCGCGTGATCCGGGCGGCCGCATCGACGTCGCCGTAGCGGCGGCATCCCGCGGCGATCAACAGGTTGTCGTGCGGCCAAACCGCTCCCCGCTGATATGCGAACGGATTGAAGGCCGGATGGGCGGCGCTCAGCGTGCGGATCCCCCACCCGCTCCACATGTCCTCCGCCAACAAACGCGCAATGACGCGCGGAGCACGGTCCGCCGGCACGATCCCCGACCACAAGCAATGCCCCGTGTTGCTGACGACGCTCGTGATGGGCGCCTTACGTGAGTCCAGTCCAAACGCGTAGATGCCTTCGTCCTCCAGCCAAAACGCCTCGTTGAACCGCGCCCGGAGCGTCTCGGCTTCCTTGCGCAGGCGGTCCGCGTCGGCGCTACGCGCGAGCCCGTCGTAGAGCGCCGCCATGCGCAGCTTGGCGTCGTACACGTAGCCCTGCAGTTCGCACAGGGCCACCGGAGGCTCCACGGGCCGGCCGTCAGCGTACACGGTACCGTCGCCCGAGTCCTTCCATCCTTGATGCTTGATCCCTCGTGGGGATCGCGTGCGGTACTCTTGGAACCCGTCCCCGTCCCGGTCGCCGTACCGGTCGATCCAGCGCATGCATCGCTCGGCCACCGGAAGATACGCCTCCAGGACGTCGTGGCCGCCCGTCCACATATACGTCTCGTGAAGCAGGATCGGGTACAAGATCGTCGCGTCGGCGCTCCCATAGTAGGGCGTGTGGGGAATCTGACCGAACCGCGCCAACTCGCCCGTCCTGAGCTCGTGGAGGATCTTCCCGGGATCGGCGTCCCGATAGTCGTCGGAGCCTTCGGCTTGATAGGCGGCGAGGGCCCCGAGCGCCCCGAGGGCGAACCCCCGGTGAAGCGGTAGGGTTTGAAGCCCGGAAATGAGAGCGTCTCGGCCGAAGAGGGCGACGAACCACGGCACCCCGGCCGACAGGACGCACGGCTCATCGGGCGCGCCCGCGTCGAGGAGCAGGGAAATGAGATCGTCGACGGACCGCCCGAGCGTGTGGGTCAGCGCGTCATCGCTCGTCCTGGTATCCGCGAACACGCCGCGCCAGCGCTGGATGAATCCCTCCCGTTCGGCAACCGACGCATGGCTGCAGGCGGGGGGACCGGGATACACGACCCCGTCGAGTTCCGGGGTGAGATGAGCGCACACGTGCCAAGATTCACCCGGATCCAGCACGAGGTCGAACAGAACCGCATGACCCCGCCGGCGGGCGCGGCTCGAGGTCCGGGTGAATTGACAGTGAAACCGCGCCGCGTACGTGTCCCGCGCGTACTCGCAACTGAACCGCTGGTCTCCCTCGTGCCACGATGTTCGGACAGACCGGGGAACACGCACGTAGTGGCTCCGAACCTCGAACAGGTCGGCGAAGTCCGTGCCCAACTCGAGCTCGAACGTCAGGTGAACGGGCCGTCCATGATAGTTGACGAGGTCGAAGTCCTCGTGCACGCCCCCGACGATGCTCCGTTTGACCGTGAACCCGAGGACGTGCTTGGGGATCGGCTCGTCGGCACTCAGGAGCGCGGGGTTCGTGAACTCGAACCGAACCGCCGTATACGTGAGGGGGGAGGAACTCACGAGCTTCCACGTCCGCCCGTTGATCCGGTAGCGGTAGTGAGACAAGAACCGAACATCGTGACTGAACAGGCCGTGTTCGACCGTGCGGCGGATACAGCCGTCCAGCCCGCTGACCATGAAGCTGCGCCCGCAGTTGATCGTGGCAATGTTCGGGCCCACCTTGATCTCGCTCAGCATGGCCCGGATCACCGGACGAGCGCCGCGTCCAAGACGCGCTCGTAGATCGACTCGTACGCATCCGCCATCCGGGCCGCGGAGAACCGCACGGCCACGTGCGCGCGGCAGCGCCGGCGGTCGGTGCGGGGCACGTCGGCCACCGCCGCGATCATCTCGGCATACGCCACATGGTCGCGCACGCTGGGGTCCAAGCGGAGCCCGCGGGTACAACAAGGAATCAGCCGCGCTGAGGTGTTGGAATCGCCGCTCGCGAAGAGCGTCACCTCGTGGCCGCGACGCACGAGCTCCTCGGTCACGCCATCCACAACACGCTCCGTGCCCCCATAGAGCCTCGGTGGAACCGATTCGTACAAGGGCGCTACCTGTGCGATCCGCATCTCGCGAGTATCTCCTCTCCAAAACACTGGGACAGGGCCCCGCCCCGTCCCAGCGCCATCCGCACCTGACATCGCGCGCCCGCTCCGATGAGGCATTCCGGCCTCGTCCCGGACCGTGCGCGGTCAGATGTATGCTCGCCTCTCCACGTACAGTATACTTCAGGCCTCAGCGCCGCGCTCCGCGGGTTTCCGCAACCGGGGCTACGGGACGTCCGCGCCCACCAGCACCCTCCCCTCCCGCCCGGCGCGCGTCCGCTCGCACTCCTCGAGCGATCGGTGCCCGGATTCACGAATACCGCGTACGATCTCTCGAGTCGTCAGGTATCCGGCGAGATAGGAAACGATCGCCCGTTGGGCTGTCAAATCGACGCTGGCGTGCAGGACACCGGGCAACGCGCGCAACGCGTTCTCAATCCGGCCTACGCACGACGAACAGGCGCTGCCGTCCACTGCGACGACCGCGTGTGAGGTCCGGACCTCGCAGCCCACCGAGCGCAACACTTCCGCAAGCTTCAGGAGGTCCACGCGGTTGGGGTCGAATGCGATGCGCACCTTCTCGGTGGCCGCGGTCATTGACACGAGGTGCACGCCGCAGACGTCGGTCAGAGCGGATGTAATATGCGCGGTCGATCCCGCAACATGTGTTCCCGCGATCGGTAGAAGAACGATGTGTTCGGGCATGGACAGACACCTCCGTTGACGATAGGTTCGCCATGATGCGCGAACAGTTCGAGGCTCACGCGATGCGTGGAGCGCCCCTCGAGGGCGTGATCGCGCCTCCGTGGCGCTTCGTAGAAACCCGCGTGGCGTTGGCTTCGACGGGGTCGGTGCGTCGGATCCGTTACACGTTCAACCCGTGCGGCGCGATGCAGACGCAGGAGAAGCCGGAACTCTCTTAACGCGACCTATGTAGGGTACCATCGAAGATCAGAATTGTCAAATTCGGGACCCTGATGTCCCTGATGTGTGATTGCTGAGTGAATCTGTCACCCTGGGAGGATGAATAACGAGACAGGCACCTCGACCACGAGGGCGCATCAGCGCGTGCATGTCTTGTCTCGTGTCCACGACGGGGTGCTGCGCACCGGGGAGGTGGCGCGTGCTGGACGGAGACGAGGACCCTCCGTCTCGAGCCGTGCGGGGCCCGCCAGGATCGGACGCCGAAGTACCGAAAATGATTAGATTCGCCGGATTCTGCACCAACGTCCGAGGAGGCGGAGCGTGTCTTCTGCGATTCCACAACCGGTCCTTGCGCGGCTCACGCGCGCCGCCATCTTTCTGGTCGTGACGGTGAACCCGGGCCCGGACCATCGTGCCGCCGTGCGGGCGTTGTGTGGAGATCTGTCCGCTCTCCTACGCGCCGTGGGATTCCGTGACCTCGAGGGCCACCTGTCCTGCGTCATGGCGTTTGGCTCCGACGCCTGGGACCGGCTGTTCGGGCCGCCGCGGCCGAAAGCGCTCCATCCGTTCCGAGAGATCCGCGGCCGGCATCATGCCGTCTCCACGCCGGGGGATATTCTGTTCCACATCCGCGCCGCGCGCATGGACCTCTGCTTCGAGCTGGCGATGCAGATCATGGCCCGGCTCGGCTCCGCCGTGTCCACGACGGACGAAGTCCATGGCTTCACGTACTTCGACGACCGCGATTTGATCGGGTTCGTCGATGGGACGGAGAACCCCGCGGAGCAGGCGGCGATTGACGCCGCCATCATCGGCGACGAGGATCCGGCGTTCGCCGGTGGCAGCTACGTGGTCGTACAGAAGTATCTGCACGACCTGCAGGGGTGGAATGCGCTGCCCATCGAGGAGCAAGAACGCATCATCGGTCGCACCAAGCTGTCCAACATCGAGCTGGACGATGCCGTGAAACCCACCTCGGCACACAACGAGTTGACGACGATCGTGGAAGACGGGGAGCAGCTGGAGATCGTCCGTGACAACATGCCGTTCGGGGACGTGGGGAAGGGCGAGTTCGGCACGTATTTCATCGGCTATGCCCGGTCCCCTCACCGGATCGAGCAGATGCTCCTGAACATGTTCGTCGGCCGGCCGCCGGGGAATTACGACCGGCTGCTCGACTTCAGCCGCGCGGTGACCGGCACGCTGTTTTTCGCGCCGTCGGCAACGTTCCTGGAGACCGTGGCAGCCGGGGACGCGGCGCCGGCGGTCGCCGGCCCCCCGGTTGACGGCGCGCCGGGCACGCCCGCCGACGAGGCACGAGCGGCGTCGCGTGATGGTTCGCTCGGCATTGGTTCATTGAAAGGAGACCGCGAGCATGACTAATCTTCACCGAGAACTCGCTCCTATCTCGGACCTGGCATGGGCGCAGATCGAGGAGGAGGCGTCCCGCACCCTCAAGCGCCACCTGGCGGCGCGGCGCGTCGTGGACGTGCAGGGCCCGAAGGGCGTCGATTTCTCGGCCATCGGTACCGGCCATCTCCGGCCGCTCGAGACGCCGGGCGAAGGGATCCATGCCGCGCAACGCGAGGTGAAGGCGCTCGCCGAGTTGCGGGTCCCCTTCGAACTCGACCGTCAGGCGATCGATGACGTGGAACGCGGCGCCAGCGATTCGGACTGGCAGCCGTTGAAGGAAGCGGCGCGCAAGATCGCCTTCGCCGAGGATCGGGCCGTCTTTGAGGGGTACGCGCCGGCGGGGATCTCAGGCATCCGTCAGGGAACCAGCCATCCGGTGCTGACCCTCCCGGCCGACGTGAAGGACTATCCCGACGCCGTGGCCCGGGCGGTCACGCAATTGCGCCTCGCCGGCGTCAACGGGCCCTATGCTCTTCTGCTCAGCACAGATGCCTACACCGCCGTGAGCGGAGGCAGCGATGATGGATACCCGGTCCTGCGGCACGTCGCGCGTCTCGTGGACGGGGAGATCATCTGGGCCCCGGCCATCTCCGGCGGCGTGGTCCTCACGACTCGCGGCGGCGACTTCGCGTTGCACATCGGCCAGGACATCTCGATCGGGTATCTCGCCCATACCGATGCCGCCGTGCGACTGTACCTACAGGAGACGTTCACGTTCCTACAGTTGACCGCGGAAGCCGCGGTGGTGCTGACGCCCCCGGGCCGGTAACCGCGACGAGGGTCGCGAACGCCGCTTGCCCTTGACCGCCGCGGCCAATGCCGCCGCCGGTGTGTAGTAGAGGTTGGCGCGATCGCATCGGCGGCATCATGACGCGGTCAATCGTGCCGTGGGCCGATCCGAGCGTGCGAAGCGGGCGCGCGCCTCACGCGCGCCGAGGCGCGATAGGAAAGGCCCACCGGGCCCGCGAAGGACCGCCGGACGGAGGAGAGCAGAGGGGCCCAACGGCACGGGAGCCGTGGAGGGGCGGTGCGAGAGGCATCACCGATCCCGTGACTCCACGGCCGGAGGACCGCGCTCTCGAGCCGCCGCGGGGAGGGACCGCCGATGGCACCGGTTGACGGGTTCGTCGTCGCTCGGGACGCGTTGATCGCCCGGCGGGCGGACTATGAAGCGGCGTACCGCGGCTTCGCGTGGCCCGCGGTCGAGCGCTTCAACTGGGCGCTTGACTACTTCGACCCCATGGCCCGTGGCAACGAACGAGCCGCGCTGCGGATCGTGGACGAGGCCGGGCGCGAAGAACGCCGGACCTTCGCCGACCTCGCCGACCGATCCGACCGCATCGCCAACTTCTTCCGGCGGCGGGGCGTGCGCCGGGGCGACCGAATCCTGGTGATGCTCGGAAACGCGGCGCCCCTGTGGGAGGTCATGCTGGCGGCCATGAAAGTCGGCGCGGTGGTGAGCCCCGCGACGACGATGCTCACCGCCGCCGACGTGAAGGACCGGATCACGCGCGGCCGGCTGACCCACGCCGTGGCGGAGTCGCAGGTCGTGGAAAAGCTGCACGAGGTGTCCGGCCTCCACGTCCGGCTGGCGGTTGGAGCGCCCGCGCCGGTGGGCTGGGAGCCCTTCGAGAACGCCCTGGCGGCGCCCGCGCGGTTCGTGCCCGAGGGCGAGACGCGCGCGGGCGACCCGCTGCTGCTGTACTTCACGTCCGGGACGACGGCGAGCCCGAAGATGGTGGTGCACACGCACCAGAGCTACCCGATCGGGCACCTCTCTACGATGTACTGGCTCGGCCTCAAACAAGGCGACCTGCACTGGAACATCAGTTCGCCGGGGTGGGCGAAGCACGCGTGGAGCTGCTTCTTCGCGCCGTGGAACGCCGGCGCGACCGTCTTCGTGTACAATCTCGCGCGATTCGACGCCAGGCGAGTCCTGGAGGCCGCGGCGCGCTACGAGATCACGTCGCTGTGCGCTCCGCCGACGGTCTGGCGCCTGCTCGTGCTGGAGCGCCTCGGCGCCTGTCCCCCGGCGCTTCGCGAACTGGCCAGCGCGGGCGAGCCCCTGAATCCCGAGGTGATCGAGCGCGTCCGCGAGGCATGGGGCATCACGATCCGCGACGGGTACGGGCAAACCGAGACGACCGCCGTGCTCGGGAACACGCCCGGCCAGGCGGTGAAACCGGGGTCGGTCGGCCGGCCGCTCCCGGGCTACGTGGTGACCCTCACCGACCCCGACGGACGCGAGGCCGCGGAGGGGCGGATCTCCATCTCCCTGCGCCCGCGCCCGACCGGGTTGATGGCCGGATACGCCGACGCTCCGGCCGGGGCGGCGGGCGCAGAGCGGTACGACACGGGTGACGTCGCGTCGCGGGACGAGGACGGCTACTACTGGTACATCGGGCGCGCGGACGACGTGTTCAAGAGTTCCGACTACCGCATCAGTCCGTTCGAGATCGAGAGCGCGCTGATCGAGCACGAAGTGGTCGCCGAAGCGGCGGTGGTGCCGAGCCCCGACCCGATTCGCTCGGCGGTGCCGAAGGCCTACGTGGCGCTGGCGCCCGGCCAGCCGGCGACACGGGAGACCGCGCTGGCGATCTTCCGCTTCAGTCGCGAGCGGTTGGCTCCCTACAAGCGCGTGCGGCGTCTCGAGTTCTCGGATCTGCCCAAGACCATTTCGGGGAAGATCCGCCGAGGCGAACTGCGCGACAAGGAACGGGAACGGCGGCTGCGCGCGGAACGCGGCGTGCTCGAGTTTTGGGAGGAGGAGTTTCCGGAGCTGTAGGCGGGCGCGCCGCTCCGCATCGCAGGCGCCCGGTGACGGGTACGGGTTACGCGGGGAGTCGCTTGCAGGCCTCCGGTGGTTCCACGAGAGGCCGGAGGCCGAGGGGTTGTACAAGCGTGAGAACCGCACCGACGTGATCGGGGCCGAGCCCCAGCGTGACGTCGATGTCGTGGGTGACGCGGGGGTCGCCGTATAGGAGAACGGCTGGGCCGCCGATCACCATATACGGGTGAGCGGCGAGGCTACGGGCGATCGCCGCGAGCCGTTGCGACGCGGCTGATGGCTGCGGCGTACCGGAAACGCTTGCTACGCAAGGGTTGGCGGGCCCGGAGGGAATCGAACCCCCGACCTGAGGCTTAGGAGTCCCCTGCTCTATCCACTGAGCTACGGGCCCGTTGTCAAGCGTCGTTCGCCGGCGGCGTTGAGCGCCTGGCGGTCGCTGTTAGTGTAGCACGATCAGTGACGTCTCGGACTAGGGCAGCGTGGGGCCCGTCGGCTGCGGCATGTCCTGCTCGTCCGCGCCCTCCTCCGCGTCCAGCGCCTCGTCGCCGTTGGTGTACGCAATGGGCGCCCGACGAGGAATCGCCTCGATCCGCGCCGGTCTCTGTGTGGATCGCGGGCTCCCGTGGCGCTTCACCTTGACCGCCTTTGGACGGCCATCCTTCCCGGGCGCGATCTCAAACGAGACCGCCTCGCCGGCTTCAAGCGACCGAAGGCCGGTGCCCTCGATGTCGCTGTAGTGCACGAAGAAGTTGCGGTTCATGGCCTCGCACTCGATAAAACCCCACCCATGCTCGAAGCGAGACACAACACCCGTGTACCGGCGGCCATCGCCTACCGCGGACTCGGCTCCGTTGGCGGATGTCACCATCTGTTCCAGATCACGCTCGCGTACGCCCAGGTGAGCGCACAACGCACGAAGCATCTGTTCGATACGATCCAATTGCTGAGCCATCGCTATGACCTCCATGCTCGCGGTATGCCAACGCACGTTCCGGACGCCTCTCAGAGGACGAATCAATCATTCAATCATGTGTGGTGGGTCCACGGAGAAACCGAGGTCCAAGTAGTTGACGTGTCACGTGCCCGCCTCTATGAACACACATACCCGATCGGGAGCAATCCTACACCCTTCCGCCGCGCTTGAGGTCGAGCCGGCCACACCCCGAGCCCCGGGCGCGATCTCCCGTGAGCGAGCCGCCGGGCTCCAATGATGCACCCGAATCGACCCGTCTGGATCCCCGTTGCGCGGAATAATCGAGCCTGTCCAACGAAATGCGGGCCCCTGCCGGGGCAGGATCACGTCCTTCAGAATGCGTCTTCGGCCGCCCGGCAACCCGGGAACCAGGCCTCGCCGCCTGCATAAATTATGCGATGCGGATACGCGCAGGTCAACGGATGCCGCCGGCATGCGCCCGGATGCAGGGAGCCTTCCCAGACGTTACATTCAGGGGAGGACTACATCGCGGTCCTGGGGAGGTGAAGACGTGGCAGAGAAGCTCGACGTGACCATCGAATACTGCACGAGTTGAGGGTACCTTGGCCACGCCGTCCGTGTGACGGAGTCGATCCTCAAAGAGAAGCCGCAGGGCATTCGCTCGCTTCGGTTGGTCCCATCCTCAGGCGGGGTCTTCGAGGTGTCCGCAAACGGGCGTCTCGTGTTCTCGAAAAAGGAGACCGGCCGGCGGCCCGAACCCGAGGAGGTCCTCCAAGGCCTCTTCGCCAGCCGGGCCTGAAGCTACCGCATGCGGTGGGGGGGCCGGCGCCGGCCCCCCTACCGCGCTCGCACTAATACCACGCGATCGCCACGTCTTGTAACGGGACCGTCACTCCCACGCCGGAGTCCACGAAGACACGCCACCGTGGGAGCGTCCGATCAATGTCGCCGATGATGCTGCGTTTGCCATCCAAGCATCCATAGTTGACGCGCATGCCGGCTACGCCCGCGGTGGCGCCGGTTAAGAAGGTGCACCGCGTGCCGTCGCCGAGCTCGAGCGCCCAGGGGAGCCCGCGACCAATGCCGGACGCGTTGGCTTGTGCGCGGGCCGGTTCCTTGGTGGGGCGCAGCACCGTCACCCGGGGGGACCACGGCGTCTCCGGACACGCGAGCGCCGGCGTGCTGCCCTCGAATCCCTGGAAGCATGGGTCCATGATGGCGTTCCCGCTCATGCACCGCCAGGCGTCGTCTCTTGCCTGATCCGCGACCGACGCCGCGAAGCACTCTCCGGAGACCCGCCGCGTCACGAGCACTCCCGGCCGCAGCGCGCCGGGGCCGAACGCGGCGTAGACGCGGATCGCGGTGGCGCTCGGTGCGGACTGCGCATGGAGGCGGCCCGGCGGGGCCGCCAGCAACCACGCACCCGCCGCCGCGATGATTACCCACGAAGCCGATCGCCGTGCCATCGTGCCTCCTACCGCATCGCGAAGTCGCGAGTGCAAGATACGGAGCGCGCCCGGGGGGCTCCTCTCCGGGCGGCGTCGCATACGATCGCCGGCGCCGGCTCACCATGCGACACCGACAACGCGCGTGCCGCTGTGACGCGTAATCGCTGACTGCGACCGCCGGCGAGGCGAAGCCGGGAGTGTGGACATCCGTTCGCCTTGCCAGGCACCCGGACGCCCGATATAGTGGCGCCATCCGCCATGCGTACCCGCTCGCTCCGGGCATTTCGCGTGCTCGTGGGGTCTGCGTTCGTGGTCGTCGTCGCGATGATGGTGTGGACGGCGCGACCGCATCCCCCCGTCTCTGTCCACAAAGCCCGGCCCGCACCGTCCACGGAACCGCGCCCGCCCCAAGGTCTCGTTCCGGATCCCATTGACGGGCAGCTCGTCCCTTACCAACTCGCGGCGCGTCGGCCGATCGCGGTCATCATCGACAACTTCACGCAGGCGCGCCCGCAGTGGGGACTGTCGGCCGCATCGCGCGTGTACGAGGCCATCACCGAGGGCGGCATCACGCGGTATCTGGCAGTCTTCGCGGAGAAGGACGCCGACCGCATCGGCCCGGTCCGGTCGGTACGCACCCAGTTTCTCGACTACGCCCTCGAGATCGACGCCGGCGTCGCGCACGTCGGCGGCAACGCCGACGCGCTGGCGCTCATCCAGCAGCTGCCGATCGTGAACCTGGATGAGTTCCGGTACGCCGCCGCGTTTCGCCGGATCCCCGCGCCGCACGTGGCATTCGAGCATACGGTCTTTACGTCGACCGCGGCGCTGCGCGGCGTGATCGATCAACGCGTCGGGGTGGAAGGCGTCGCCGCCGCGCCGGAGCGCTGGAAGGACGACGCCCCGGCGGCGCGCCGGCCGGCCGCCGGCAGCGTGTCGATCGCGTTTTCGTTGCCGGAGTATGCGGTCAAGTGGACCTACGAGCCGGCGGCCAACGACTACGCTCGCACCCTGGGCGGCGTTCCGGACACGGACGCCGCCACCGGCCAGGCGCTCACGGCGAAGTCGATCGCCATTGCCGTGGTTTCCCGCACCCACGGGCGGACGGTCATCGGCGAGGACACCTGGACGTTCGCCGACATCGGCTCCGGCCCGGCGTGGGTCCTGCAGGACGGCGTCGTGGTCCCGGGCACCTGGCGCAAGCAGTCCCGCGCGGACCGCCTCCGTTTCTTCGACGGCGCGGGACGTGAGATCGCCTTCGACCGCGGGCCCCAGTGGGTGGAAATCATCCCGCCCGAAGTCTCCCCGACCTTCTCGCCATAGCGATCGCCGCCGCGCCAGCGGCAGGACGCCCCGCCGGCTCGTCGAACCACACGGCGCGCGAAGCCGTGCGGCGCCACGGCAGCGGTTGAAGGACCCTACTCGCCTCTCATGCGACCGTATATCATCCGCCGCATCATCCTGATCATCCCGCTAATCTGGGGCGTGGTCACGAGCGTCTTTCTCGTCATCCATCTCCTGCCGGGCGATCCCGCGGCCGTCCTCCTCGGTCCGTTCGCCACGAGCGACCGCGAGGTCGCGTTACGCCATATGTGGGGCTTGGATCAACCCCTTGTCGTCCAGTACATTCACTACCTCGGCAACGTTGCCACCGGCAACTTCGGCACGTCGTTTCTCACCGGCCAGTCGGCCGCGTACCAGATCGTGACGTCCCTGCCCTACACGGTCATCCTGGGCCTATCCGCGCTGGCGATCGCCGTCGGCGTGGGCATTCCCCTCGGCGTGACCGCCGCCGTCCGCAGCGAGACCGTAGCGGACCGCCTCTCCCTGTTCCTCTCGCTGGTCCTGATCTCCGCCCCGAACTTCCTCGTCGGGATCGTGCTGCTCATCGTCTTCGCGGGACGCCTGGGGTGGGTACCGTCGATCGGCGCCGGCACGTTTGCCCAACCCGGCTCGATCGTGTCGCACACCATCTTGCCGGCCGTGGCGCTCTCGGCCGGTCTCCTTGCCTATCTCGCGCGGATCACCCGCACGACGCTCATGTCGGTGTTCCGGGACGACTACATCCGGACCGCCCGGGCCAAGGGGCTGGCGGGCGCCTCCGTCGTCTTCCGCCACGCGTTGCGCAACGCCATGCTGCCTGTGCTGAGCATCCTCGGGCTCGCCGTCGGGGACCTCGTGGGCGGGACCGCCGTCATCGAGACCGTGTTCGCGCGTCCCGGCATCGGGAGCCTCCTCGTCAACTCGGTCACGGGCCGCGACTACGTGCAGGTCCAGGCGTGCGTCATCATCCTCGCCGCGTCGTTTGTCGTGACAAACCTCGTGACGGACCTCTGTTACGCGGCCGTGGACCCGCGGATCCAGTATCAATAGCCACATGGTCCAAGCGCTGCCGTCCGTCGCCTCCGCCCCGGCCGCCCCGGCTGCGCGATCGCGGTGGCGCGCGTTCGGCAGGAGCCTGCGGCGCAACATCCCGGCGCTCCTGTCGCTGGCGTTCATCGTGCTCCTCGTGATCATCGCGGTGTTCGCGCCGGTCCTGGCGCCCTATAGCCCGTCCCTCGTGTCCGCGGCGGCGTCCTTCCGTCCGCCCACCTGGCAGCATCCGTTCGGCACCGACCTGTTCGGCCGGGACATCCTGTCGCGCGTGATCTACGGCACGCGCCTCTCCCTGCTGGTCGGCGTGCTCGCGGTCGCGATCGGGGCCACCGGCGGGACGCTCCTCGGCATGATGGCGGGCATCAGCACGCGGCGTGTGGACCAGGCCATCATGCGGTGCATCGACGTGGCGCTGGCGTTCCCGTTCATCCTGCTCGCGATCCTGATCCTGGCGTTCTTCGGGTCGGGCGTCCAAAATGTGATGCTGGCCGTGGGGATCGCCTACGTCCCCCGGTTCGCGCGGATCACCCACGCGTCCACGCTGTCGTTGAGGGAGATGGAGTTTGTCTCCGCGGCGCGGGCGAGCGGCGCGGGGATCGGGCGCGTGATGCTGCGGCACATCCTGCCGAACCTCTTTCAGGTCCTGACGGTGTACGGGACGTTCTCGATCCCGATCGCCATCTTGATCGAGGCGGCGCTCGACTACCTGGGATTGGGGGTGCTCCCCCCCACGCCGACGTGGGGGGCCATCATCAACGAGGGGCGGCAGTCGCTGATGATCGCGCCCTGGGAGTCCGTGCTCCCGGGCGTCGTCATCATGTTGGCGGTGCTGGCGTTCAACCTGTTCGGCGAGGCCGTGGCGAGCTTCCTCGACCCCAAGGCCAACATCGGCCTCCAGCGATAATGGGCTAACGGGCGCGGGCGCCCCGATACCGCGCCCGGGCTTCGGTGATGACCCGGTATGCGTCCTCGTGGCCGAGCCATCCCGTCACCGTGACAGCCTTGCCTTCCAGGTTCTTGTAGGTCTCGAAGAAGTGCTCGATCTCGCGGCGCGTGTGCTGGTTGACGCTGTCGATGGTCCGCGTGGACGCCATGCGCGTGTCGCCGACGGCCACCCCGATGATCTTCCAGTCGCGCCCGGCCTCGTCGCGCATGTCGAGGATGCCGACCGGCGCGGCTTCGAGCACGCAGCCGGGAAACGTCGGCTGCGAGATCAACACCATGATGTCGAGGTGGTCGCCGTCGGGCGACCGCGTCTCGGGGATAAACCCGTAGTCGGCGGGGTAGTAGACGGGCGAAAACAGGACGCGATCCAGGCGGATGACCCCGAGCGTCTCGTCGTATTCGTACTTGTTGCTGGAGCCTTTTGGGATCTCGACCACGGCGTTGACGATCTCGGGAGCGCGGGCGCCGATCGACAGCGTGGACCACCCCATGGCACACCTCGTCGGGAAAGCGTGGGCGAGCGACGATTCCGCTCGGCGGACGAGCTCTCCTGGCAGCGGCAATGCGGCGCCTGGCGCCGCGGACGTGCCATCGTGCTATAGTGAGCCCATGGGCACCGGCTCCCGCGCGCTGTCCCGGCCCGGCCATCGCGGACCCGGAGTCCGGCTCCACGCCGGCGTGATCGCGACGCTCGTGGTCTTGGCGCAGACGCTGAGCCTGCCCAACCTCAGCACGCACCGCGAGGCGCGGTCCCTGGTCGTGATCAACGCGTCCGCCGACACCGTGTGGAACCTCTTGACCGATCTACCCCGCTACCCGGTCTGGAACCCGTACATCTCGCCGGCGAAGGGCGATCTGCGGGAGGGGGCGCAACTCGAGCTCACCCTCCACAACGGCAGCCAAACGGTCGTCATCGAGGAGACGGTCCTGAGCGTCAAGCCGGAGCAGGAGTTGAGCTGGGGCGGTTGGATGCTCGGGCACAACCTGCAGCGGACGCTCACGTTCTCCATCGACCCCGTGGAATCCGATCGCGTGCAACTTGACGCCCACGAGGTGTTCCAGGGCCTGTTGCTCCCGCTGGCCGGCAGCGTCCCCGACGACGCCCAGCGCGGTTTGGACGAGATGGTGCGCGCCCTGCGCTCTGCCGCGGAATTAGTCCCGCATCCCGCGCACTAACGCGCGTTCTACCGGTGTCCCTCGCGGGGCGCCGGCAGCCGGCCGGGCGATCGGGCCGCACGCCGCCCCACATCAGCCGCCGCGCTCGAGGGATGCACCGGGCCGCACCCCGCGCACCGGCGTCCCGCCGCGTGCGCCGGGACGCCGGTGCCGCCGTCCCTCACGCGATGCCGTCCTCCAGTGGAACGCTACCGGCACCTCGCGTTCCAGTTGCGATCACCGTCACAGTACCGGGGATCGTACCGATGACCATAATCGTAGGCCGGCGCGGGATGCGATGTGGCGTTGTGCAGGATCAGGTAGGCGAGGCCACCCAGGACCAGCGCCCCGAGCGCGATCCCCACGGCCGTGGAACTCGACGGCGGCGCGGCCACGCCGGCAGGCGCGGGCGGGGATGCGCCCTGCGGCGCGCTGACGTCCAGGCGGCCGAGGATGAACTGGCTGTTTTCCGGGACCAGGTAGGCCGTCACCGGCGCGCCCGCCAAAGGCGCCAGCGCGCACACGGAGGTCAACCGGCCGTTCACGTAGATCGCGGTCTGGTTGGTGACCGGAAAGGTAGCGGCGCCGCCGGATGTATTCAACGTCAGCTCCTGCGCCTGGCAGTTTGCCGCCTCCAACGTTCCCTGCACCTGCAGCGGTTGCTGGGCTTGAGCGCTGCCGGCCTCCGCAAATCCAAAGCACGCGAGCAAGAGCCCTGTGATGACCGCGGTCACTCGACGCATCGTCATCCCTCGCTTCCGGGCCGGCAGCCTTCAGGACGCCGGCCTCCGTTGCCTATCATGACCGGACGGCGTGAAGAGGTCGTGAACGCGCTCTGCGAAAGCTGCGAAGATCGCCGTCCGGCGCGCGCGAATGCCAACACGAAGGAGGCGGTTGCGGCGTCGAGAAGATGATCCCCATGGGTACCGGTCCGCACTCCCGAATCCCGCTGAACAACGGCACGGCCATTCCCGTCTTGGGGTTGGGGACCTGGCCGATCGCGAATGGGGAGCCCACCGCCAGGGCCGTCGCCCAGGCCCTCCGCCTCGGGTACCGGCACATCGACACCGCCAAGATGTACGGCAACGAAGAAGGCGTGGGGGATGGAGTTCGCGCGAGCGGCGTGCCGCGGTCAGAGGTGTGGATCACGACCAAGCTGGCGACCGGCGATCAGCCGCATGCCCGCCGCGCGTTCGACGAGAGCCTGGCCCGGCTTCGCCTGGAGTACGTGGATCTGTATCTCGTGCATTGGCCGGCGCCGGGCCTTGTCACGCGGACGTGGTCGGCGATGGAAGCGCTCTGCGGGGACGGACGGTGCCGGGCCATCGGCGTCAGCAACCACTCGATCGACCAACTCGCCGAGATCCTGCGCATGGCGAAGATCCGGCCCGCGGTCAACCAGATCAAATTCTCGCCGTTCGGGTTCGACCAAGAACTCGCGGACTACTGTCGCCGCGAGGGCATCGCGGTCGAAGCGTACAGCCCCCTGACGAAAGGCCGCAACCTGCGAAACCGGACGCTCGGCGAGGTCGCACGACGCTATGGCAAGTCGCCGGCCCAAATTCTCATTCGGTGGGCGCTGCAAAAGCAGACCATCGCCCTTCCGAAATCCGAACAGGCCGGGCACATGGAAGAGAACGCGGCGGTGTTCGACTTCGAGATCGCCGCGGACGATATGGCGCGCCTGGACGCGCTTGGAACGTGATGCCCGCTACTAGGGTTTCCAGGCTCGGAAGCTCGCCGCCGGTCCCGTAACCCCGCAGCCGCTCACCTGGCCGCTCCAGAAGAGACCAGGGCGACCCGGCGTTCCCGGCAAACCCGGACGACCCGGCGTGCCGGACGTGCCCCCCGTGCCGCCGGCGCCGCCTTGCCCTCCGGAGCCTCCGGCGCCGCCTTGGCCGCCACTGCCGCCGTTCCCACCGTTACCTCCTCTACCGCCATTCCCTCCGCCGCCGCTATTGCCGGAGCCTCCGGCGCCTCCCGCGCCGCCCGAGCCGCCATTGCCCCCCGTGCCCCGGCTCACGACTCCCGTCCATTGCTGGACGCAGCCCGGTGCCGTTGCGCGGGTGAAGGTCATCGTGCTTTGAACAACCCGTACGTGGATTGGCGTGGCGCCCCCCTGGCCGTCCTCGACGATCCGGCCGTCGAGCGTGCCATCCGGCTCTGCCGTCAGCGTCACGGACCCGTGGCTCGCGCCGCAACACCACCACTGCCATGTTCCGGCCATCTCCGCCGGCGAGACGGGCCCGGCGCCGGGTTGCGCC
Organism: Bacillota bacterium; assembly: GCA_021324255.1. GTDB lineage: Bacteria > Sysuimicrobiota > Sysuimicrobiia > Sysuimicrobiales > Segetimicrobiaceae > JAJPIA01. The sequence goes on from JAJPJL010000085.1 coordinate 32,408, forward strand.
TCCGCCGTGCCCACCCCGGCTGCTCCGAACATGGTTGCCAGGGTCACACCGACGATCAGCACGGACGCGCACGCCGCGAGACCGGCCGTCCACCCCACGATGCGCGCGCTCCCGCGTCCGCCCGTTGTTCGGGTATGCATAGGGCTCATCCCACCCATCACCTAGTCGTCTCCTCCTTAACTATACCCGATGGCCGCCCCTGCCGGTCCACTTCTATGGTACGGAGGCACGGCGGGTTTTGTGCCGTAGCGCCGAGGGTTCCGCCGGTCGCGCGCGTACATGTCGCACGGGTAAATATAGATCGGGAGGTGGACGCTCATGAGGACGGTCGCCGTGGTCCTGCTACCGTTGGTGATCGGGGGCGCTGCGCCCGCGTGGGGCCAGGCGCAGCCCGCGTTTCCTCCCGCCTGCAGCGCCGCGCATCCGGCGTACGTGTGCGTCCGCTTGTGGAACCAACTCGAGGCGGGGACGGTCCGCTTTCTGATCGACGACGTCCCGCAGGGTTCGGCCGGGCCGGGAGAGTCGGTCTACACGACCGGGTCGCCCGGTGCGCACCGTGTCGAGGCCATCGTGGTCACAGATTCCACCGACCAGCAGCGGCACACGACAAAGACGGTATCGTGGGATCCGGGAGTAAACGCCACGTACTGCATCTACGAACCGGGACACGGGGGATGCTAGCGCGCGGGCGCTCGAGGCTCCGCAGCGCCGCTTCCAGCTGCGTGTCCTCCCCGCGCGTCACCGCCGCCACCGTGAGATCGACCGGAAGGTCCGGGCTGATCCCCGCCCCTTCGATCTGCTCGTAGCGCGGACCGCTTACCTGCGACACGGTGATTTCCATGCCCCCCACCGGCAGCGGAAATCGCAGGGCAACCCCGAGCGCGCCTTCGGTCTTCTCCCCGAGCAACGGGCCGCGGTGGGCGTCCCGCAGACCCGCCGTGAGCAACTCCGCCGTCGACGCCGTCCCGCCGTCGATGAGGACAATCAGCGGGGTGTCGGCGGGAACGATCGGCACGCCATCCGATGTCAACTCCGCGGGCGGGTGCGTGCGCTCGAGCGTATGCCCCAGCACGGTGCCGGGCGGGAGCAACGTCCCGGCCACGAGGCGCCCCTCCCGGATGAGCCCGCCGCCGTTACTTCGGAGGTCCAGAATCATCGCGGAGATCGCGGCGTGCGACGCCAACGCGCGCAGCGCCGTCCGCAACGTGCCCCCGGTGCCGCTGGGGAAGCCCAGGAGACGCACATACGCCACGCCCGGCCGGATGAACGACGCCGCTACCGGCGGGATCTGGATCGCCTGGCGGACGATGGACACGGTGACCGTGCGGCCGGTCGCACGCTTCACCGTCACCGCAACCGACGAACCGGGAGGCCCGCGAAGCACGCCGGCGAGCTTGCCGGCGGTCATCCCGCTCGTGTCCTTTCCGTTGACCCGCAGAATGCGGTCGAAGCGCCGGAGGCCCGCGCGGGCCGCCGGGCCGCCCGGGAACGGCGCCGCGACGAACGCGACGCTCTTGCCATCCGGCGTCTTGATGCTCCTGACGAACACTCCGATGCCCGCGTAGCTGGCCTGCCCGGCCAAGTTCCGCTGAAGCTCGAGGAACGCCGCGGGTTCGTAGAAATTCACATGGCTATCGTGCAACGACGCCAGCATGGCGCGCGTCGCGGCGTAGGCGAGATCGGTCGACGAGCCCGCCGCGCTCTGGACGGCCCGGTCAAAGGCGTCGAGAAACATGAGCGACGCGGACGCGCCGGTCCCGTCGGGGATGTCGGGCAGCGCCCCGGCGTCGAGGCCCGTCGACTTCCGCAGCGCGCCGATCGCCGCGTTGAGCAGGCCCACGTCGTCCACCGGTTTCGCGTAATGCTCCTCGAGCAACTGCAGCGCGGCGACCACCAGGTTGCCGTCCGCGGCGTGCGCGGGCGCGAACACCGCGCCCGCGCAGAGCAGCAGCGCGACGAGCGCCGCGCGCACCACTACCCGTTCCCGCACCCGCCGCACAGCGCCGAGCAGCGTTACTGACGTCGCGGTGCGTAGGCTCGCACGCGCTCCCAGATCTGCCGGTCGACACGCGGCGCGGCGTGCCGGAGGGTCGCGCGCGGCCCGCGCGACACGATTCGCCCCTCCGGGATTTGCCAGCATCGCGACAGCAACCGATTGACCGCTGCGAGCACCGCGGGGGTACCGTGCCAGATTAGCCGGCCGCTGCGCGGAAAGGTCCCGGCGGGCCAGTTTCCGTCCAGGTAACCGCCGAGAAACGGCGCCGCGAGGTCCTCGGGAATGTCGTCGAGCAGCGCCGGGTCCTCGCCGTGGGCGTCCGACGGGATCCCCCAGGGCATCAGCGCCTTGCAGAGGCTGGGTTCCCGCACGTAGGCCTGCCACCCGAGGAGGCTGCTCTCGCAGTACTCCTGCCGTACGCCGGGACCCGTGATCTCCTGCATGAACCTCATCATATGGACGTCGGCCCGATCACCCAGCGTCACCACGATGGCCATGGACGGGCCTTGTCCGAGAATGCGTCCGGCCGCCGTCAGGAAGCCCACCCAGTAGAGCTGCGCCTCGGCCGGGGCGCGTCCCGGCGACGGGGCGCGCGCGCTCAACAGCTCCGCCGGATCGGACAGCCGGGCATGGTTTGCCGGCGCCAGCACGCGATTGACGACGGTAATGGAAAATTGGCAGCGCTCGGCGATCTCGGTGGCCGCCCAGCCCTTGCGCGCGGCCGCGCGAATCGCCGCGATCTGGGCGCGCGCCTCGGGCGCCAGCTCGCGCCCCCGGAGGCTCATTGCGACGGACTCACCGCATCATGCGCTGCCCGCTGCGTCGATCCTCGGGCACGTCGTAACGCGCCGCCATCCGGCCGCTTCACCCCGCACGCTCCGCACGCCGCATACACCTCACGCCGCATACACCTCCGCATACACCTAGTATAGCAAGCCGGAGCGACATCCCGGATCGCGGCGTCCGGATCGGACGGATGCGGCACGCACCGCACGATCTCCGCATGAGCGCATCCAGGCCGAAACCCGCCGCCATAGTGCTCGACAGCCTCGGTCGGGACGTCGCCGTCGCGCAGAGGCACCGCGGTGAGCCGCTGGTCCGTGACGGCGCGAGTCTCCGGTGAACACCCCGAGTCGCGATGCGCACGCATTGGTGATCCACGGTACAGAAATGGCCGAAGAGCCTAGTCCCTTGGGGTGACGAACCGCGTAGCGTCTCGAGACGGCCTGGGAAAATATCGCGCGATGTTCTGCCGTGTGGTCTCGACCGCAGACCGGGCGCGCCGCTCCGGTGCTGTTCTCGCGGACGGCCGTCGCGTCGTATATGACGCAGCGGCTTCGCGCGCACGTGTTCCTCGTTTGCGTCCTTCGCTGCGCATCACCCCCGCGCGCGCACCGCGACGGGACTTTCGCGGCGCGTTCGTGCGGAGCTACACCGAACGCTCCCCGCCGGTCTGAGCAAGCGGCGCCGCTTGTGTGTAGCGGCAAGACCGCTGCAACCGGCGGTGCGCTGTCGAGGCACAAAGGCTCGCAGCACCAGTCACAAGGAGGCGATGCTTGGTGAGAAGCGGTCGCAAGACACGCTCGATGTGGTACTTCTTCCTCACAGTAGCGCTCGCGCTCGCGATCCCCGCCCTCTATGTCAACGCGGCCGCCACGGTGGCCCACGCGCAGACGTCAGGCAACGGCGGCGCCGGCGGCGCGGGTGGCGTCGGCGGTAGCGGCAACGGGCTTCCCGGCAGTCCCGGGACCACGGTCGTTGGCGGCGGCACGGGCGGGGCTGGCGGTGCCGCTGGAACGACCGGCGGTGGCGGCGGTGCGGGCGGCGCCGGCGGCAGCGGCGGCAGCAACAATGCGAACACCTCCGGTAACGGCGGCAACGGCGGCAACGGCGGGAACGGCAGCAATTCCAACAGTGACGGCGGCGCGGGTGGCGCGGGTGGCGCCACCTCCGGCGGTAACGGAGGTGCCGGTGGTGCCGGCGGCTCGAACAACGGGAACGGCGGTGCTGGTGGCAAGGGCGGGAACGGCGGCAGCTTCAACGTCAACGACTCCGGGAACGGCGGCGCGGGTGGTGCCGGCGGCAACGCGTCGAACAGCGCGGGGGCAACCCCCGCGGGCGGAAACGGTAACGGTGGCAACGGCGGCGCAGGCGGCGCCAACCATGGCGGCAACGGCGGTGCGGGCGGCGCCGGCGGTAATGGAAACGGCAACGGCGGTGCGGGCGGTGGCGGTGGGAACGGCGGCAGCAACGACACGAGCGCATCCGGCAACGGTGGTGCGGGCGGCGCCGGCGGAGCGAGCGGTATCAACAACGGTGACGGCGGCGCAGGCGGCGCCGGCGGTGCAGGCACCGGCGGCGCGGGTGGCACGGGCGGCAAGGGAGGCAACAACAACGGTGACGGCGGCGCCGGCGGCAACGGCGGCGCCGGCGGCACGGGCAACAGCGTTTCGTCCGGCAACGGCGGCGCGGGTGGCGCAGGCGGCGCCGGCGGGAACGGGAACGGGACCGGCGGAACCGGCGGCGCGGGCGGAACAGCCGCGGGCGCGGCCGGCGGGGCCGGCGGTAGCAACAACGGCAACGGCGGTGCGGGCGGCAACGGCGGCGCCGGCGGGAACCTGAATCTCGGCAACACGGGCGCCGGCGGTCTCGGCGGATCGGGCAACGGTGGTGCCGGCGGTAAGGGCGGTGCCGGCGGCAACAACAACGGGATGGGCGGTACCGGCGGGACCGGCACCAATACGGGCGGAACCGGCGGCAGCAACAACGGCAACGGCGGCGCCGGCGGCAACGGCGGCGCGGGCGGCAACGCCAACGTCAACGGCTCCGGGAACGGCGGTACGGGCGGCAACGGCGGCGCGGGCGGCAACAACAACGGCACGGGCGGCAACGGATCCGGAACCGCGGCCGGCGGCGCAGGCGGTAGCAACAACGGCAACGGCGGTGCGGGCGGCAACGGCGGCGCCGGCGGCAACAGCAACACCAACGGTTCCGGCAACGGGGGCGCGGGCGGCAACGGGGGCGCGGGCGGCAGCAGCAACGGTAACGGCTCGGGCACAAGCGGGAACGGCAACGGCGGCGCCGGAGGCAACGGTGGAGCCGGCGGGAACAACAACGGCGGCGGCTCCGGCAACGGCGGGGCCGGCGGGGCCGGCGGCTCAGGCGGGAACAACAACATCTAACGCCTGAACCGCGATGGTCGTCGAGCGGGGCGTGCCAGAGGGCACGCCCCGCTCGCGCTTCCAGCCGCGAGGTCTTTCAACCCGTGGAGCGGGCGGCGGGTCCCGTGCGCTTCTCCCTCGTTCGATTCTCGCCTCGTTACACGATCTTAATGCGGTCTCGCTAGAAAAGAGTTAGAATTTAGGCTGAGGAGGAACTGCGCCGCCGTTCGGTACGCTCGATATGGTGTGGCGCGCCCGGAGGGATTTGAACCCCCGACCTACGGATTCGTAGTCCGGCGCTCTATCCGCTGAGCTACGGGCGCGATCTCGGTACGGCACCAATATTAACAAAACGCGGTTGCTTTCTCCAGGCACCGGCTCGACGACGCAACACGACGGCCTGCAGGCACGCGGGGGAGGCGGCAATGATGCGGCGGTGGCTTTGGATCTCTTTCACGGTCCTGACGCTCGCGACGGCAGGGGCGCCCGCGTACGCGCAGGGGATCAACCCGGTTCTTCCCGGACAGGCCATCGGCGGATTCCGGCTCGGCGAAGACGTCAACACCATGGTGAGGTCGCTGGGTCCGGTTCACTCCGCGGATGATATTCCGAGCAGCAACCTCACGGCGTATTTCTGGCCGCTGAGGCGCATCGGCGCGATCGCCGACAAGACGTCCAGCAAGGTGGTCGCGCTCGTCGTCTCGATGGACGATGGCTACCGGACCGACAAGGGCATCGCCGCGGGCGCGGAGATGGAGTCTGTACGAAGCGCCTACGGGCAGGAAGACAGCGTGGACAGCCACGAGGACGACGATACCCTGGTGTACGACAAGATCGGCGTGGCGTTTCTCGTGGACAAGACCGGAGCGCTGGGCAGCCGCGTGTCGGCGATCTTCGTCTTCAACCCCGGCCAGTACAAGACGATCTTCCAGCAAACCCCGTAGCGGGGAACCCCGCCGCAATCATCGACGTGCCGCGGACGCGGCGCCGCCGGCCTTCAGCCGGCCCGCCGCCGCGCGACCCGGGTCGCGGCGGCGGGCCGGCATCGCCCGCGGTCAGCGAGGCGTGTGGGCCAGTCGGGTCTCGAGCGTCCGCCGCGCACGGGCCACGTCGTCGCGGAGCGCCGCGATGCCGGCGGCGCGGCCGGCGCCCTCGCCCGTCGCGCCGCCGGTCAACACCAACACCCACAGCAGCCTGTGCACGTCATCCACGCCGGCGACTCGGTACCGCGCAGCGGTCTGCGGCGGACGGCGGCCGACTTTGATCGTGAGCGCCGACTCGGGCAGCGCACGGAAGGCGTCCTCATCCGCCCAATCGTCGCCGATGTAGATCGGTTGAACGCGCATCGCCCAGGCGTCCCCAAACGTTTGCATCAAGATGCGCCGGACCGCGGCGCCCTTGTCCCACGCCACGTTGGGCCGCACTTCGAGGGCGTGGGCGCCGAGCTGGACGCCGATTTGCCCGGGCGCCGCCTGCCCGGTTTCCTCGAACACGACATCCCGGACCCGTTCGAGAAACGCGTGTGGCGTGCGCCGGTAGTGCACCGTGAGCGTCAGCCCCTTGTCCTGCAACCAGGCGCCGGGAATCTCACGCAGCCGGCGTGCAAGCCGCACGGCGCATGCTTCGATCGCCGGACGCGCCCGCTCCGCGTCGGGCAGCACCCAGGTCGCGTCCCCATCCGTCATCTCCAATCCGTAGTTCCCGGCGTACACGAAGCCGTCGATTCCAATGCGCCCCGTCAAATCGTCGAGCGCGCGACCGCTGACGATGGCGACCAGGGTCGCGGGACGCTCCGCCAGCCGGAGCAGCGCGGTTCGGGCATCGGGGGGCAGGGACACCCGCGACGGATCGTCGTGGAATGGCGCCAGGGTCCCGTCGAAGTCCAGGAAGACGGCCAATGGGCGTCCGCTGCGCGATGTGTGCTCGACGGCCGCCGCCGCCTCGGCCTTGGGGCGGATGGCCGTGCCGGCGTGGAGCAGCCGGGACGCGGTCTCGAGGTGCTTGCCCATCCAGCGATACACGTCCTGCGCAAACACGTGCCGCCGCAGGTGATCGAGCCGCTGCCGCCGCTCTTCCACGGGCATCGCAAGCGCCCGCGCCATCGCCGCGGCGCAACCGGCCGCGTCGTACGGATTGATGGACACGCTGCCGGTGAGCTCGTCGTGCGCACCGGCGAACTCGCTGAGGAGCAGCACACCGCTCACATCCACCTGGCATGCCACGAATTCCTTGGCCACGAGGTTCATGCCGTCCTGAATGGAACTGACGACGCACAGGTCCGCGAGCCGGTAGAGCGCGGCCATGCCGGCCGGTGGCAGCGGATCGGGCAGCGCGATAATCGGAATCCAATCCGGCGTGCCGTGGGCCGCGTTGAGCCGCTCGATCCGCTCCTCGATCCGAGCCCGGAGATCGCGGTACACCTTGATCTGTCCCCGGCTCGCGGCGAGCTTTTGAATGAACACGACGCGGCCGCGGTATTCCGGCCACCGGGACAGCAATTGATCGATGCCGCGGAGCCGCTTGAGGATGCCCTTCGTGTAGTCGAGCCGATCCACGCTGAGCACGATCCGCCGCCCCTCGAGACCGAGCACGCGGCGGAACCCATCCATCCACCGCTCGGCCTGCGGCGACCGCGCAACCTCGTCGAGGGCCGCGGCGTCCACGCTGATCGGAAACGCCTCCACCACCGTCCGCCGCCCCGCGTACCAGACGGTGTTGCCGGACACGTGCGCCCCGAGATCGCGCCGCGCGCACTCGAGGAAGTGCTCGACGTGCCGATCGTGTTGAAACGTGAGGAGGTCGTTCGCCAGCAGGCCGTCGAGGAGCGCCACCCGCTCCGGGCAGACCCGAAACGCGTCCCACGCGGGCCACGGCACGTGCCAGAAATGCATGAGAAACAGATCCGGCCGAAGCTCCCGCAGCGCGCGCGGACACGTCGCCAGGTGGTAATCGTGCAGCCACACGACCGCGTCGCGAGGGGCCTCCGCGGCGACCGCCTCCGCGAACCGCCGGTTGACCGCCTGGTACGTCTCCCAGTACCGCGTCCGCACGCGGACTTGGTCCATGACCATGTGGCAGAGCGGCCACAAGACCTGGTTCGCATAGCCGTAATAGTAGCCGTCGACGTCCGGCCGGGAGAGCGCGATACGCTTGAGCGTGTAGCGCGGGTTGTCATCCGGCACCTGCACCCGGCCATCCGCGTCGGCGACCGCGAAGTCCGCGTCACCGTCGCCCCATGCGATCCAGGTGCCCGAGACAGCCTGCATCACCGGGTCCAGGGCGGCCACCAGTCCCCCGGCGGGACGCTCCACGCTGATGCCTCCCGGGCCGGTTCGATGCGCGTAAGGTTCGCGATTGCTGACGATCACCAGCTGGCGCCCTTTCAGCATGCCGTCGAGTTGCTCAAGGCGCCCTCGTGCGATGACCATGCATCACACCTCCGCCGCGCGGATGTCGCTCCGGACCCATGAGGCTCCATGCGCAAAACAAAACCCACCCGGAGAAGGTCTCCGGGTGGTTCATGGCCCGGCTGGCCTTCTCTCGATGCCTACGGGGTTAGCTGACGGGCTCGGGCCGAGAGACTTGCCCTACCTGCGCGCACACACAGGCTGCGCCCCACGAACTTGGGTCCCCCGTTCCCCGAACGGTCCTCGGGGATTCGGCACATCGTGCGTTGCCGCGATGTCGCGACTCGATCTCGTTTCTATTGTAATATTTTCCCCGTTTCCCGGCGGAGTTTCACAAAGGTTTCGCGGCGTCCGCGCTCGGGCGCGCGTCCCGCGGGATCCGGCCGCGGTTATCGCGCCCGCACGTCGAGCGCGTCGCGCAGGGCGTCGCCGATGAAGAACACGGCGACCACGCTGAGGGTGACCACCGCGCCGGGCGCGATCACGAGCACCGGGTTGGAGGTGAGATAGCTCTCCGCCTGCGTCATCAGGTTGCCCCACGTCGGGATCTCCGGGGGCAGCCCGAATCCAAGAAAGTCGAGCGCGGCTTCCGCCAGCATCGCACCGCCCACGGCGAACGCCGCCTGCACCAGGATGGGGGCCATGGCATTCGGTAAGATGTGCCGAAAGACCACGCGCCGCACACCGGCGCCGCCCGCCCGGGCCGCCTCCACGAACTCCCGCTCGCGCAGCGACAGATACTCCGCGCGCACGATGCGCGCCAAGCCCGTCCAGCCGAACAAGCCCAGGTAACCGACCATCAAGGCCACGGGCGCGCGTCCGGCGGTCCAGTTGAGCAGGATGAGAAGCAGAAAGATCGCCGGGAAGCTGAGCACGAGATCCACGAGGCGCATCACGGCGGCGTCCACGCGGCCGCCGAGATATCCCGCCAGGGACCCGAGCGTGACCCCGATCGCGCTTCCGACCAGCATCGCGGTCATGCCGACCAACAGGCTCACGCGCCCTCCATATAATAGCCGCGCCAGCTCGTCGCGGCCGAGATCGTCGGTGCCGAGCGGGTGGCGGGGGGTCGGCGCTTCGAGCGCGTGGTCCGGATCGAGCGCGGCGGGATTGTACGGCGTCAGGAGCGGCGCGAGCGCGGCCCCGCCCATGACGAGCGCGAGCGCAACGGCGCCCGCGACGGCCGCCCGATGCCGGCGGAAGCGCCCCCAGACGCGTGCGGCCATCATCGGCAACCGGCGCCGCCGGGCGCGAGCACGCGTGCCGCCTTCGTGAGTATCATTGATATCGGATCCGCGGGTCGAGCGCAACGTACGCCAGGTCCGCCATGAGATTGCCGGCGACCAGCAGCGCGGCGCTCATCATCAACCCCGCCATCTGGACGGGGTAGTCGCGATTGTTGAGCGCCTCCAGGAACAACCGTCCCATCCCCGGCCAGCCAAAGATCGATTCCGTGATCACCGCCCCGCCCACGAGCGCGTGCAGATCCAGCCCGATCAGCGTCGCGATCGGGATCAGGGCGTTGCGCAGCATGTGGCGCCGCCGCACGCGCGCCTCAGGCAAACCTTTCGCGCGTGCGGTGCGAACGTAATCCTGCGAGAGCACGTCCAGGAGGCTGCTCCGGAGGTAGCGGCTCCAGCTCGCAATGGAGCCGAGCCCCAGCACGAGAGCGGGCAGGACCAGGTGGCGCGCAAGGTCCGGCAGCGACGCGTTCCCGACCTCGTGCATCCCGGCCACCGGCAGGAGCCGCCAGCGGACCGCAAACAGGAGCTGCAGCATCAACCCAAACCAGAACGTCGGCATGGCCCAGGCGAAGAACGAGCCGAACGACAGCGCGGTGTCGCCCCACGAGTACTTGTGCGTGGCGGCAAACGTGCCGAGCGGGATGGCCAGGGCGATCGCCAGGCCGAACGCGCTCAGCATCAAGGCCAAGGTAGCCGGGAGCCGCTCGCCGATCATCGCCAGCACCGGACGTCCCGTATAGTAGGAATCGCCCCACTGGCCCCGCAGCAAGGCGCCCGCCCAGACCACGTAGCGCGCGTACCACGGACGGTCGAAGCCCAATTGATGCCGCAGGATCGCGATGCGCTCCGGCGTCACCTGCGGGTTGTGCATGTACACCGCGAGGGGCCCGCCGGGCGCGAGGTTCATGATCGCGTACCCGACCAGCGATACGAGCGCCAGGAGCGCCACAGCCTGCGCCGCCCGCTGCAGGACGTAGCGCGTCATCGGCCCCTACGGCCGGCGGACGGCGGCGGGACGCCTCACCGCGTGCTCCACGTCTCCGGCGGCGTCGTGCCGAACGTCGTGGCAACGTACCCGTGGACGTTCGCCGCGACGGCATCGGTGTTCACGTACCAGAACAGAAAGATCACGGGCACGTCGCGCTGTTCGAGCGCTTGGATGCGCCGGTAGATCTCCAGGCGCCGCGCCGGGTCCACGGCAGCGTCGGCCTGGTCGAGCAGGGCGTCCATCTCGGGATTGCGGTACCGCTCCGCGTTCTCGCCGGCGCCGTTGGCGTCGGCCGGAATGTAGGCGGAGCTCCAGTTGATGCGGTTCTCGGGAAAGACACCCTGACTCCACGAAAAGATCAGCGCCGCGTCTCTGCCGTTCCACTGCGGACCGTTCTGTCCAAACAGCGCCGCCGAACTGACCGCATGGGTGTCGGTCGCCACGCCGGCGGCGCGCCACGCCTGTGCGATGATCTGCATGGCCTGGACGAAGTAGAGCCGGGTCGAGACCGTCCACAGCGGCACCTCGAGGCGCGCGCCGTCCTTCGTGAACGACCCGTCCGCGCCCCGCACAAATCCCGCCGCGCGAAGCAGCCCGCGCGCCCGTTCCGGATCGTAGGGGCGCGGCGCGAGACCGCGGTCCGCCCAGGGGCCGTCCGGGACCATGTCGCTCACCGCCGGGGCGGCCTGCCCCCGCATGACGTCCTTGATGATCGGCGCCTTGGGCGTCGCGAAATCCAGCGCCTGCCGCACCCGCACGTCGCGCAGAAATTGATACTCGTCCAGCTGGACGAGCGCGTAGGTCGACGTGAGATACCGCTGGAGCGTGATACCCGGGAACCGGCGGACTTCGTCGAGCCGCGCCGGCGGCACGCCCTGGAGCACGCTCAGGTCGCCCGCGCGCAGAAGGTTGACCTGGGTGTTCTGGTCGGGCACGATGCGGACGACGATCTGGCGCAGCTTCGGCCTGGGCCCCCAGTAATAGGGATTCGCCCGCAATGTCACATGATCGTCGGCGACGAACTCCGACACCGCGAACGGACCCGTCCCCACCGGTCTCCGGTTGAACGGTGAGCGGTTGATCTCGTCCGCCGAGAGCCCCGCAAAGAGGTGCCGCGGGACAATGGGTGCCCCGGCCACCTGCTCCCGAAACGGCGCGTACGGCGCCTTGAGATGAAATACGACCGTGGCCGGCGTCGGCGTCGCCACGCTCGCGATCCGGTCGAAGCCCGTCGCGTAGCTGATGTGTACGCCGGTGTCGGTGGCCAGCTGCCACGTGTACTTGACATCCGCCGACGTGAGCGGCTCCCCATCGGACCACCGGACGCCCGGGCGCAGCGTGTAGGTCCACGTCAACCCGTCGGCGCTGACGTGCTCGCCGGCGGCCAGCGCCGGCTCCCAACGCCCGCGCTCATCCACGCGATAGAGGCTGTCGAAGACGAACCCGTACACTTGCTGGCTGGCAAGCAGGCTGTGCAGGTATGGATTGAGATTGTCCGGGTTGTCCGAGACGACGAGGGCAAACGTGCCCGGCGCCGGAACGGCCGCGGCGAACCGCGGCCCGACCAGGGCCAGCAAGCCGCACCCACCCAACAAGATGAGCGCCTGCCGTATCACCTTCCGATGACGCATCGGGACCTCGCGCCGGACGCGATCACCGCGCAATGATTCAACCATTCGAGGGCCCGGCCGCGCGGGCCTTTCCGGCGGCACCCGCGCCGCTTGGCCGGCGCTCGCGCTTGCTCCCGGGCGCCGCCGCCGCGTAAGCTACTGTACGTGAACGCGGGGGTTGCGCCGCGGTGCGTCCAAGGAGGATGCTGTTGAACGAGAGGACTGCGTCGAACGAATTGAGGGAGGCGGACGTTCACCCCGATCCATTCACGCAGTTCCGGTTGTGGTTGGACGACGAAGTGCGCGAGGGCCTGCGGATGCCCGCCGCCATGATCGTTGCCACGGCGACGCGCGACGGCCGCCCGTCTGTCCGCACCGTCTTGCTCAACGGGCTCGACGCCCGCGGCCTCGTATTCTATACGAACTATGAGAGCCGCAAGGCGAAGGAACTGGCCGAGAACCCGGCGGCCGCGGCGCTCTTTTACTGGGCGAGGAGCGGCCGCCAGGTTCGCGTCGAGGGGCACGTGGTCAAAGCCTCCCTCGAGGAGTCGGACGCGTACTTCCGCGGGCGGGCGCGGGACAGCCAGATCGGAGCCTGGGCATCACCGCAGAGCGCGGTGTTGCCCAGCCGGGCGGTTCTCGAAGATCAGGTGAGACGGCTCGCGTCGCACTATCGGGATCGCGAAGTGCCCCGGCCGCCGCACTGGGGCGGATACCGTTTGATCCCCGAGTCGTTCGAGTTCTGGCAGAGCCGGCCCAACCGGCTCCACGATCGCCTTCGATACCGTCGCGAGGACGGGCGGTGGCGCATCGAGCGGCTGGCGCCCTGACGTCGTCCCGTCGGCCCGTGCGATCCCGGCGACCGTCCGGCGGCGCTCCGGCGCCGCGGCCGCGAGGAACGTTAACTCTGTTCGGGGACCGCCAACGCCGACGCGACGTCGAGACTGATGTAGATCACGTCGATCCGGTGCGGGCCGCGCGAACGGAGCGCACCCCGTGACCGGGCACCCGCGCCCCACGCGGCCTCGTATGCCCGAGAGCTACGGTGTTTCCGGCGATCCGGCTCCCGATCAGCCGGGAGCATGGACCAGGATCGTCGAGCGCATCGCCGCCGCGCGCAACTACTGGGTGAGCACGACCCGCCCGGACGGCCGGCCGCACGCCATGCCTGTGTGGGCCGTGTGGCTCGACGGCGGCTTACACTTCACCACCGCGCGCGCGTCGCGGAAGGCGCGCAATCTGCGGCACAACAGCGCGATCGTGATCCATCTGGAGAGCGGCGACGACGCGTTGATCCTCGAAGGCGCCGTCGAGGAAGTCCGCGACCCCGGCACCCTTCGACGCTACGCCGCGGCCTACAAAGACAAGTATCAGTGGCGTCTCGAAGGCCGCGAGACCGCGGACGTCACGTATGTCGTCCGCCCGCGGGTCGTCTTTGCGTGGAGCGAAGCCGCGTTTCCGGCCAGCGCCACTCGATGGCTGTTCGACACGGACGACCGCGCCGGATCGGTTCGCCGCGCCCTCCGGATCCCGGCGGTTCCGCCGGTGGTGTTTGCCTTCCTCACCGACCCGGCGAAGATCGGCCGGTGGTTCGGCGTCGAAGCCGCCGGGGATGCTCGCCCGGGGGCGTCGTACAAGCGGATCATCAACGCGGGCCACGTCGTCAGCGGTACGTACCTCGAGCTCGTGCCGGATCGCCGCATTGTGTGTACCTGGGGGTGGGTCGGGAGCGAGAAGCTCCCGCCGGGCTCCACGGTGGTCGAGATCGAGTTGCGGCCGGACGCCGGCGGCGGAACACAGCTCCAGCTCACCCACCGGGACCCGGTGACGAAATCAGGCGCGGGCCGTGCGGAGATCTGGGACCACTACCTCCCGAGACTCGCGATCGCGTCGTCTGGAGGGGACCCCGGCCCCGACCCCTGGGGTTCGGGATGATGCACGGCGGCCGGCATCCTGGCGTCGCCGGTGCCGCGGCTCGAGCGACAGCCGGGACTGGAATCGGCGGCGTGATCAGGCGGCCCGAGTGAATGCTTGCCAATGGGTCCCTAGGCGGGTAGGATAAGAGCGCCAGGAGGCCGGAGGGGTGGCCGAGCGGTCCAAGGCAACGGTTTGCTAAACCGTGACCCCTTAACCGGGGTCCGTGGGTTCGAATCCC
>JAJPJL010000075.1 GCA_021324255.1 Bacillota bacterium
CCGACGGGGACGCCCCGCTGGACGAGGGCCGGCTCGGGGTGTTCCTGATGCAGTGCCTCGTGGACGAGGTGGAAGCGCGCCGGGACGCGGCGGCGGGTACGGCCGGGCTGCGACTCGTCAAGCGACGCGGAGCGTAACAGGCATGGTCTCGCGCCGCCCTCCGCGCTCGGTGCCCACCAAGGCCGAGATCCGCGCGCTCTTCGCGCGGTTCCACGCGGGGCGGGATCCCGCCGTTCGCGACGAGCTCGTGCTCGCGCACGAGAACCTGGCGATCTATCTCGCGCGCAAGTTCGCCGACCGCGGCGAGCCCCTCGAGGACGTCATCCAGGTCGCGCAGATCGGGTTGTTGAAGGCGATCGACCGGTATGACGCCACGCGGGGCATCGAGTTCACCACCTACGCCACGCCGACGATCGTCGGCGAGATCAAACGTCATTTCCGCGACAAACTCTGGGCCGTGCGCGTGCCCCGGCGGCTCCGCGAGCTGAACTACGCGCTCATGCGGGCCGTCGAGGACCTGTCGCAACGCCTCGGGCGGTCCCCGACCATTCCGGAGATCGCCGACGCCACGGGCATCGCGTTCGAGGACGTCCTCGAAGCGATGGAGGTGGGGCGGGCCTACAGTCTCGCGTCGCTCGACGCGGAGATGCAGGACGGCGACGACGACCACGGGACGTCCCTGTCGGAGTCGGTCGGCGCCGAGGACCCGGTCCTGGAGTCGCTGGAGGATCGGGCGACCCTGGACGCCGCGCTGGCCCGGCTCCCCGACCGCGCCCGGGAGGTCATCCGGCTGCGATTTTACGAGGATCTCTCCCAGGCTGAGATCGCCCGCCGGCTCGGAATCTCGCAGATGCACGTGTCGCGGGTGTTGCGCGACGCGCTCGCGCGGCTGCGGGTGATGATCGCGGGACGGCCGGCGGCCCAGGGCTGACCCCCGCTCGGGCCGTGCCGTCCATAGCCGCCGCCGCCGGCATCGTCGCGCGCCTGCGCCGGGCCGGGTTCGAGAGCTACCTGGCCGGTGGATGCGTCCGCGACATGCTCCTCGGACGTCCGGCCGCCGATTACGACATCGCGACCGCCGCGACGCCGGACGACGTGGGCGCCCTGTTTGCCCGGACGGTCCGCGTCGGCGCGGCGTTCGGCGTGGTCCAGGTGCTCGTGGACGGCGACGCCTACGAGGTCGCGACGTTCCGCACCGAGGGGCCGTACCTGGACGGCCGGCACCCGTCGTTCGTCCGCTACGCGACGGCGCGCGACGACGCGCGGCGGCGCGACTTTACGGTGAACGGGATGTTCTGGGACCCGCAGGCCGCGCGCCTGCTCGATTTCGTCGAGGGGCAGGCGGACCTCGCGGCCGGCCGCATCCGGACGATCGGCGATCCGCGGGCGCGCTTCGCGGAGGACGGCCTCCGCATGATCCGGGCGGTGCGCCAGGCCGCGGAGTTGGGGTTTACCATCGTCCCCGAGACGCTCGCCGCCATCCGCGACATGCGATCGGGTCTCGGGACGATCAGCCCCGAGCGCGTCCGGGACGAGCTCCTGCGCATCGTGGCGGGGCCCGATCCGGCGGGCGGCCTCGGGCTGCTCCACGCGACCGGGCTGCTCGAGATCGTGCTGCCGGAGGTCGCGCGCGAAGCGGGCGTGCCGCAGCCGCGGGAGTTTCACCCCGAGGGCGACGTGTTCGAGCACACCCGCCTTGTCGTGGGGGCGCTGCGGGCGCCGACGCCGGCGCTCGCGATGGCGGCGCTGTTGCACGATGCCGGGAAGCCGCCGACGCTGGTGCGCGCGGGGCGGATCCGCTTCGACCGGCACGACGAGGTCGGCGCTGATCTGGCCCGCGCGGCGATGGAGCGGCTCAGGTTCCCGCGGCGCGATATCGAGCGCGCCACCCTGCTGGTCCGGCGGCACATGATCTTCAAGGACGTGCCGCACATGCGCGAAGCCCGGTTCCGGCGGCTCATCGATTTGCCGGAGTTCCCGGAGCTGCTGGAGCTCCATCGCGCCGACTGCGTGGCCAGCCACGGCGACCTGTCCACGTACGAGTGGGTGCGGCGGCGTCAGGCGGAGCTCGCGGCGACGCCCCCGGCGCCGCCGCGGCTCGTCACCGGGGACGACCTGCTGGCGCTCGGCGCGGCGCCGGGCCCGCGCCTCGGCGAGATCCTCCGCGCGATCGACGACGCGCGCCTGGAGGGGCGCGTGCGAACGCGCGACGAGGCCGTCACGCTCGCCCGCCGTCTCATCACCAACGGCGCGGCGCCGCCCCGCGAACGCGAGGACGGATGAGGCCGGCCGCCGGAGGAGTTCCTCCGCGCATGGTCGAACCGCGTCGTAACTGAATCGGGCCGCGCCGGGTCGGGGCCCGGATGCGACCCGGTGGCGGGAGGCGGCATTCTGCAGGAACCGTCGGGCGTGACGACGCGCGTGATCGCGCTCGTCAATCAAAAGGGCGGGTGCGGCAAAACCACGACATCGGTGAACCTGGCCGCGTGTCTCGCCGTCAATAAGCGCCGCGTGCTGTTGATCGATCTCGATCCCCAGGCCAATGCGACCGTCAGCCTGGGAGTCGACCCCGGCAGTCTCTCCCGCACCATCTACCAGGTGCTCGTGGACGATGTCGGTGACGACGGCATCGGCGTGGACATGGCGAGCGTGATCACGCGGTCGAACGTCGAGCACCTGGACCTCGTGCCGTCGTCGATCGACCTGGCGGCGGCGGAGCTCGAACTGTCCGCCCGCATCGGACGCGAGAACATGCTGCGGAAGAAGATCGCGCCGGTGGTGGCGCGGTACGATTACGTGTTGATCGACACGCCGCCGTCGCTGGGGCTGCTCACGCTCAACGCCCTCGTGGCGTGCCACGAGGTCATCATCCCGATCCAGACCCATTACTACGCCCTGCTGGGGATGCGACAGTTGCTCCGGACGATCAAGGTCGTGCGGGAAGAAGTTGGGCATGCGATCGACATCGCGGGCGTCGTGCCCACGATGTACGACGCGCGGACCAGCATCAGCAAGGAAATCCTCCAGGGCATCAAGGACTACTTCGGCGACAAGATGTTCAAGAGCGTGGTGCATCATAACATCAAGCTGGTCGAATCGAGCATGGTCGGCGTGCCGGTGTTCGCCCACGACCGCACCTCGCGCGGGGCCCAAGAATACATGAGTCTCGCCAAGGAGGTGATGGCGCTTGAGCAAGCACCGCGAGGCGCTGCGGCGGGGAATTAGGTCCCTCATCCAGGAGACCTCCCGCGAGCTCGCCGATCTCGAGGGCCGGGAGGCCCCGGACGGCGCGGCTGTCTCGTCCGGCGAATCGCCCGCGCACCCGGCGCCGGCCGACGGCCCCTCCGGCGCCCCGGAGTGGGGCGGCGCGCCGGATGACGGTTCTCCGGCGGTCGTCATCCCGCGGGACGCCGGGGCGGCGGAGGACGCGCCCGACAATGGCGCCATCCTCGACGCGGAGGTGCTCGCCGTCGAGGTCCGCGAGCTCGCGCCGCAACGTTCGCCGGATCCGGCGCACGACGCGCCCGCGGTCCCCTCGACGACCCCGCTCGGCCCCGGCGCGGAACTCCCGGTCCCCATCGATCAGCGCGAGGCGTCCCGCGGGCTCCAGGATCGGCCCGCGGCGCCGGATCCCCCCGTGGCGGCCAGGGATGCCGGCGGCACCGGCGCGCGTGATGGGGCACCCGGGGCGCCCGCAATCCGGCCGGCTCCGGAACACGGCCCGCCGGCGCCGGACGCCGCTGCCCCTGCCCCGGGCGCCCGTGGCGCGACGGCGGGGCCCGGAGCGGGGCACCTCGCGGACGCACCCGCCGGTCCCGACGGCGCCGCACGGATCGATGCCGCGTCCCCTGCCGCCGAGCCCGTGGCGGACCGCGAGCGCGCCGGGATCGAACGCCGGCGCGACCCGGCCCCGCCAAAAGTGAGGGCCGCGCGGCGGGCGGCCGATGAGACGCGCGGCGACACCACCCGGCGGGCGCCGTCCAAGAAGGGCGCCGCGCGGCGGCGCCCACGCCGCCGGAGTCGATCCGCCGCGAGCTCCTGGGCGCTCGACGGCGTCGATCCGCGTCAGGTGCACTCGCGGCGCGGCGTGTGCTCCGCCTACTTCGTCGACCAGGAGTGCTGGCGGGTTCCGGACGCGTATTGCAACACGGCGCTGCATGTCTGCGCCATGCGTGAGTGCCCGGTCTACCATCTCCACCGCGACGTGCTCGAGCGGCGGTTCGCGAGCAAGTACAAGCACCTCTGGTAAGCCGGGGCGCGGCCCCGCGGACGGTCGGCCGCGGTCAGTCGGTGAGCGTGATCTCCAGCAGCTCGCTGAGGTGGTAGATTGTTCGCCAGGGCGAGACCCCGCGCTCGCGGAGCTCGCTGAGCGGCCGCCGGTACGCGATGAACCGGGCGCCCGTGGCGGCCGCGGCGGCGCCGTCGATCCACGAATCCCCGATGACGTACGCGCGTTCAACGCCCGGCAGCCGCCGCAGGACCTCGAGCACGCCGTCTCCGGCCGGCTTGAGGGCCGCCGCGTCGCCCCGGGCCACGAGCGTTTCGGCGCACCCGCCGAGGGCCGCCGCGTCGATGGCCGCCTCCGCCGCGGCGCGGCCGTTGTTCGTCAACACGGCGATCCGGTAGCCGCGGTCCGCGAGGGCGCGCAGCACGGCCGGGGCGTCGTCGAGCGGAGCGGCGTTCTCGAGCCCGCGCGCCTCCTGCGCCTCGATGATCCGCCACATCTCCGGCGCGACCGACGTCCCATGCGCCCTGTCGTGCGCGGCGCCGCGCGCAACGAGTTCGGCGATGGCGCGGCGCACCAGCACGTCGTCGGGATCGCGCGTCGCCCCCGCCGCGCGCAGCAGCGCGATGAGGCTGCGCCGGATCGCCGCGAAGTCGATGCGGGAACCGATCAGCGTGTTGTCCATGTCGAAGATGAGCGCGACGCGGCGCGGGAGGACCACGTCACGGATTGTACGACGCGCCGCCGTGCGCAGCAACCCGCCGGCCGCGCGGGCACGGCGCTCGCGCCGCGCGGAGGAGAAGCCCCGCGGCCCGGCGTAGGCAAGGACATGCGGGTTCGCCAACCACGACGAGCGCCGGCCGCGCCGGCATCCGTTCCGCGTCGTGCATCGGTGCGCCCGCCCGGACGCGCGCTCGCGCTGTTGCTTGCGGCCGCGGCGCTCACCACGGGGTGCGCCGGCCCCAAGCCGCCGGCCCGCCCGGCGTTCCTCCCGGAGGAGCGCGCTCGAGAGGTCACCGCCCGCGGGCTCAGCACGTCGACGGCGTTCGTGACCGTGATGCGCCGCCGTCCGATGCGTCTCGAATCCCGCGCAGCCAGTCCGATCCTCGACGCGATCTGGCAGGTGCTGGGCGCCGTTCCCGCGGTGACGCCGCAGCCCGGCGGGCCCCGGTTGCTCGCGAACCTCCGCATGAACGAAGATCTCGTGGATGTGACCATCTGGCATGCGCAGGACCTGGATGTGGCGGGACGGCGCCTCGGCGGCGTGTCCGGGATCGTCATCCCGTTCACGGGATCGTGGCGGCACCGCGTGCTGATCATCCGGGAGGGCCGCGTGGACGCGTCGCCCGCGCTCCCCGACAGTCCCGAATTGGCGACGATCGAGCGCGCCGTGGACACGGCCGGCAACCATTCCTGAGGAGCAGGCGGCATGGTCACGATCGAGCGCATCGGCGAGCACGTCGGCGAGGAAGCGGAGATCCGCGGCTGGCTCTACAACATGCGCAGCAGCGGAGCCCTCCGCTTTCTCCTGGTGCGGGACGGCACCGGCGTCATGCAGGCCGTGGCGGTCCGCAGCGACCTCCCCGCCGGCGTGTTCGACGCGGCGGGCGCCCTGACGCAGGAGTCCTCGATCATCGTCGCGGGCCTGGTGCGCGAGGACCGGCGGGCGCCGGGCGGCTACGAGATGGCGCTGCGGCGCCTGGAGGTCGTGCAGTTGGCCGACCCGTACCCGATCACCCCCAAGGAGCACGGCGTGGAGTTTTTGATGGATCACCGGCACCTCTGGCTGCGCAGCCAGCGGCAGTGGGCGATCATGCGGGTGCGCGCCGAGGTGGAGCGCGCGCTGTGCCGGTATCTCGACGACCTCGGGTATCTGCGGATGGACACGCCGATCCTGACGCCCTCCGCGTGTGAGGGTACCACGACATTGTTCGAGACGCCGTATTTCGAGCGGCGCGCCTACCTCGCGCAGAGCGGCCAGCTCTACAATGAGGCCACGGCGGCCGCGTTTGGACGCGTGTACTGCTTTGGCCCGACGTTTCGCGCCGAGAAGTCCAAGACGCGCCGCCACCTCACCGAGTTCTGGATGCTGGAGCCGGAGGCGGCGTACCTCGACCTCGACGGCTACATGGAGCTCGCGGAAGGCTTGGTCGTGGCCGTGGTCCGGCAGGTCCTCGAACGCCGCCGCCGCGAGCTGGAGATCCTGCAGCGCGATCCGGCCGCGTTGGAGCGGGTGCAGCCGCCGTTCCCGCGCATCACGTACGACGAGGCGGTGGAGCGGTTGCGCGCGCGCGGGGCGACGATCGCGTGGGGCGACGATTTCGGCGGGGACGAGGAAACCGTGCTGAGCCGCGAGTTCGACCGGCCGGTGTTCGTCCACCGCTACCCGGCGCGGTGTAAGGCGTTTTACATGCAGCCGGATCCCGCGCGCCCCGAGGTCGTGTTGGGCGCCGACCTGCTGGCCCCCGAAGGCTACGGGGAGATCATCGGCGGCGGCCAGCGCATCCACGACCGGGAGCTCATGGAACGGCGCATCGAGGAGACGGGGTTGCCGGCCGCGGAATACCAGTGGTACGCGGACCTCCGGCGCTACGGCGCCGTTCCGCACAGCGGGTTCGGCATCGGTATCGAGCG
The DNA here is from genome assembly GCA_021324255.1 of Bacillota bacterium. Classification (GTDB taxonomy): domain Bacteria; phylum Sysuimicrobiota; class Sysuimicrobiia; order Sysuimicrobiales; family Segetimicrobiaceae; genus JAJPIA01. The sequence continues at coordinate 6,860 of JAJPJL010000075.1, forward strand.
GACCGTCACGTGGATCCTCGGGCTGGAGCACGTGCGAGAGACCATCCCGTTCCCTCGCTTGATCAACCGCCTGTACCCCTAAGCCGCGCCGCCCTCAACCCGTGCCGCACCATCCGGGCGTGCATCTCGCCCGCCAGGCGCGTTACGGTGCGCCAGGCTGCGCCAGCTGCGCCAGGCGCGAATTCTTGTCTTCGTAACACGCCTGTGTTATACTGACGCATGAGTTAAGGGTGTCAGGTAGCCGGTGCCCCAATCTTGGCGCGTTCGGGGGAGTGGGTCGTTGTAACCCACTCTTTCGCTTCTTCAGGAGGCGCCGAAGGCTGGGGTGCACGTGTGTCAAGGGGTAACCGATGAGACGCGAGGAGCTGGCCGCGCACGTGGCGGGCATGGCCGTGCCGATCGGGACCCGCATGGGGATCGAGATCGTCGACGTGGAGCTGCGCGGCGCCGGGCCGCACCGGGTGTTGCAGGTCCTGGTGGACCGCGAGGGCGGGGTCGGCGTGGAGGACTGCGCGCGCCTGAGCGAGGCGCTGAGCCGGGAACTGGACCTGTACGATCTGCCGCTGGGGCCGTACACGCTCGAGGTCTCGTCTCCCGGGCTCGACCGGCCGCTCAAAAGGCCGGAAGACTTCGTGCGGTTTTCCGGGCGGAACGTCGCGGTGACGACGTTCGCGCCGATCGACGGGCAGCGGCGGTTTCGAGGCCGGCTCCTCGGTCTAACGGACGGCCGCGTGACGGTGCGCCTCGACGATGGGCGGGAGATCCGCGTGGAGCCCGCAGCGATCGCGCAGGCGCGCCTCGTCGTGGCGCTGGAGGACCTGCGGCAAGATTTGAAGCGCTCGTAGGCCGGTTCTGAGCGCCGGGCCCTCGGAGGCGGGCGGCGCGGACTCGCGGGCGGGGATGCGGGGGACGGTGGGGGTGACGCCGGAGTGAACAACGCGGAGCTCGTGAGAGCGATCAGGCAATTGGAGGAAGAGAAGGGTCTCGGGACCGACGTGCTGGTGGAGGCCATCGAGGCGGCGCTGTTGTCCGCCTATAAGAAAAACTTCGGCGCGGCCGCGCAGAACATCCGCGTGGAAGTGGACCGCGCGACCGGCGAGCAGCACGTCTACAGCGTACGGACCATCGTCGATGCCGTGAACGATCCGAACACCGAGGTCCCGCTCGCCGAGGCCCAGACCTGGGATCCCGAGAGCCGGGTCGGCGACATCGTCGAGGTGGAAGTGACGCCCAAAGACTTCGGCCGGATCGCCGCGCAGACGGCCAAGCAGGTCATCGTCCAGCGGATTCGCGAGGCGGAGCGCGACATGGTGTACAAGGAGTTCCGCGATCGCGAGGGCGACATCGTGACCGGGACGGTCCAGCGGGTGGAGCGGCGCAACGTGTACATGGACCTCGGACGCATCGAGGCGGTCCTGCCGCCGACCGAACAGGTGCCGCGGGAGGGCTACCGGCAGAACGATCGCGTCAAGGCGTACGTGGTCGAGGTCAAGCAGGGGACTCGCGGCCCGCAGATCGTCGTGAGCCGGACGCACCCCGGGCTCCTGAAGCGGTTGTTCGAACTCGAGGTGCCGGAGATCTACGAGGGCATCGTGGAGATCAAGGCGATCGCCCGGGAGGCGGGCGCGCGCAGCAAGGTCGCGGTGATCTCGCGGGACCGCAACGTCGACGCGGTCGGCGCATGCGTCGGACCCAAGGGCTCCCGCGTCCAGTCGATCGTGGACGAGCTGCGCGGCGAGAAGATCGACATCGTGCCGTGGGCGGCCGACCCGGTGACGTTCGTCGGGAGCGCACTCAGCCCCGCGAAGGTGATCCGCGTCGAGGTGACGGAGGAGACGAAGACCGCGCTCGTGATCGTGCCGGACAACCAGTTGTCGCTGGCCATCGGCAAGGAGGGCCAGAACGCCCGGCTGGCCGCGAAGCTGACGGGCTGGCGCATCGACATCAAGAGCGAGTCGCAGATCAAGGAGCTGGAAGCGCGCAAGATCTTCGCGGACCTACCGGCGGAGGAGCCGGCGCCCGCGGGGACCGAGCCGCAGGATGCCGAGGCGGCCGTCCCGGCGGACCCGCCCGCCGCCGAGGCTGCCGAGCCGGCGCCGCCCGACCGCGTCGAGGAGAAGACCGCGGCGGAGTAACGCCGGTGGGCGCGAGTGCCTAGAGTACGGCGCATACCCCAGCGGCAGTGCGTGGCCTGCGGGCGGACCCGCGGCAAGCGCGAGATGATCCGGGTCGTCCGAACGCCGTCCGGGGACGTGCGGGTGGACGTGACCGGCAAGCTCGCGGGCCGGGGCGCGTACGTCTGTCCGGAACCGAGCTGCATCGACCGCGCCGTGCGGGACGGGCGGCTCGCCGGAGCGCTGGAGCTCCCGCTACCCGACGGATTGCGGGCGGCGCTCACCGAGGCCGCGTCGCGCGACACCACGCCGCGCGCCCCCGTGGTCCGGCGGGTGTCGCTGCAGCAGGTGCTGGAGGCCAGAAGGGGCGAAACGGGCGAAGGCGGCGGGCGCCGGTCGGGCCGGACATCGGACCGGGCGTCGTTGGGGTCTGAAACGGAGGGATCGTCGTGAAGGTTCACGAGCTGGCCAGGGAACTCGGGCTGACCAGCAAGGAATTGATCGAGCGGCTCGAGGCCATGAAAGTCTCGGTCCGCAACCACATGAGCGTGCTCGACGATGAGACGGTCGTGCGGGTCCGCAAAGGCGGCGTGCCGTCCGCCGGCGCGCCGGCTGGTCAGGCTCCGTCCACGCCGCCGGTGGACGTGCCGCGCGGGCCGGCACGGGCCATCGACGAGGAAAAGATCAAACAGAGCGCCTTTTTGCAGGCCAAGTACGGCGCGGAGATTCGCGGCGTCCGGGTGATCCGGGCGCAGCGCGTCGAGACCCCGCCGCCTCCGCCAAAGGCTCCGGAGCTGCCGGACGCCGGCACGAAGCCGGCCGCGAAGACGCCGGTGCGGCCCGACGACCGCGCGGCCCCCGCGAAGAAGGCGGACGTGAAAAAGCCCGCGGCGGCGGACGGGCGCGTTCCCGCGAAGGAGCGCCCGGCGGCGCAGGCGCCGGCCGCTGCGCCGGCGCCTGCCGCGCCGGTCAAGGACAAGCCCACCGTCCGCTTTGCCGACGTTCGCAAGACGCCGCGGTATGTGACCGACACGCCGGCGGCGCGGCCGATGCCCGAGGCGCCGCCGCCGGTGCCGGTGGAATCGCCGGTCAAGCCCGCGGAGGCGCCTCGGCCGCAGCCGGCCGTGACACCGACGCCGCAGCCGGCCGTGACACCGGCGCCGCAGCCGCAGCCGGTTCGCTACATCGAACTCGGCGGGCCGATCCAGGTCGGCGAGCTGGCGGCGCGGATGGGGGTCGGCCCCGGGGAGGTGGTCAAGCGGCTGGTCGAGGCCGGGGTGATGGCGGGCGTCAACCACATGATCCCGATCGAGGTCGCGGGAAAGGTGATGGCGGCGTTCAACTACGCCGTCAAGGCGCCGGAGACCGTGGAGGTGCGGGAGGTCGCGGGCACGCTCGAAGTGCCGGAGGTGCCGCCGCAGGAGAAGGGCAGCACCGTGCGGCCGCCGGTCGTCACGGTCATGGGCCACGTCGATCACGGCAAGACCAGCCTCCTCGACGCGATCCGCAAGACCTCCGTGGCCGCGCGCGAGTACGGCGGCATCACCCAGCACATCGGCGCCTACATGGTCGAGGTGAACGGGAAGCCGATCACGTTTCTCGACACGCCCGGCCACGAGGCCTTCACCGCGCTGCGCGCGCGAGGCGCGCAGGTGACGGACATCGCGGTGCTCGTGGTCGCGGCGGACGACGGTGTCATGCCGCAGACGGTGGAGGCGATCAACCACGCCAAGGCCGCCCGCGTGCCCATCATCGTCGCGATCAACAAGATCGACCTGGCGCAGGCCAACCCGGACCGCGTCAAGCAGGGGCTCGCGGATCTGGGGCTCGTGCCCGAGGACTGGGGCGGCGACACGATCATGGTCCCCGTGTCGGCGCGCCAGGGCGCCGGCATCGATACCCTGCTGGAGATGATCCTCCTCGTCGCGGAACTGCGGGACTTCCGCGCGACGCCGGACAAGCCCGCGCGGGGCACCGTGATCGAAGCCCGTCTCGACAAGGGTCGCGGGGCCGTGGCGACCGTGCTGGTGCAGGACGGCACGCTGCGCGCCGGCGATGCCGTGGTCGTGGGCGAGACGTACGGGCGCATCCGCGCGATGTCGGACGAAGCCGGGGCCCGGCGGACGGAGGCCGCCCCGAGCACGCCCGTGGAGATCACGGGCCTGAGCGAGGTGCCGGCCGCCGGCGACCTGCTGGAGGTGGTGACGAACGACCGGATCGCCAAGGCCGTGGCCGAGGAGCGGCGCGAGCGCCGCCGGGCGACGGAGCAGGCGCGGATCCGCCAGCTGAGCGTGGAGGAGATCTCCAAGGAGAGCGGGGCGCCGACGCAGCGCAAGGAGCTGCGCCTCATCATCAAGGGCGACGTGCAGGGATCCGTGGAGGCGCTGGTCGCGGCGCTGGAACGGCTGACCACCCGCGAGGTGATCATCACCATCCTCCACGCGGCGGTGGGCAACGTCACCGAATCCGACGTGATGCTCGCCGCGGCGAGCCAGGCTACGGTCATCGGCTTCAACGTGCGGCCGGAGCCCGCGGTGCGCCGGCTCGCGGAAACGGAAGCCGCGGACGTCCGCCTGTACCGCGTGATCTACGAGGTGCTCGACGACGTGAAGAAGGTCGCCTCCGGCCTGATCGCCCCACGGGAGGTCGAAGTGGTCCTCGGCCGCGCGGAAGTGCGGCGCGTGTTCTCGATCAGCCGGGTGGGCGTGATTGCGGGATCGTACGTGACGTCGGGGCGCATCGTCCGCGGGGCCCGGGCCCGGGTCATCCGCGACGGCGCGGTCGTGCACGAGGGCGTCATCGGATCGCTCAGGCGGTTCAAGGAGGACGTCCGCGAGGTCGCGTCCGACTTCGAGTGCGGCATCGGGCTGGAGCGGTTTGGGGACGTCAAAGAAGGCGACGTCATCGAGGCGTTCGCCATGGAGGCGAAGCCGGCCTGATCCTGGTCCCCGAAGGGACTGGCGCGGATGATCGTCGGCGTGCTGCACGTCGAGTGCAGTCTTCCCGGGACGCGGAGCATCAAGGACAAGCGGCGGATCATCCGGTCGCTGCTCGACCAGCTGCACCACCGGTTTCACGTGGCGGCGGCCGAGGTCGACCATCAGGATTCGTGGCGCCGCGCGGGGCTCGCAGTCGCCTGCGTCAGCACCGACAGCCGGCACGCGGACGAGATTTTGGCGCACGTCGCCGGCGCCATCGACCGGCACGGCGAGCTGGTGCTCCTGGAGTACCACGTCGAGATGCGGTGAAAGGTCGATGCCATCGTCGTCCCGGATCGCGCGGTTGCGGGAGCTGTTCAAAGAAGAGACCAGTGCGATCCTGCAGCGGCAAATGAAGGATCCCCGGATCGGCTTCGTGTCGGTCACGGACGTGGAGCTGAGCGCCGATCTCCGGCATGCCAAGATCTTCGTGAGCGTGCTCGGGGACGATGAGGCCAAACACCGCACCATGGCGGGCCTCGCGAGCGCGCAAGGCTTCATCCGGACGGAGCTGGCGCGGCGCATTCGCCTCCGGCACGTGCCCGCCGTCCTGTTCCGGATGGACGATTCCATTGAGCGCGGCGCCCGCGTCGAACGCCTGCTGCGCCAGGTCGCGCCCAAGGGCCCGGAGACCGCGTGACCACGCCGGCCGATCGGATCGCGGACGCCCTCGGCCGCTGCCGGCACGTGCTGCTGCTCAACCACGTCTCGCCGGACGGCGATTGTCTCGGGTCGACGTTGGCCCTCGCCCGCGCGTTGTCGACGCGCGGGCAGCGCGCCACCGTGGGGAGCGCGGACGGGGTGCCCGAGGTGTATCGCTTCCTTCCGGGCGCGGACGGGATCCGGCGGGAGCTGCCGGACGACGCCGCGTACGACGCCGTGGTCTTCATGGAATGCAGCACGCCGGATCGCGCCGGGGCGCTGGCGGCGAGGGCGGCCGCCGTGCCGCTGTGGGTCAACATCGATCACCATCTCAACAACGGCGGGTTCGGCCATCTCATCGCCTACGACGCCACGGCCGCGGCGGTGGCGGAGCTCGTCCACCCGATTGTCCGGCGGCTTGCGCCGGGGCCCGACCGGCAGACGGCGACGTGCCTGCTCTGCGCCTTGCTGACCGATACCGGGAGCTTTCGCTACCCGGCCGTGACGCAGCGGACGTTGACGATCGCCGCGGACTTGGTCGGTCAGGGCGCGCATCCGTCCGAGGTGTACGCGCGCGTCTATGAAAACCGCCCGGCGACGACCCTCCGCCTCCTCGGCCAGGCGCTCGGCCGCCTCAGGCTCTCGCCGGACGGGCGCGTGGCGTGGACGGTCGTGACCCAGGCCATGCTCGGCGAGACGGGCGCCGCGATGGAAGAATCGGAGGGGATCGTGGGCGCGTTGCGCGCAATCGCCGGGGTCGACGTGGCGATGCTGTTCAAGGAAGATCCCGACGGGATTCGCGTCAGCCTCCGCGCGCGGGGCGCGGTGAGCGCCAATGCGATCGCAGAGGCGTTCGGCGGCGGCGGCCACGCGGCGGCCGCCGGCTTTACCGGCCGTGGGACGCTCGACGAGGTCGTCCGGCAGACACTCGAGGTCGTGGAGCGGGAGCTCCGGACCGCCGCCGCGAGTTAGGCGTCGCCCGATGGACGGCGTGCTCTGCGTGCTCAAACCGCCGGGGATGACGTCGCACGACGTGGTCGATGTCGTGCGGCGGCTGAGCGGGCTCCGCCGCGTCGGCCACACCGGCACGCTCGATTCCGGGGCGGCCGGCGTGCTCGTCTGTTGCCTCGGCCACGCGACCCGCCTCAGCGAGTTCCTCACGGATGCGGACAAGGAGTACCGCGTCGAGTTGCGGCTCGGCATGAGCACCGACACCGGAGACGCCTACGGCGTCCCGCAGCCCGCCGCGGATCCCGCCGCCGCGGCGCGGGCGGTGCCGCGGGCGGATCTCGACGCCGCGCTGGCGCGTTTCGTGGGCGAGATCCCCCAGATCCCGCCGATGGCGTCCGCGGTGCACCATGCGGGCACCCGGCTCTACCGCCTGGCGCGCCGGGGCGAGGTGGTCGAACGGGAAGCGCGGCGGGTGTGGATCTACCGCATCGACGTGCTCGACGCGTCCGCGGACGGCCGGACCGTGCTCCTCCACGTGTCCTGCGGCAAGGGGACGTACATCCGAAAGCTGTGCATCGATATCGGCGAGGCGCTCGGCGTGGGCGGGTATGCCCACTTCATGGTGCGGATGCGCACCGGCCCGTTTGAGCTCGAGGACGCCGCGACGCTGGAAGAGCTGCAGAGCCTGGCCGAACGGGGATCGCTCGCGGACGCGGTGCAGCCCATGGACCGCGCGGTGTCGCACCTGCCGGCGGTCGATTTGCCGGACCGGAGTGTCTCGGACGTGCTCCACGGCCACGCGATCCCGCTGTGGAAGCTCGGCGACGCTCGCGTCTCCGAGGGCAGCCCGGTGCGCCTCAGGAGCCGGCGCGGCGCGCTGCTCGCGCTCGCGCGGGTGGAAGGCGGCGCGCTCCGTCCGTTCAAGGTGCTCGCGGGCGCCGCCCAGGGAGGCCCGGTTGCGCATCGCGCGAGGCCTCGCTGAGGTTCCGCCCGACCTCGGAGGCGCGGTGGTGCTCGCGCTCGGCACCTTTGACGGCGTGCACCTCGGGCATCAGCGGGTGATCGGCGTCGCCGTCGAGCGCGCCCGGGCGATCGACGGCACGGCCGCCGTCGTGACGTTCGAGCCGCACCCGGCGGAGGTGCTCTACCCGGGCGGCGAGCCGATGTTGCTCACGACGCTCGACGAGCGTCTCGCGCTCCTCGCCCAGGCCGGCGCGGACGCCGCCGTCGTGTTGCCGTTCGACCGGCAGTTGGCCCGCATGCCGGCGCAGACGTGGCTGGACGAGGTGCTGGCCCGGCGCCTGCGCGCGCGCGAGGTTGTCGTCGGGGCGTCGTACACGTTTGGGCACGGGCGTGAAGGCACGACCGACCGACTCGCCGCGTGGGGACGCGCGACCGGGGTGGCCGTGCACCTCGTGCCGGCGCTGCGAGTGGACGGCGACCCCGTGAGCAGCAGCCGCATCCGCGCCGCGGTGCGTCGCGGCGCGGTGGACGCCGCGGCGCGGCTCCTCGGGCGCCGGTACGGCCTGCGCGGCCCGGTGGTCCGGGGCGACGGCCGCGGGCGGACGATCGGCTTTCCAACGGCCAACCTGTCCCCGCCGGCGCGCAAGGTCCTGCCGGCGCTCGGCGTCTACGCGACCACGGTCGACACCGGGTCGCGCCGGTACGGCGGCGCCACCAACGTGGGACGGCGGCCGACGTTTGGGCCGGGCGAGGTGACGGTGGAGACGTTTCTGCTCGACTTCGACGGCGATCTCACGGGGCGCGAGATCGCCGTGGAGTTCGTGGAACGGATCCGTGAGGAGCGCGCGTTTCCGGGGGCGCGCGAGCTGGTCCGGCAGATCGCGGCCGACGTCGCGCAGGCCCAGCAGTTGCTTGCCCGCGGGGGGCCGAGTATAATACGGTAGTGCTGGAGGGTGACCCGAGGGTATCGGCGGCCGGCGCCATGGAATCCTCGGGCACGTGTCTGACCACCGTCGCGGGTGGTCAATTTGTTTGGGACGCCCTCCGCGGTTGGTGACCATGCGACGACGGGCACGCGAGGCGGCGCTCGGGGTCCTGTTTCAGATGGACCTGGGCAAGCTGTCGCTCGAGGACGCGCTGGCGACGGTCCGCGGCCAGGCGTGGCCGGCCGACGATTGGTCGCTCATCGAGTCGCTGGCCCGCGGCACGCGCGAACGCCAGGCGGAGATCGACGCGCTGATCACGTCGGCCGCGGAACATTGGACGTTGGAACGGATGGCGACGGTCGACCGCAACATCCTGCGGATGGCCGTCTATGAGATCGAGACGGGCGCGACGCCCGTCGGCGTCGTCATCAACGAAGCGGTCGAGCTGGCGAAGCGCTACAGCACGGAAGAGTCCGGCCGGTTCGTCAACGGCCTGCTGGGTAAGCTGGTCCGCGCCGGCCTGCCCGGCTCGGTGCACCAGGCGGTCGACGTGTGAGACCGCGCGGCCGGCTCGAGCGGGAGCGCCTGCGATGCGGGTCCACGCGTTTGTCACCGGACGGGTCCAGGGCGTCGGATTTCGAGAGTTCACGAGACGCGAGGCGCGGCGCCTCGGGGTCGGCGGGTACGTGCGCAACCTTCCGGACGGTCGCGTGGAGGTCGTGGCCGACGGGGCCGGGCGGGCGCTCGAGTCCCTCGTCTCGGTGCTGCGCGCCGGGCCTCCGGGGGCGCGGGTCCGCGGTGTCCACGTGGAGTGGAGCGACGATCACGCCGGTTCCGACCCCTCCGTCACCATGGAATTTTCCATTCGCTAGCGGCGCCTCGCGGCGGCGCATCGCCGCCGGGGACGCGGCCGGGCCGATCGTGCGACTCCGTGCCGCGGCGCGGCCGCACGCCGGTGCGGGAGGCGACGGCCGAGCCCGACGATGAAAGGCACGTCGCAGCGCCCGGCCGACATCGCGGTGTTCCTCGTCGAGCACGGCCGGCTCGTCGAGGACGCGCTCGACCGGTATCTCCCGTCGGCCGGCACGTCGCCCCAGGCCGTGCACGCGGCCATGCGCCACAGCGTCTTCGCCGGCGGCAAGCGCCTCCGCCCCATCCTGGTGATGGCGGCCGCGGAGGTCACCGGGTTGGCGCCCGAGGACGTGCTGCCCTCGGCCTGTGCCGTGGAGCTCATCCACACGTACTCCCTGATCCACGACGATTTGCCCGCGATGGACGACTCGCCGACCCGCCGCGGGCGGCCCACGTGTCACGTCGCGTTCGGCGAGGCGATGGCGGTCCTCGCCGGCGACGCGCTGCACGCGCTCGCGTTCGAGTTGCTGGCGCGCAACGCGGCGGTGGAGGGGTGCAGTCCGGCGCGCGTCCTCGCCGCGATCGCCGAATTGGGGCGGAGCATCGGCACGGCCGGGATGGTCGGCGGCCAGGCGCTGGACCTGCTGGCCGCGGGCGCCCCGCCCGATGCAACGGCGGTGCGGCGGATCCACCGGCTCAAGACCGGCTCGCTGATCCGCGCCGCGCTGCGGATCGGCGGCATCCTCGGCGATGCGGACCCGATCACGCTCGGTGCGCTCGACCGGTACGGCGAACACATGGGCCTGGCGTTTCAGATCGTGGACGACATCCTGGACGTCGTCGGCGAGCCGTCGAAGCTCGGCAAGCGGACGGGGAGCGACGCGACCGTCGCCAAAGCGACGTTCCCCGCCGTCTTCGGGGTGGAGCAGTCGCGGCGGCTGGCCGAGACCGGCACACGACGGGCCATCGACGCCCTCGCGCCCCTGGGCGCCCGCGGCGACCGGCTGCGGGACCTCGCGTCGTTGCTCCTCGCGCGAGAGCACTAGTGGTCCGCGCCGAGACGCCCGACCGGCTCGATCAGTGGCTCGTGACACACGGGCACGCTGCGACCCGCGAACAGGCGCAGGCGTTGATCATGGCGGGGGCCGTGACGGTGGACGGGCGCCCCGCCGACAAGCCCGGGCGCCGCGTGCGATGGGAGGCGGACGTGGCCGTGCGCGACACCTCGCCCGCGTACGCGAGCCGCGGCGGGCTCAAGCTGGCCCACGGCCTCGCCGTCTTCGCCGTTCCCGTGCGCGGGCGTGTCGCGGTGGACCTCGGGGCGAGCACGGGCGGGTTCACGGACTGCCTGCTCCGGCACGGCGCGGCGCGCGTCTACGCCGTGGACGTGGGCCGCGGCCAGCTGGCCTGGCGGCTCCGCACCGATCCGCGCGTCACCGTGCTCGAAGGACAGAACGCGCGCTACCTGGAGCCCGACCAGGTCGGGGGCGCGAAGGATCTCGTGACGGCCGACCTCTCGTTCATCAGCCTGCGCCTGGTTTGGGACACGGTGCGCCGGCTCCTCCGCCCGGATGGGGACGCCGTCGTGCTGGTGAAGCCGCAGTTCGAAGCCGGACGGGAGCGGGTCCGCCGCGGCGGCGTGGTGAGAGACCCGGCCGCGCAGGCGGCCGCGCTCCGCGCCGTGCTCGCGGCCGCCCGGGCATCCGGTCTCGCGGCGACGGCGGCAACCCCGTCGCCGCTCCGGGGACCCGCGGGCAACATCGAATACCTCGTGCGCCTGCGCGTGGGCGTCGCCGAGGCGCCGCCGCTCGACGTGGCCGCGGTGGTCGCGGAGGCGCAGGCGATGTTCGGCCGCACACTCCCGGCGGCGGCCGTCCGGCCGAGCGCGCGATGACCACGGTCGGCCTGCTCGTCAACCCGGAGAAGCTGCGCGCCAACCCCGAGGTGACGCGGCTCGCCCGCGCCGCCGTGGCGATGCTCGAGGAACGGCGCGCCGGCGTGGTGGTGAATCTCGAGAGCGCCGAGGACCTCGGCTGCCCGGCGCTCGCGGTGCCGGAGCGCGAGCTGGCCGCGCGGGCGGACGTGCTCGTGGTGTTCGGCGGCGACGGGACCATCCTCGGCGCGGCGCGCCAGGCCGCGCCGCGGGGCATTCCCATCCTGGGCGTGAACCTCGGCGCCTTTGGGTTTCTCGCGGAGGTCAACGACGCGGGCGTCGAGGAGGCGCTGCACCGCCTGCTGGCGGGCGACTACTACCTGGACGAGCGCATGATGCTGCGCGCCGAGGTCGTCCGGGCCGGGCGCCCCGTGCACGAAGTGCTGGCGCTCAACGACATCGTCGTGACCAAGAGCGGGTACGCGCGCATGCTGCGCCTGCGAACGTTCGTCAACGACGAACATCTGGCCACGTACCTGGCCGACGGACTCATCGTGGCCACCCCGACGGGGTCGACCGCCTACTCCCTCTCCGCGGGCGGCCCTATCGTCCACCCGGCGGTGGACGTCATGGTGCTCACCCCGATCTGCGCGCACACCCTGAACGCGCGCCCGGTCGTCATCTCCGGAGGCGACACCGTCGGCGTGCGGGTGGATCCTGTGGGAGCGCCGCCGCCGCCGGCGATGCTGACGGTGGACGGGCAGGCGGGCTTGCCGCTCGACGCGGACGACGAGGTCCGAAGCGGCCGGTCGCCGTACCGGACCCGCCTCATCCGTCTCGGCCGCGAGGGCTTTTACACCGTGCTCCGGACGAAGCTGTGGTGGGGTGAACGATGACGGGACGCCCGCGCCGGCGGGAGGGGAGGGGACGCGGCCGATGACGCAGCAGGGGACCAAGTACATCTTCGTGACCGGGGGCGTGACATCCGCGCTCGGGAAGGGCATCACCTCGGCGTCGCTCGGACGGCTGCTCAAGAGCCGCGGCTGGCGGGTGACGCTCCTCAAGTTCGATCCGTACGTCAACGTCGACGCCGGGACGATGAACCCGTTCCAGCACGGCGAGGTGTTCGTCACGGACGACGGCGCCGAGACGGACATGGACCTGGGGCACTATGAGCGGTACATCGATCAGAACCTGTGCCGCGACAACAACACGACGACCGGTAAGATCTACGGCGCCGTGATCGCGCGGGAGCGCCGGGGCGAGTACCTCGGCGGGACGGTGCAGGTCATCCCGCACGTCACGAACGAGATCCGGGACGAGATCACCCGGGTGGCGCGTGAGGCGGGGGCGGAGATCATCATCGTCGAGGTGGGCGGGACCGTCGGCGACATCGAGAGCCTGCCGTTCCTCGAGGCGATCCGGCAGTTCCGGCGGCAGATGGGCGACGCCAACGTGATGTATATTCACGTCTCCCTGATCCCGTACCTGCGCGGCGCGGGCGAGCTCAAGACCAAGCCGACACAGCACAGCGTCAAGGAGCTGCGCAGCATCGGCATCCATCCCGACGCGATCGTGTGCCGGACCGAGCGGCCGCTCGGCCGCGGGGTGCGCGAGAAGCTGGCGCTGTTCTGCGACGTCGAGCCGGACGCCGTGATTCAGGCGCTCGACGCGCAGAGCATCTACGAGGTGCCGCTGATCCTGGAGGAGGAAGGCCTCGCCCGGCAGGCCGAACGCCGCCTGCACCTGCCGGCGCGGCCGCCCGAACTGGCGGAGTGGCGGCACCTCGTGGACCGGTTGCTGCACCCCGAGGCGTCCGTCACCATTGCGCTGGTCGGCAAGTACATGGGCAACGAGGACTCGTACGTCAGCATCGAGGAAGCGCTGCGTCACGGCGGCATCGCCGCGGGGTGCAGCGTGCGCATCGCGAAGTTCGACTCGGAAGAGCTCGAGGGGCTGGACGACGCGACGGTGGCGGGCCGGCTGGCGGGATGCCACGGGGTGCTCGTGTGCCCGGGATTCGGCGCGCGCGGCGTCGAGGGCAAAGTCAAGGCGGTCCGCTACGCGCGCGAGCGGCGGGTGCCGTTTTTCGGCGTGTGCTACGGGATGCAGTGGGCGGTCGTGGAATTTGCGCGGCACGTCTGCGGCCTCGAGGGCGCGAGCACCACCGAGGTGGATCCTGACACGCCGCACCCCGTCATTGCCCTGCTCCCCGAGCAGCGCGCGGTCACGGAGAAGGGCGGCACCATGCGCCTCGGGCTCTACCCGTGCCGGCTGGCGCCCGGCTCGCTGGCGCACCGCGCGTACGGCGTCGGTGACGTCGACGAGCGGCACCGCCACCGTTTCGAGGTCAACAACGACTACCTCGCGGTCCTGACGCGGCACGGCCTCCGGGTCACGGGCCTGTACCCCGAGCGCAACCTCGTCGAGATCGTGGAGCTCGCCGATCACCCGTGGTTCCTGGGGACGCAGTTCCACGCCGAGTATCGCTCCCGTCCTACGCGCCCGCATCCGCTGTACCGTGATTTCGTGGCCGCGGCGCTGCGGTACGCGCGCGCGGACGCCTCGCCCGACGGGTCTCGTCCCGCGCTCGCGGCCGACGGGCGCCGGGCCGCGGCGGCCTCCCCGCGCGCCATCGACGACGGCGCGTCCGGAGGCGCGTCCTAGCCGCCCGGGGACGCAGCCCGCGGGGACCGCAGGACCCCGTCCGCCGCGGCGCGAAGGCTACGGCGAGCCCGCACGGCACGGCCGCGCGGCGGAGGAGGCTATCGGATGGGCATCGAGGCATACGTCGACGGGCGGTTCGTCCCAAAGGAAGAGGCGTCGGTCTCCGTCTATGACCACGGGTTCCTCTACGGGGACGGGGTCTTCGAGGGCATCCGCGCGTACCACGGCCGCATCTTCAAGCTGCGGGAGCACGTGGACCGCTTGTTCGAGTCCGCGCACACGTTGCGGATCACGATCCCCATGACCCGGGAGGCCATGACCGAGGCGATCGTGGAGACGGTGCGGCGCAGCGGCCTCAAGGACGCGTACATCCGGCCCGTGGTCTCCCGCGGCCGGGGCGATCTCGGCATCGACCCGCGCAGGTGCCCGCGCCCGAGCGTCGTCATCATCGTGGATACGATTCAGCTCTATCCGGAGGCGGCGTACCAGAACGGTCTGAAGCTGGTTACCACCTCGACCCGGATGCGGCCGCTGGACGTGCTGAACCCGCGGATCAAGACGTGCAACTACCTCAGCAACATCATGGCACGCCTGGAGGTCAATCTCGCCGGGGCGGATGAGGGATTGATGCTGACGACCCACGGCTACGTTGCCGAGTGCACGGCCGACAACATCTTCGTGGTGCGGCACGGCCGCGTGCTCACACCGCCCGCGCACCTGGGCATTCTGCAGGGCATCACGCGGCAGACCGTGCTCGACCTGTGCCAGACGCTCGGGGTGCACGCCGCGGAGCACATCTTGACGCTCCACGACGTGTACGCGGCGGACGAATGCTTCCTCACGGGCACCGTGGCCGAGCTGGGGCCGGTCGTGGAGGTCGACGGGCGCACGATCGGGTCCGGGAAGCCCGGCCCGATCACACACCGTATTCTCAAGGCCTTCCGGGACTTGGCCGCGCGGGAGGGCACCCCGGTGTACGCGGCGTCGGGCGTCCCCGCGGGAGAGTGACGCCGCGCGTCCGGAGCAGCCGCAGGGTCTTCAACGGGCGGGTCGTCGGGCTGCGGCTCGACGAGATCGAGTGGCCGAGCGGGCGCACCGCGACGGCCGAGATCGTCGAGCATCGCGGCGCCGTGGCGATCGTGCCGGTCACGGCGTCCGCTGACGTCCTGCTCGTCCGGCAGTTCCGGCACGCCGTGGGCCGCGAGCTGCTGGAGATTCCCGCCGGCACCATCGAGCCCGGCGAAGCCCCGGACGCGTGCGCGCGCCGCGAGCTGGCCGAGGAAGTGGGCCGCGCCGCGGCGACCTGGGACCGTCTCTTGTCGTTCTACCCCTCGCCCGGCGTCCTGACCGAGGAGCTGTTCGTGTACCTCGCCCAAGACCTGAGCGCGCGCGCAGCGGAACGCGAGGAGGAAGACTTGCGCGTCGAAGCGCGCCCGCTCGCCGACGCGCGGCGGCTCGTCGCGTCCGGCGAGGTCTGCGATGCGAAGTCGATCATCGGCCTGCTGGCCGCGTGCGAGCGGCTCGGGGTGACGTCCTAGCACGGTCAACGTGCCGCCGTTTGCCCGCGTGGTGGTGATCGTACTCGACGGCTGCGGCGTCGGCGCGCTGCCGGACGCGGAACGGTACGGCGACGCCGGATCCAATACGCTCGTCCACACGGCCGCGGCGTGCGGCGGGCTTGCGCTGCCCGTCCTGGGCCGGCTCGGCCTCGGGCACCTCGGCCCGATCCGGGGCGTGCCGCCGGCCTCCGCGCCCGCCGGCGCGTTCGGCACGATGGCGGAGACCGCGGCGGGCAAGGACAGCACGACTGGGCACTGGGAACTGATGGGCCTCGCGCTCGCGCGCCCGTTTCCGACCTATCCACACGGGTTTCCGCCGGAGGTGATCCGCGCGTTCGAGGCCCGCATCGGGCGGCCCGTGCTGGGCAACCGTCCCGCATCGGGCACGGCCATCATCGCCGAGCTCGGCGCGCGGCACCTGCAAACCGGCCATCCCATCGTGTACACGTCGGCCGACAGCGTCTTTCAGATCGCCGCGCACGAGGCGGTCGTGCCCGTGGACACGCTCTACCACTACTGCCGGATCGCCCGCGAGGACGTGCTCGTCGGGCCCCACGCGGTGAGCCGCGTGATCGCCCGGCCGTTCGTGGGGCGGCCGGGCGCGTTTACCCGCACGGACCGGCGGCGGGATTTTTCCCTCCCGCCGCCCGAGCCCACGGTGCTCGACCGCATGCGCGAGGCCGGTCTGCCGGTGATCGGGATCGGCAAGATCGCGGACCTGTTTGCCGGGCGCGGCCTGAGCGAGGCGGTGCACACCCACGATGACGCGGACGGGCTCGCCCGCACGCGGCGTGCGATGTCGGCCGCCCGCACCGGCCTGATCTTTACGAACCTGGTGGACCTCGATGCGGTCTACGGCCACCGGAACGACGTCGCCGGCTACGGGCGACACTTGGAACGGATCGACTCGGGCCTGGCGCTCCTCGTCGACGCCCTCGGCCCGCGGGATCTACTCGTGATCACGGCGGACCACGGCAACGATCCAACCACCCCGAGCACGGACCACTCGCGCGAATACGTGCCGCTTCTCGTCTGCGGGCCGCGGGTGCGCGGCGGCGTACCCCTCGGGGTGCGGCGGACCTTCGCCGACGTCGGGGCCACCGTGGCGGAATCGCTCGGCGCGGCCCCGCCCCCGATCGGCACGAGCGTGGTCGGGGAAGTCCTCGCCGGATGAGCCGCGTGCGCCATCCCGTTGGGGGCGGGCGCGGCACGGCCGCGTCGGTTCCCGCGTGAGGCCGCTCGGGGCGCGCATTCAGGAGGCCGCGGCGAGCATTCGCGCCCGGGTGGGGCGCGATGCCGCGGCAGACGTCGGGCTGATCCTCGGCAGCGGTCTTGGCGCGATGGCGGACGCCGCGGAGGCGGCGGCGGCGCTGGCGTACCGCGAGATCCCGCACTTTCCGGTACCCGCCGCCGAGGGCCACCGGGGACGCCTCGTGCTGGGGCGCTTGGAGGGCCGCCGCGTGGCGATGCTGCAGGGACGGGTGCACCTGTACGAAGGGTACACCGCGGAGCAGGTGGCGTTTGCGGTCCGGGTGCTCCGAGCGCTCGGCGCGCACACGCTCATCGCGACCAACGCGGCGGGCGGACTCGCCCCCGACCTGCGCGCCGGCGACCTCATGCTCATCCGGGACCACATCAATGTGATGGGCGCCAATCCGCTGGTCGGGCCGAACGACGCCGGCCTCGGCCCGCGGTTTTTGGACATGGCGTCCGCCTACGATGCGGGGCTGCGCGCCGCCGCCATGGAGGCCGCCCGCGAGGAGCGCCTGGCGCTGCGCGAGGGCGTCTACGCGGGGGTGCTCGGCCCGGCGTACGAGACGCCGGCGGAGGCCGCGATGCTCAGGAGCTGGGGCGCCGACGCCGTCGGGATGTCGACGGTCCCCGAGGTGATCGCGGCGCGCCACGCCGGACTGCGCGTGCTCGGGATCAGCGTCATCACCAACGCGGTGGCCGCGGGGCCCACGGCGCCGGCCCCGGTGACCCACGACCAGGTCCTCGCCGTCGCGACCGGCGCCGGACCCCGGCTCCTCCGGCTCCTGTGCCGCATCGTGCGCGTGCTGTAGGCGTCGACGACCTGGCCCCACGCTGTCGCGCCAATCGTTCGCTCACGGTCGAAATGAGGAGACGGCGCAGGAGTGCCGGGCTGCCGGGGGAACACTCCCGTGAGCATGCCTGGATCCGCGCTGCACCCCTACGACATCATCCGGGCCAAGCGCGCCGGCGCCGAACTGGCGCCCGACGCGATCGCGGCGTTTCTCCAGGGTTATCTCGACGGGCGCGTCTCCGAGGCACAGATGGCGGCCTTGCTCATGGCGGTCTGTTTCCGCGGCATGAGCCACCGGGAGACGTCCGCGCTGACCATGGCGATGGTGGCGAGCGGCGACACGCTGGACCTGTCGGGGGTCCAGGGGCCCACGGTGGACAAGCACAGCACGGGCGGCGTGGGCGACAAGACGTCGCTCGTGCTGGTGCCGCTCGTCGCGAGCGCGGGCGTGCGCGTGGCCAAGCTCTCGGGCCGCGCGCTCGGCCACACCGGCGGCACGCTCGACAAACTCGAGGCGATTCCCGGGCTGCGCACGGCGCTCGCGCCGGACGAGCTCGTGGCGCAGGTCAACCGCGTCGGGTGCGCGATCGCGAGCCAGTCGGCCCGGCTCGTGCCGGCCGATAAGCGGCTGTACGCGCTCCGCGATCAGACGGCGACCGTGGAGAGCGTGCCGCTCATCGCCTCGAGCGTCATGAGCAAGAAGATCGCGGCCGGCAGCAGTGCCATCGTGCTCGACGTCAAGGTCGGCAGCGGCGCGTTCATGAAGACCCTCACGGACGCGCGCGCGCTCGGCCGCACGATGGTGGAAATCGGCCGCGCGGCCGGCCGCCGCACGGTCGCCGTGCTCACGCGCATGGACCAGCCGCTGGGCCGCGCCATCGGCAACGCGCTCGAGGTCGCGGAGGCCGTGCGCACACTCCGGGGGGAGGGCCCGGAGAACCTTCAGGAGCTGTGCCTGGCCCTGGGCGCGCGCATGGCCGTCCTGGGCGGCGTCGCGGAAACGCAGGCGGCGGCGCGGACCATGCTCGGCCAGCGCATCGCGTCCGGCGATGCCCTGCGGCGGTTCGCGGAGATGGTGGAGGCCCAGGGCGGCGATCCCGCCGTCGTGCAGGATCCCGGGCGGCTCGCACGGGCCCCCATCATCGAGGCGGTGCCGTCGCCGCACGACGGCGTCGTCGAGGGCGTGGACGCGGAGCTGCTGGGGAACGCGGCGATCGTGCTTGGCGCCGGCCGGACAGGCGCACACGACCGGATCGATCCCGCCGCCGGGCTGGTCCTCGAGCGCAAGATCGGCAACCCGGTCCGGCGGGGCGAGCCGCTCGCGACCCTCCACACGTCCGACCGGAGCCGCCTGGAGCGCGCCGCCGCGATGGTGACGGCGGCCTACCGTCTCGGGGCCGGGGAGTTTGCGTCCGGTCCCGTGGTGCTCGAGACGATCGAATAAGGCGCCGCCCGCCCGCGCCCGAGGAATCGCGCCTCCCAGCTGAGAAACGACCATCCCGGATCACGCGCGGATTGCGGGCAGGAGGCGGGTATGGCCGTGCGCACGGTTGGCGTCGTCGGCTGCGGGTTGATGGGCTCCGGCATCGCGGAGGTGGCGGCGCGGGCGGGGCTGGCGGTCGTCGTGCGCGAGGTCTCGGACGCGCTGCTCGCCGCGGGGCTCGGCCGGATCGACCGCTCGATGGCGCGCGCCGTGGAACGCGGACGGCTGAGCCCCGCGGACCGCGATGCGGCCCGCCGGCGGATCCTCGGGACGACCGCGCTCTCGGACCTCGGCGCGTGCGATATCGTCTGCGAAGCGATCATCGAAAACATGGACGCGAAGAAGGCCCTGTATCGCGACCTGGACGGCGTCTGCCCGCCCGAGACCGTGTTCGCCAGCAACACGAGCTCGCTCAGCATCACGGAGATGGCAGCCGTCACGCGGCGGCCGGCGCGATTTGTGGGGTTGCACTTTTTCAACCCGGTGCCGGTGATGAAACCGGTGGAGATGGTGCGGGGCCTCCAGACCGGCGATGAGACGCTCGCGGCGGCCCGGGCATTCGCGGAACAGCTCGGCAAGACCGTCGTCGCGTGCAAGGATCACCCCGGGTTCATCGTCAACCTCCTCCTGGTGCCCTACCTGCTGGACGCGATCCGCGCCCTCGAAGTCGGCGTGGCGACCAAGGAAGACATCGACACCGCGGTGACGCTCGGCCTGAACCATCCGATGGGGCCGTTCACGCTGCTCGACTTCATCGGCATCGACACGACGTACTACATCGCCGAGGCGATGTACACGGAGTTCAAGGATCCGCGCTACGCTGCGCCGCCGCTCATGCGGAAGATGGTGCTGGCGGGGCTGCACGGCCGGAAGACGGGCCGCGGTTTCTACGAGTACACGGCCACGTGACCGCACCCCATCTCGCGCTCCGCCGCTGGAAACGCCGCCTCCATGAGCTCGACCGCGAGGTGGGCGCGGGCCGGCGGCACGGACCGCAGGACCGGTTTGGCGCGCGGCCGAAGTAGCGCCGCGAGGTGATGTCGTGGAGTTCGACCTCGGCGAGGAGCACCGGCTCGTCCAGTCCTCGGTACGCGAGTGGGCGACCTCGCGGCTCCTCCCGATCGCATCCGACCTCGACCGCGACGGACGGTACCCGCCCGAGCTGATCCGGGAGCTCGGCGACCTCGGCCTCACCGGCGTGTTCGTCCCGGAGGCGTACGCGGGCGGGGGGATGGACACGATTTCCTACGCGATCGTCATCGAGGAGATCGCGCGCGCGGAGGCCGCGCTGGCGGCGGTATTGTCCGTGCAGAACTCGCTCGATTGCTACCCGATTCTCGCGTTCGGCACCGAGGAGCAACGGCGCCGCTACCTGCCCGACCTGGCGCGCGGCCGCCGGCTGGGATGCTACTGCCTCACCGAACCCACCGCGGGATCCGACGCGGGGGCGCTGCGCACCACCGCGCGGGACGACGGCGACCGCTGGATTCTCAACGGCACCAAGATCTTCGTCACCAACGGCGTCGAGGCCGACGTGCTCATCATCTACGCCAGAACCGGCGAGCCGGCGCGCAGCCGCGGCATCAGCGCCTTCATCGCGGAAAAGGGCGACCCGGGGCTGTCGGTCGGCAAGATCGAGCACAAACTCGGGATCCACGCGAGCAGCACGTGCGAGATCGTCTTGCAGGATTGCCGGCTGCCGAAGGACCGGCTGCTCGGTGAGCGGGACCGGGGCTTTCGGATCGCGATGGCGACGCTCGACGGCGGCCGCATCGGGATCGCGGCGCAGGCCCTCGGGATCGCGCGCGCGGCGTTGGACGACGCGCTCGCGTACGCCAAGGAACGCCGCCAGTTCGACCGGCCGATCGCGGAGTTTCAGGCCACCCAGTGGAAGCTGGCCGACATGGCGACGCGCATCCAGGCGGGGCGGCTCCTGACGTATCGCGCGGCGTGGGTCCGCGATCAGGGGCGCCGCCACACGCAGGAAGCCTCGATGGCCAAGCTGTTCGCCTCGGAGACGGCCATGTGGGCGGCGACGCAGGCGGTACAGATTTACGGCGGCTACGGGTATATTCAGGATTACCCGGTGGAGCGGCACCTCCGGGATGCCAAGATCACGGAGATCTACGAGGGCACGTCGGAGATCCAGCGCCTCGTGATCGCGCGCCAGCTCCTGGGTGAACCCTAGCGGCGGGTCCCCCGTGCTCGACCACGGCGGATGGGCCGCCCGGACCCGCCCGGATCCTTGCCGGCGCCCAACGCGGGTGCGCGTTCGGCATGACGCACGGGGAGGCATAGTGAACCCATGCACGTCGTCGTGTGTGTGAAGCACGTTCCGGACACCGAGGCGCCCATTCGCATCCGCGGCGACGGCCGCGGCGTCGAGGAATCGGGGCTCAACTTTGTCATGAACTATTACGACGAGCATGCGGTGGAGGAGGGCCTGCGGATCAAGGAGCGCGCCGGCGGCTCGGTCACGGTCATTACCGCCGGCCCGGCCCGCGCCGTCGAGGCGCTGCGGGCCGCGCTCGCCATGGGCGCCGACCACGCGATCCATGTGCAGGATCCCGGGCTCGAGGCGCTCGATCACCTCGGGATCGCGCGCGTGCTGGCAGCGGCGATCGCGCCGCTGCCGCACGACCTCGTGCTGTGCGGCAAGCTCGCCACGGACGATAACGCCTCGATCGTCGGCCCGGCGCTTGCCGAGTACCTCGGGCTGCCGCAGGCGACGGCGGTCACCGCGCTCGAGCTCGGCGAGGGGCGCGCCACGGCCCATCGCGAGGTTGAAGGGGCGGTGGAGGTGCTGGAGGTGACGCTGCCCGCCGTCGTGACCGTGGAGCGCAACATCAACGAGCCGCGGTATCCGTCCCTGCCCGGGATCATGAAGGCGAAGCGGACGCCCATCACGGCCAAGGCGCTCGCCGACCTTGGGCTCGCGCCGGATGCCGCCGGCGGCCCGCACCGGGTCGAGCTCGTGGGCCTGACCCCCCCGCCACGGCGCCAGCCCGGGCGCGTCATCCCGGGCGAGCCCGACGCGGCGGTCCGCGAGCTCGTGCGCTTGCTGCGCGAGGAGGCCAAGGTCCTGTGACCGCGGACTCCGCGCCTCGCGACGTCTGGGTGCTGGTGGATCACGCGGACGGCCGGTCCGTGCGGAAGATCACGTACGAGCTGCTCGGTCAGGCGCAGGCCCTTGCCGGCGCGGCGGGCGGCCGCGTCGTCGCGGCGGCGCTGGGCGCCGGGATCGGCGGTCTCGCCGGGGACCTCGGCGTCCACGGCGCGGATCGGGTGATGCTCGCGGATGCGCCGGTGTTGGAACGGTACACCACCGACGCGTACGCGGCCGTGCTGGCGCCGTTGCTCGAGGAAGCCCGGCCTCGGCTGCTCCTCATGGGGAGCACCGCCTGGGGGCGGGACCTTGCGCCGAGGATCGCGGCCCGTACCGGCGCCGGCATCGTCACGGACTGCAGCGCCGTGGAGATCGAAGACGGCCGTATCGTCGCCACCCGTCCCGTCATGACGCGCAAGGCGATCGCCCGCGTGGCGTTCGCCGCGGACGGCCTGCGCATCGCGGTCGTGTTGCCGAACGTGCTGCCGCCCGCGCCGGCCGTTCCCGGGCGGACCGCGGAGACGGTGGCCGTTCCGGTGACCGTGGATCCCGGCGCGGTGCGCACGCGCGTTGTGGAGATCCGCCCGCTCGCCCGCGAGACCGTGCCGCTCACCGAGGCGGACATCATCGTCGCCGGCGGCCGCGGCCTCAAGGGGCCGGAACACTTTGCGTTGCTCGACGAACTGGCGGGGGCGCTTGGCGCCGCCGTGGGATCGAGCCGGCCGCCGGTCGATTCGGGATGGGTGCCGCACGACTACGAGATCGGCCAGACCGGCAAGACGGTCAACCCCCAGCTGTACATCGCCTGCGGCATCTCCGGCGCGCCGCAGCATCAAGCGGGGATGTCGGGCGCCCGGTGGATCGTCGCGATCAACCGCGACCCCCAGGCGCCCATCTTTCAGATCGCCTCCTACGGGCTCGTCGGCGACCTCTTTCAGATCGTGCCGCTGCTCACCGCGGCGGTCCGCCGGCTCAAGGCCGCCCCTCAGGGTTAGGCCGGGCCGGCGGTTCGCGGGGCGGCCGCCTGCGTGTTAGTCTGATGGCGAGGGACCGGTGATGGATCAATCGAGGGTCGCGCGGCTCCGCGCCGCGCGGGAGCGGTGGGAACGCGAGGTGCTCGGCCCGGCGTTGGCGCGCCAGCCTGAGCGCGCGGCGCGGTTCAGCACGGTCTCGGACCTGGAGATCGCGCGCCTCTACGGGCCGGAGGATCGCGCCGGACGTGACCCCGGGCTGCCCGGCGAATACCCCTTTACGCGCGGCATCCATCCCACGATGTACCGCGGCCGCCTGTGGACGATGCGGATGTTCGCGGGGTACGGGACGGCCGAGGACACCAACGCCCGCTTCCACTATTTGCTCGCGCAGGGGCAGACCGGGCTCTCCGTCGCGTTCGACATGCCGACGCTCATGGGGTACGACTCCGACCACCCCAGGGCGCTCGGCGAGGTCGGGCGGGAGGGCGTCGCGGTCGACACCGTGGAGGACATGGACCTGCTGCTGCGGGACGTGCCGCTCGACCGGATCACCACGTCCATGACCATCAACGCCCCGGCCAACGTGCTGCTCGCGATGTACGTCGCCGTGGCGGCGGCGCGGGGGATCTCGCCGCAGACGATCGGCGGCACGACCCAGACGGACATGCTCAAGGAGTTCATCGCGCAAAAGGAGTGGATCGTCCCGCCGCGCCCGAGCATGAAGCTCATTCAAGATCTGCTCGTCTACTGCACGCGCGAGGTCCCGCGCTGGAACACCATCAGCATCAGCGGGTATCACATCCGCGAGGCCGGGGCGACCGCGGTGCAGGAGCTCGCGTTTACGCTCGCCGACGGCATCGCCTACGTTGAGGCGGGCATCGCGGCCGGCTTGGACGTCGACGCGTTCGCGCCCCGCCTGTCGTTCTTCTTCGACGTGCACAACGACTTCCTCGAGGAGATCGCGAAGTTCCGCGCGGCGCGCCGCATGTGGGCCCGGATCATGCGGGAGCGTTTCCACGCCCGCAACCCGCGGTCGTGGATGCTCCGCACCCACGCGCAGACCGCGGGGGTGAGTCTCACCGCCCAGCAGCCCATGAACAACATCGTGCGCACGGCGCTCCAGGCGCTCGCCGCGGTGCTCGGCGGATGCCAGTCCCTGCACACCAATTCCATGGACGAGACGTACGCGCTGCCGACCGAGGATGCCGTCACGGTGGCGCTCCGCACCCAGCAAATCATCGCCCACGAGACGGGCGTCACGCACACGGTCGACCCGCTCGGCGGCGCGTACGCGGTCGAGGCGCTGACGGACCGCATCGAGGCCGAGGCCGACGCGTACATCCGGAAGATCGACGATATGGGCGGGATGCTCGCGGCCATCGAGCACGCGTACCCGATGGGGGAGATCGCGGAAGCAAGCTACCGCTACCAGCAACAACTCGAGCGCGGCGAGAAGATCGTGGTCGGGGTCAACGCGTTTGCCCAGGATGAGCCGTCGCCGATTCCGCTCCATGCCGTGGATCCCGATGTCGAGCGCCGGCAGCTCGAGCGGGTGCGCCGGGTCCGCGCCGCCCGCGACGCCGCGGCGGCGGCCCGCGCCCGTGACGCGCTCCGCCGCGTGACGGAGGCCGGCGGCAACACGATGCCCGCCATCGTGGACGCGGTGCGGGCGCGCGTGACCCTCGGCGAGATCTGCGACGTGTTCCGGGACGTCTACGGGGAGTACCGCGAGCAGGCAGTCCTCTAGCACACATCCGGCGCAGACCGTCGCCGAGCGCCGCCACCGAGGCGCCGGCGCTTCGACCCGGCCGGTCCCGCACCGGGTCGCCGGCGGAGCACGAGGACGGCCGGATGTGGGATAATACCCTCATGGTGGCGCCACACGTCAGGATTCTCGTAGCCAAGCCCGGCCTCGACGGTCACGACCGCGGGGCAAAGATCGTCGCGCGGGCGCTGCGGGACGCGGGATACGAGGTGATCTACACCGGGCTGCACCAGACCCCGGAGATGATCGTGGCGGCGGCGATCCAGGAGGACGTGGACGCGATCGGGCTGAGCATCCTCTCCGGCGCCCACAACGTGCTCCTCCCGAAGATCACGGCGATGCTGCGCGACCAGGGCGCGGCGGACATCAAGGTCTTCTGCGGCGGCATCATCCCGGACGCCGACATCCCGGGCCTCCGCGAGGCCGGCATCGCCGCGGTCTTCACGCCGGGGACGTCGCTGGAGCAGATCGTGGCCTGGGTACGCGAGAACGTCAAACCGAGGGGCGTGACGGCGTGAAAGTCATGATCCGCCATCAACGGCGCGAGGTCGAGGTGCGCGGGCGGCGCCGGGTGCGCGAGGTGCTGGTCGAACTCGGCGTCAACCCCGAAACGGTCCTCGTCATCCGCGGCGCGCAGCTCTTGACCCACGATGCCCAGGTCGGCGACGAGGACACGATCGAGCTGCGGCCGGTCGTGTCCGGAGGGACCGAGTAATGCGGTGTCAACGGTGCCGCGGGGACGCCGCGGTGGAGATCCGCCGCCACCACGCCGCGTTCTGCGGCGACCATTTCATCGAGTTCTTCGACCGTCAGGTGCAGCGGGCGATCGAGGACGAGCGCATGTTCACGCGGGACGACCGGGTGCTGGTGGCCGTGTCCGGCGGCAAGGACAGCCTCGCGTTGTGGGACGTCCTGCGCCGGCTCGGCTACGCCGCGACCGGGCTGTACATCAACCTCGGCATCGGCGGCTACTCGGACGAATCCCACCGCAAGACCGTGGCCTACGCCGGCGCCCACGGCGCCGACCTCCTCGTGGCCGACATCCCCCGGGAGTTCGGGATGAGCGTGGAAGAGCTGGCGCGGGCGACGCGGCGGGTCAGCTGCTCGGCGTGCGGGCTGAGCAAGCGGTACCTCTTCAACCGCGTGGCGATCGACCACGGCTTCACGGTCGTCGCCACCGGGCACAACCTCGACGACGAGGCGGCGGTGCTCCTCGGCAACCTCCTGCACTGGCAAACGGACTATCTCGCGCGCCAGTCGCCGGTCCTGCCCAGCACGCACCCCACGCTGGCCCGCAAGGTCAAACCGCTCTACCGCATCGCCGAGCGGGAGGCGGCGGCCTACGCCATCATCCGCGGGATCGATTACATCGTCGACGAGTGCCCGAACAGCGTCGGCGCGAAGAGCCTCCTGTACAAGGAGGCCCTGAACCTGCTGGAGCAGGCCTCGCCCGGCGCCAAGCAGAGCCTGTACTGGGGCTTTCTCGAGCGCGGCCGCGCGCTGCTCGCGACGCAGGACGCGGTGACGCTTCGCGCCTGCGTGCACTGCGGCCAGCCCACCACGGCCGAGGTGTGCGCGTTTTGCCGGATGACCGAGCGGGCCGCGGAACGCATGCGCGTACAGCGCCTGAGAGGGGCCGCCGCGCCCGCCGTGGCCGCTCCGATCGGTGCGGCCGGCGCGCCGGACTCGGGAGGCGCCGGATAGCCGCTCCGCGCTCCGAGCCGCCGGGCGGGTTACGCGCGGGCGAGCCGGTGCTCCTCATCGACCGGCGCGGCCGCCGGTACATGATCACGCTCAGCCCGGGCGGCCAGAGTGACCTGCGCGGCGGGAAGATCGGGCACGACGAGCTGCTCGGCCGGGACGCCGGCAGCACGGTGCGGTCGACCCGCGGCGAGCGCTTCCTCGTCGTGCGCCCCACGCTCGCCGAGTTCGTCCTCGAGATGCCGCGGGGCGCCCAGGTCATCTACCCCAAGGATCTCGGCGCCATTCTCATGCTGGCGGACGTCTTCCCGGGCGCGCGGGTGCTGGAGGCCGGCACGGGGTCTGGCGCCCTTACCATGACGTTGCTGCGCGCCGTGGGCCCCGAGGGGCGGGTCGTGTCGTACGAGGTGCGGGACGACTTCGCGCGTGTCGCGGAGCGCAACATCCAGCGGTACCTGGGATCCCAGACGGGCCTCGTGCTGCGCCGCCACGACGTGTACGACGGGATCCTCCCGGACGATCGCCCGCTCGATCGCATCGTCCTGGATCTCCCGGAGCCCTGGCGGGTTGTGCCGTCCGCGGCCGACGCGCTGGTGCCGGGCGGGGTTTTCCTGGCGTACGTCCCGACGATCCTCCAGGGGATGCAGGCCGTGGACGCGCTGCGCGCATCCGGGGCGTTCGCGTTGCTCGAGACGCTGGAGGTGCTCATGCGGCCGTGGAACGTCGACGGTCGCAGCGTTCGGCCGGCGCACCGCATGGTGGCCCACACGGCGTTCCTCATCGTGGGGCGGCGGGTGCAGCAGGGGGCGGCGCCGGCGGCCATCGAGGTTCCCGCCGACGCCGAGACCCCCGGCGAGCCCCGCGAGGGGATGGACGACCCGGAGGCCTACGCGACCGGCTAGGCTCGCTCCACCGCCAGGGCGACCGCTTCACCCCCGCCGAGGCAGACCGCGGCGACGCCCCGCCGCGCGTCGCGCTCCTGCATGGCGTACAGCAGCGTCGTCAGAATGCGCGCCCCGCTCGCGCCGACGGGATGGCCGAGGGCCACGGCGCCGCCGTGCACGTTGACGCGCTCGAGGTCGAGCCCCAGCTTGCGCGCGACCGCCAGCACCACCACCGCGTACGCCTCGTTGATCTCGTAGAGGTCCACGCCGTCCCCGGCCCATCCGACCTTGGCCAGGAGCTTCTCGATCGCCGCCGCGGGCGCGATCGTGAACCACTCCGGCGCCGTCGCCGCGACCGCCTGACCGGCGATGCGGGCCATCGGCCGGGCGTCGAGCCGCCGCGCGGCCGCCTGGGACGCGACCACCACCGCGGCGGCCCCGTCGCTGATCGAGGAGGCGTTCGCCACGGTCACCGTGCCCCCGTCCTCGAACGCGGGGCGCAGCGTCCGCATCTTGTCCGGCGCGAAGCGGCGCGGTTCCTCGTCCTCCGCCACCCGCGCCGCCGGGGCGCGCCCGTCCGCGCCCGCGACCGGGACGATCTCGCGGGCGAAGTGCCCGGAGTCCATCGCGGCGATCGACCGCCGGTAGGAGCGCTCCGCGAACGCGTCTTGGTCCTCGCGGGTGATGCGGTACTCGCGCGCGAGCAGCTCGGCGCAGTTTCCCATGTGCTGGTTTGTGTACACGTCCCAGAGCCCGTCCCGGATCATGGAGTCGACGAGCTCGCCGTGGCCCAGACGGTATCCCGTGCGTGCGCGCTCCAGCAGGTACGGCGCGGCGCTCATGTTCTCCATGCCCCCCGCGACGATCACGTCGGCGTCCCCGGCTTGGATGGCCTGCGCGCCGAGCATCACCGCCTTGAGCCCAGACCCGCACATCTTGTTGACGGTGGTCGCGGGGACCGTGTTGGGCAGCCCGGCGTAGATGGCCGCCTGCCGGGCCGGCGCCTGGCCCAGGCCGGCGGTGAGGATGATGCCCATGTACACCTCGTCCACGCGATCCGGAGACACGTGCGCCCGGTGCAGCGCTTCCTTGACGGCGACGCTGCCGAGCCGCGGCGCCGGCACGGGCGAGAGCCCGCCTTGAAACCGTCCGATCGGCGTGCGCGCGGC
The DNA here is from genome assembly GCA_021324255.1 of Bacillota bacterium. Classification (GTDB taxonomy): domain Bacteria; phylum Sysuimicrobiota; class Sysuimicrobiia; order Sysuimicrobiales; family Segetimicrobiaceae; genus JAJPIA01. Next base: position 35,511 of record JAJPJL010000075.1, read on the forward strand.
GCTCAGGATGACCGGCTGCTCCATGATGATCGCCTCCCTCCGGGCCTACGTTGGACGGCACTTCGAGTATTCCCTTGGCGGCGCTGTCGGCGCCGGCGTGTTGCGCGCGCTTCGCCCGCCGTGCTATCGTGGCAGTGCCGGCCGGACGCCCTTCGGCCGGCGCAGTCGTGTCGTGGGGAGGTGGCAGGTGGAGACACGCCCCCGGGTGGACGCCGGGCCGGAACTGCTCCTCGGCGAAGCCCGCGCCGGGAAGCTCGTGCTCGGCGGCGTGCCGGCCCAGCGCCTTGCGGCCGAGTTCGGGACACCCCTGTACGTCCTGGACGAGGATCGCGTGCGGGAGCGGTGCCGCGCCTATATCCGCGCGCTCCACCGGCACTACCCGCACGGCCAGGTCGTCTACGCGAGCAAGGCGTTTTGCTGCATGGCGATGTGCCGCCTCGCGCACGAGGAAGGCCTGTATCTCGACGTCGTCTCGTCGGGCGAGCTCGCCACCGCGTTGCGCGCCGGCGTCCCCCCGGCGCACCTGCTGGTGCACGGGAACAACAAGACGGCGGGCGAGATCCGCGACGCGCTCCGGGCGGGCGTGGGGCGGATCGTGGTGGACAACTTCTATGATCTCGAGCTGCTGGAGGCGCTCACCCGCGAGACGGGCGGCTCGGCGGATGTCCTCCTGCGGCTGACCCCGGGGATCGAACCGCACACCCACGAGGCCATCCGCACGGGCGGCGTGGACAGCAAGTTTGGGTTCGGGATCCTGGGCGGCACGGCGCGCGAAGCCGTCGGGCGGAGCCGCGAGATTCCCACGCTCCGGCTCCGCGGCATCCACTGCCACATCGGGTCCCAGATCCTCGACCGCGCACCGTTCGTGCAGGCGGCGGAGGCGATGATGGAGTTTGCCGCATGGATGGCACGCGACCAGGGGATCGCGCTCGAAGACCTCGATCTCGGAGGGGGTGCCGGCGTGCGGTACCTGCCGGACGACCCGGTGCTCGAGATCGACGAGGTCATCGGCGCGGTGGCGGATGTGGTCCGGCAGCGCGCCCGGGCGGCCGGGTTGCCGCTGCCGCGGTTGCTGATCGAGCCCGGACGGTCGATCGTCGGCGACGCGGGCGCAACGCTCTACACGGTGGGCTCCATCAAATCGATCCCCGGCATCCGCACCTACGTCGCCGTGGACGGCGGCATGTACGAAAACCCGCGGCCGGCCCTGTACCAGGCGCGTTACCACAGCGTGCTCGCGGACCGGCTCGACGAGGCCCCCGCCGCCACGGTGACGATCGCCGGACGGTGCTGCGAGTCCGGCGACGTGTTGATCCGGGATGCCCGGCTGCCCGCCCCGCGCCCCGGCGATCTCCTCGCGGTCTTCAGCACGGGCGCCTACAACTACTCGATGGCCGGCAACTACAACCGCTATCCACGCCCGGCGGTCGTCTTCGTCGGCGGCGGGCGGGCGCGTCTGGCGGTCGTCCGGGAGACCGTCGACGACGTCCTGGCCCGGGACGTGCCGCCTGCCTGACCGATTGCCTGTGGGCGCCCCATGCTGAGCGGCCTCGGCGCCAACCCGCTCGCGCTCGCGCTGATTCTCCTGGCGGTGATCGTGGCCACCACGTGCCACGAGTTTGCGCACGCGTTCGTGGCGGATCGGCTCGGCGATCCGACCGCCCGTCACCTGGGACGGCTGAGCCTCAACCCCCTCGCGCACCTGGATGTCCTGGGGACCCTGTTTTTCGTGCTCTTCGGCTTTGGCTGGGCCAAGCCCGTCCCCGTCAATCCCGCGAACTTCGCAAACCCCCGTCAGGGGATGCTGCAGGTCGCGCTCGCCGGACCGCTCGCGAACGTCACGGTCGCGTTTCTGCTCGGCGTGATCGGGCGGTTCGTGGCTCCCGCCGATTCCCCGCTGCTGCAGGAACCGCTCGCCATGCTCGCCTGGATCAACGTGATCCTGGCCGTCTTCAACCTCATCCCGATCCCGCCGCTCGACGGCTCGCGGATCCTCGAGGCGCTCCTCCCGGCTCAGCACGCGTACGGGTACGCGCGGTTCCAGCCGTACGGGGTGGTCGTCCTGCTCGTCCTGCTGTACACGGGCGTGGTGGGGCGGGTCATGCTGCCTGCCGCCAGGTGGCTCTACGCCGTGAGTACGGGGGGCCTGGCGGGACCCTGAACGATGGCGGCCGGCCGCCGGGGCCGCCCGGCGCCGAGCAGGAACCCGCCGGGGCGTGCCGAATACGGGGCAGGCAGTCGCCGTGGAAACGACGCAGCAGCGCCGCCGCAGCATAGTCGCAGCAGCCATCGGGGGATGAGCGTGGCTTACCAGGTGCAGTGCGCCGTATTCGAAGGCCCCCTGGATCTTCTCGTCAGCCTCGCATACCGCGGTCAGGTCGACCTGCAGCGCGTGCCGCTCCAGGAGATCGCCGAGACGTTCCTCCAGCGCGTCCGCGACGGCCACGATGTGGACGGCGCCTCGGAGGCGCTCGTACAGCTCGCCGTCCTGACCGACCTCAAAGCCCGTACGCTGGTGCCCAAGGCCCCGCCCGCGGAGACCCCGCCCCCTCCGGAGGAGGCGGGCTCCTCCGGCCTCGGCGAGCGGCTGGAAGCGCAGCTCGTGGAGTACCTGCAGTTTCGGGAAGCGGCCCAGGCGCTGCGCGCGCTCGAAGAGTTGCAGAGCAAGGTGTTCGCCAGGCCGCCCGACACCCGCGACCCCGAGGGCGACGTCCTGCTGGAGGGCGTGACCCTGCGGGATCTGTTCACCGCGTTCGCCGGGGTGTTGGAGCGGGCGGCGGGGGCGCCTGGGGAGATCGCCGGCGAGCAGTTCACGGTCGGGGACAAGATGAGCGCGATCGTGGCGGCGCTGCGCGCCGCGGGCGGCCGGTTGGCGTTCGGGCGGCTCTTTCGCGACCACGCCAGCCGGCTCGAGATCATCGTGACGTTTCTCGCGCTGCTCGAGCTGATCAAGCAGCGCCGGATCCGGGCACGGCAGCCGCAGACGTTCGCCGAGATCGAGATCATGGTCGCGGAGGAATCATGAACGACGCAGACGCGTGGGAGTCCAGGGCCTCGGTGCTGCCCGGAGGTGCACGGCACGGGGTCGACCTGGCGGCGTGGAGCGCGCCGGCGCGCCCCGAGCGTGCGAAGCGTGACGCCAGCACCGAAGTGCGCAACGCGATCGAGTGCCTGCTCCTGGCGAGGGGCGGCCCGGTCGGGGTCGGTGAGCTGCGCAAGGTCCTGGAGGTCGGGGAGGACGAGATCCGCGCGACGCTCGCCGCGCTCCAGGTCGAGTACGGGGGACGGGGGGTGCAGATCCAGGAGGTCGCCGGCGGATACCAGCTCTGCACGCGGCCCGAGTACGGCGTCTATGTGCAACGCATGCTCCACCTCAGCGAGCTGGAGCCGCTCAGCCGGGCGACGCTCGAGGTGCTCGCGATCATCGCCTACCGCCAGCCGATCACGCGGGCCGAGGTGGACCAGGTGCGCGGCGTGCAGTCCGCGCACCATATCACGAAGCTCCAGGACCGGCGGTTGATTCGCGAGGTCGGCCGGCGCCCCGGCCTGGGCCGGCCGATTCTGTACGGCACCACCGACGGGTTCCTCCGCTACTTCGGCCTCCGGGATCTCGGGGCGCTGCCGGCGCTCGGGACCCAAGACCCGGCACTCGCCCTTCCGGAGCCGGCGCCGCACGGCACCCGATCGTGACGCCCATCACGCGGACCGGGGCCGCACTCCGGGGCACGCTGCGGGGGCACACGCGCGCGGTGCGCGGCGGCTGGCTTGCTGGATTGCTCGCCGCGCTGCTGGTCTGTCCGCTCGGCATCACCGCGGACATGCGGCCGACAACCGCAAGCGCGCGCAGGGGGCCCGTCGTCGCGCGCCCCGGTACGGCCGGCGGGGCGCCGTCCACCGCGCGCCCGTGGCTGCTGGCGCAGTACCGGCGCGTCGCGCCCGTGGCGGTGCCGGTGCGGGTGACGTCGACGGCGGCGCTGCTCATGGACGCGCGCACGGGCGACGTGCTCTACAGCCGAAACCCGCATCTTATCTGGCCCCCCGCCAGCACCACCAAGATCCTGACGGCGTTGGTCGCGCTCCAGAGCACCCCGCTCGACGCCATGATGACCATCAGCCCGGACGTCGCCCGGTTCCGTGTCGGCTCCGTCGTCGGCCTGCCGGCCGGCGCGAGAATCAGCCTGCACGACCTGCTGTACGCGCTGATGCTCCCGTCCGGCAACGACGTGGCCCTCGCCATCGCCGAGGGGGTGGCCGGCTCCGTGCCGGCCTTTGTGGCCCGCATGAACGAGGAGGCGCAGCGCCTCGGAGCGCGACAGAGCCACTTCACCTCGCCGCACGGCCTCTACGATCCCGACCATTACACGACGGCGTACGACCTCGCCCTGATCACGCGCGCCGCGATGCAGAATCCGACGTTCGACGAAATCGTGCGCACGCGTGCGTGGACGTTTCGCCCGCCGGTCGGCCCGACCCGCCGTCTGTGGAACCACAACCGGCTCCTGTCGCGGTACCCGGGCGCCGACGGCGTCAAGACCGGCTACGTCGATATGTCGGGCGAGACCCTGGTCGCGTCCGCCACGCGTGACGGCTGGCGGCTCATCGCGGTGTTGCTGCACAGCGGCGACATGTGGGGGGATGCGGCCCGCCTCCTTTCGTACGGGTTTGGCCACTACCGCTCGGTCGTGCTGGCGCGGCCGGGCGAGGAGATGGCGGCGATCGAGGTGCCGGGTGGGGACGGACTCGTGCTCGGCGTCGTCGGTGCCCCGGTCTACGGTGTCGTGAGCGACGGTGACGAGCGGGCGCCGATTCGGCGCGTCGTCGTCGACGCGCATCTGACCCTGCCGATCCGGCAGGGGGTACGGGTCGGCGAGGTCGACTTCTACGAGGGCGGCCGCCTCCTCCAGTCGGCGCCCCTCGTCGCGGCTCGCGGCCTCTCCGCCCGCACCGACCTGCAGTACGTCGTGCAATGGATGGGCCGCGTCCTCGCGCGCGTCGTGGGGGCCGCGGTCTTCTAACAGAGGCGACGTGGGGCGGAAGCTCTACCGGTCGCGTGAGGACTACTGGATCGCCGGCGTGTGCGGTGGGCTGGGCCGGTACTACGGTGTCGACAGCAACCCGATCCGGCTCGCGTTTGTCCTGCTCGCGGCATGGAACGGCCTCGGGGTCATGCTGTACCTCGTGACCGTGCTGATCGTTCCCGAAGAGCCGCGCCCGGCAGGGATACCGCCGGGCGTCCCTGGGGCGCACGAGGGCGGGGACGACCGGCGCGTGCGGATGCTCGGATGGCTGCTCGTCCTCGGCGGCGTCTACCTGCTCCTGCGCAACCTGCGGCTGTTTCTGCCGATCATGCAAGACCAGGTGTTTCCGATCGTGCTGATCCTCGGGGGGCTCGTGCTCCTGCTGCTGCGCTCGGGCTCCAGGCCGGGCTAACCGCCCCGCCTACCGCGGCACGGCCGGGAGCGGCCGCCCGAGAAACCCCCGGCACCAGACGAGGTCCAGCGTGCGGACGACCACCCCGTGGCGCACCACGGGGATCGTGCGCGCGGGCTCGACGGCGCCGCATCCGGCGCCGAGGTCTACTTGGATCGGGTACCGCCCGTCCTCTACGAACAGCCCGTCCCAGCCGCGCAGCGCCGGCCAGGACGCCCAGATGCCGTACTGGTCCCGGTCGGTGATCGTCGTGGTCGGGATCCGGCCGCCGGCGTACAGGTCGAACTGCGCCATCACCTGATAGCGGTCCGTCGTGATGAAGTAAGGGCCGCGCGCGCCGCTCCGCGCCGCGGCGAGGATCTCCGGCGCCGCGGCACGCCACCCCGCGTAGTCCACGGTCGGATCGAGCCGCGGCGGCAGCCATGCCGGCCCGATGGCCGGAAGCGCGTAGACGAGCACCGTGACGGCGGCGGTGGAGGCGACGGCGGCGGCCGCGAGCGGGCGCCACGCGGCGTCACGAACCGGCCGCGGGCGGACCGTCGCCAGGCCGGCCAGCGCGATCGTTGCGGTCACATATCCGGGAGCGGCCCAGTGGCCTTTGACCTGGCCGGCGAGACTGGCGCCGAACGTCGCGGCGATGATCGGGATGCCGCCCGCAGCCAGGAAAAGCGCGGCGTCGTCGCCGCGCATGCCCCGCCATGCCGCGACGATGAGGGCGCCGAGGAGCGCGGGCAGCATCAACGGGCCGAGGTACGCGAGCTCCAAGGCGAGGAAGATCGGGAGATTGCGGTGCCCCGACCAGCCCGAGCGGGTCGCGTCCGCGGCAAACGAGACCCAGTGGTGGCCGGCGTTCCACCACAGCACGGGCGCGAATACGCCCAGCGCGAGGGCGGCGGCGCCGTACGGCTCCCAACGGCGCCACCAGTGGCGGTGCGATGGCGCGAGCGCGAGCCACAGGCCGATCGAGACGGGCAGAAACGCGCCAGTGTACTTGCTCTGCAGCGCGAAGCCGGTCGTGACGCCCGCGGCGGCCCACGCCCCCAGCCCGCCGCGGCGCACCGCGCGCCAGGTCCACAGCAGCGCGAGCACCCAGCACAGTCCCAGCGGCGCGTCGGGGGCGGCGAGCAGACCGCCGCCGGCGAACACCGGCACGATATTGAAGAGGATCACCGCCCACGTAGCCGTGTCGTCGCGACCGAGCACCTCCCGCGCGAGCGCGAAGAGCGCGATGGAGGTGGCGAACGACAGGACGGCTGCGACGCCGTGCACCGCGATGCCGGGATTAGCCACGAGATGTCTCGCCGCCCAAATCAGGACGGCGATCGCGGGCGGGTGGTCGACGTAGCCGGCGGCCAGGTGATGCGACCAATCCCAATAGTACGCTTCGTCGTCCCCGAGCGGGAGGACAGCGGCGATCCCGAGACGGAGGGCGAGCAACGCCACGAGTCCAACGAGCACGGAGCGGGGGAGCGACCGCACTGCACGATCGTACTCGACCACCGCGGGGACCGTCAACGAACGGCGTGGCGCTCCGGCCACGGCGCGGTGTGCCGGCGCGGGAGCGGCGCAAGCGTAGGAGCGCCAGGTCCTCGTCCCGAATCCGACTGTCCGTGGCGACGCGTTCGGAGATCGCGGTCGCGATCGACGGCCCGATGGGATCCGGCAAGAGCACGGTGGCGAGAGAGGTCGCGCGGCGGCTCGGCTTTCGTTACGTCGACACGGGCGCCATGTACCGGGCGGTCGCCGTGGCGGCCCTCCGGCGTGACGTGGCGATGGACGATCCCGACGCGCTGGCGGCCGTAGCGCGCGCCCTGCGCCTCGAGGTCACAGCCGATCCGGACGGCGGCATGCGCGTCGCCGTCGACGGCGAGGACGTGACCGGCGAGCTGCGCACGGTGTCCGTGAACCGCGTCGTCGGCAAGGTGGCCGGTGCCCCGGGGGTCCGCGCGGTCCTCGGCGGAATCCAGCGGGCGCTCGGCGCCAGCGGCGGCGTGGTCATGGAAGGGCGCGACATCGGCTCCGTCATCCTGCCGCAAGCCGAGGTCAAGATCTTTCTCACGGCGTCGCGCGACGCCCGCGCGCGGCGGCGGCAGGCGGAGCTCGCGGCCGCCGGCGAGCACGTGTCGCTCGACGACGTTCGCCGGATCGAGGACGAGGACGACCGCGCGGCGACCACGCGCCCGGTCGGCCCGCTGCGCATCGCGCCGGACGCGGAGGTGATCGACAGCACGGAGCGCACGGTCGACGAGGTCGTGGACCGCATCCTGGCGTCGGTCGCGCGCGCGCGTGGTCTATAGGCTCTCCAAGCTCATTGTGCTCGCGGTGCTGCGCTGGGGATTTGGATTTCGCGTGGACGGCCGCGACCGCGAACCGCGCTCGGGTCCCGTGATCGTCGTCAGCAACCACCGGAGCGACCTCGATCCGATCGTCGTCGGCGCCGCGCTGCGGCGCCGCGTGACCTTTATGGCCAAGCACGAGCTGTTCCGGGTGCCGGGGCTGCGGTGGTGGATCACCGCCTGCGGCGCGTTTCCGGTGCGCCGGGGCGCGGCCGACCGCCAGGCGCTCCGCACGGCGCTCCGCATCCTCGCGGCCGGCGGCGTGCTCGTGATGTTTCCCGAGGGAACGCGGGGCACCGGGACGGAGCTCCGTCCGGCCGAGCCCGGCGCCGCGTCGCTCGCGTTTCGCACCGGCGCGGCGCTGCTGCCCGTCGCCGTGACAGGCACCGACGTGGTGTTGCCCCGGGGCTCGCACCGGCCGCGCCGCAGCACGATCCGCGTGCGCATCGGCGAGCCGGTCCACGCGGTGCCGCCGGCCGGCGGGAACGGCGCCAAACCGGGCCGCGACGACATCGAGGCGCTCGGACGGCGGTACATGGCGGAGATCGCGCGGCTCCTCGCCCCGCCGCCGTAGGGGCCGCGTGGATTCACCGCAGCCGCGCGCTCCGCGGGCTCGGCTCGACAACGGGCGCCTGCCCGCCTATGATTGGGGAGGAATAGTCACGGCCGCGCACGGCCGAGGATGAGGGTTGTCCGATGAAGATCGTCATGGCGAAGCACATGGGGTTTTGCGGCGGCGTCCGCCGCGCGGTGGATATGGCCGAGCAGGCGGCGCGGTCCGGCGGCCCCGTGCATACGCTCGGACCGCTCATTCACAACCCCCAGGTCGTCGAACGGCTGCAGCAAACCGGGGTCAACGTGGCGGCGCAGCCCACCGAGCTCGACGCGGGCACGTTCGTGGTGTCGGCGTACGGCGTGGAACACGCGGTGCTCGACGAGGTTCGCGCGCGGGGCATGGCGGTGGTGGACGCGACCTGCCCGGTGGTGCTCCGGGCGCACGCCATGGCCGAGAAGCTGGCGTCGGAAGGATACCAGATCATCTGTCTCGGCGACCACGGGCACCCGGAGATGATCACGCTCAAGGAAATGCTCGGTGATCGCGTGACGATCGTCCACACGCGCGAAGAGGCGGCCAAGGTCAAGGTGGCCCAAAGGCTCGGCGTGGTCACGCAGACCACGCAGTCGATGGAAAACCTGCGGCTCATCGTCGGCGACCTCGCGCTGCGCGTCAAGGAGCTCAAGGTCCTCAACACCCTGTGCCCCGCGATCACGGTGCGCCAGGACGAGACGAACGCCATCGTCGAGCAGGTCGACGCGCTCCTCGTCATCGGCGGCCTCGGCAGCTCCAACACCACCCGGCTGGCGGAGATCGGGCGCGCTCGCGGCCTGCCGACGTACCACGTGGAGACCGCCGGCGAGATCGCGCCGGAGTGGTTTCATGGCGTCGAGACGCTTGGGGTCGTCTCCGGCGCCAGCACGCCGGAGTGGATTATCCAGGACGTGATGCACCGGCTCGACGCCATCGGAAACGCCGGATCGCCACACGCGCATTGACACGCCGGGCGCGCGGCTCGTGGCCGCCGCTCCGGCTGCGGTGATGGCGGCCGCCGCCGCGCCGACGGTGGCGATCGTCGGCCGGCCGAACGCGGGGAAGTCCGCGCTGTTCAATCGCCTGCTGGCACGCCGGCGGGCGATCGTGGAGGACACCCCGGGCGTCACCCGCGATCGCGTCGAGGCGCCGTGCGAATGGGCGGGCCGCCTCTTTACGCTCGTCGATACGGGCGGGCTCGTATCCCGCGCCGGCGAGCCGATCGCCGTGGAAGTGCGCCGTCAGACCGAGCGTGCCATCGCGGGTGCGGATCTGATCCTGTTCCTCGTCGATGCGGCCGCGGGGCCCACGCCGGAGGACGAGCAGATCGCGCAGCGGCTCCGTGAGAGCGGCCGCCCGGTGCTCGTCGTGGCGAACAAGGTGGACCTCCCGCAGGCGGACCTCGGCGCGTACGAGTTCCACGCGCTCGGCTTCGGAGATCCGATGCCCGTCTCGGCGACGGCCGGGCTGGGGATCGGCGACCTCCTGGACGAGGTCTGCGCGCGCCTCCCGGGGCCGGACGCGGCGGCCGCGCCGGCTGCCGCGGGGAGTGTCCGCGCGGAGGCGGCGGAGGACCGCGCGCGTCCCGTCCGCGTCGCGCTCCTCGGCCGGCCGAACGTCGGCAAGTCGTCCCTCATGAACGCGGTTCTCGGCGAGGAGCGGGTCATCGTGACCGCCGAGCCGGGGACCACGCGCGATGCCGTCGATACCGCCCTGACCTATGCCGGACGCTCCGCGGTCCTGATCGATACCGCTGGGCTCAGGCGGCAAAGCCGCGTATCGGAGCGGGTGGAGTACTACAGCACGCGCCGGTCCTACGAGGCGCTGGCGCGCGCCGACGTCGCGGTCCTCGTCGTCGATGCAGCCGCCGGCATCACGGATCAGGACCAGCGCATCGCCCGCCGCGCCTACGAGGCGGGCCGGGCCGTCGTCCTGGCCGTCAACAAGTGGGACCGGCTTCAGGGGTACACGCCTGCGGACGTGGAGCGCGTGGCGCAGCAGCGCCTCAGATTTCTCGGCGGCGTGGCGGTGTGCCCGACGGTCGCGACCCGCGGCGAGGGGGTCGCGACGCTCATGGACGCGGTGTTCGAGGCAGCCCGGGCGCGCAGCACGCGCATCGCGACCGGCCCGCTCAACAAGCTGATCCAGGGCGCGGTCGAGACGACGCCGCCGGCCGCCGACAAGGCCGGCCGGCGGCTTCACGTGTATTACGCGACGCAACCGGAGACGGAGCCGCCGCACGTGGTCGTGTTTGTGAACGATCCGTCCTTGTGGACCGAGGAGTACCGGCGCTATCTCGAACGCCGGCTCCGCGCCGCGTTCCCGCTGCGCGGCACACCCATCCGGTGGTCGGTCCGGGGCAGGAGAGCCGCGCCGGCCGCGCGAAGCGTCGAGCCACACGAATGAGCGGCGTGGCGTTCGGCGCTCTGGCGATCAGTTACGTGATCGGATCGGTGCCGACCGGGCTGGTGCTGGTGCGGCTGCTCAAGGGCGAGGATATTCGGCAGTACGGGAGCGGCAACATCGGCACGGTGAACGTCTTTCGCGTCGCCGGCACCCCCATCGCGATCCTGGTGCTCGCCGTGGACGTGCTCAAGGGCCTCGTGCCGGTGCTCCTCGCGGTCCGGTGGGGGACGGGACCGTGGGTGTCTATGGTGTGCGGTCTCGCCGCGATCGCCGGGCACAACTGGTCCGTGTTTCTGGGCTTCCGCGGCGGCAAGGGCATCGCCACGTCCTTCGGCGTGCTCCTCGCGCTCTCGCCGGTGGCCGCGTTCGCCGCCGCCGCGGTCTGGATCGTGGTGGTGGCGGCGACACGATACGCGTCGCTGGGATCGATCCTCGGGGTCGGCGCCGTGCCGTTCGTCCTGTGGCGCCTCGGTCAGCCGCCCGCCTACGTGGTGTTCGGCGTCGTCGCGGCGATATTTGCGATCTATCGGCACCGGGCCAACATCCGCCGGCTGGTGGCCGGCACCGAGTTGCGCATCAACGACCGCCGCGCGAAATCCTAGCATGGAGATGCACGTGCTCTGCTACGGGGCCGGCGCCGTCGGCTCGCTGGTCGGCGGGGTGCTGTCCCGCAGCGGCGCGGCCCAGGTGACCCTCCTGGGACGGCGGGCGCACGTGGCCGCGGTGCGCACGTGGGGCCTCCACGTGGAAACCCCGGACGGCGTTGCGACGTGCAAGCGGCTCGACTCGATCACGACGCTCGACGACCTCGGCGCGCCGCCGGATCTCGTCGTTCTCACGGTCAAGGCCTACCAGACCGGCGAGGCCATCGAGGAACTGGCGCCGCTGTTGCGGCGCGGCGCGCGCGTGGTGACGCTCCAAAACGGCATCGGCGCCGAGGAGGCCATCGCCGAAGCGGCCGGCGCGGATCGCGTGATCGCCGGCACCCTCACGCTCAGCGTGAGCCTGCTGCGGCCGGGCGCGGTCCGGCAGCATACGGCCGACGGCGGCGTGGCGCTGGCGCCCGTGGACGGCGACGCCTCGGTAGCCGATATTGCGGAGGCCCTGCGGCGCGCCGGATTGCGAGTGGACGTGCTCGGGGACTACCGGGCGATGAAATGGAGCAAGCTCCTCCTCAACATGCTCGGGAACGCGACGTCCGCGATCCTGGATCTGCCGCCGTCCGAGATCGTGAGGAACCCGCGCTTGTGGGGCATCGAACGCGACGCGTTCCGTGAGGCGGTGCGCGTCATGCAGGCGCTCGATCGGGCGCCGGTCGCGTTACCGGGGTACCCCGTGCCGGCGCTCGTCAAGGCGATGCGGGCCCCGGCATGGATCGCGCGGCGCACCGTCGGGCCGCGGCTTGGCGCGGGCCGCGGCGGCAAGATGCCGTCGCTCCACGAGGACCTGGAGCGCGGCCGCGAACGGAGCGAGGTCGAAGTCCTCAACGGCGCCGTCGCGCGGGAGGGCAGGGCGCTCGGGGTGCCCACGCCGGTCAACGCGGTCCTCGCGGACGTGCTCACCGCCATCGCCGCGGGGCGCCGGCCGCGTGACGAGTTCCGCCGCAACCCCAACGCCCTGCTCGCGGCGTGCCGCGCTGCGCCCGTGCCGACGTAGCGGAGAGGATCGCGCCCACGCCGTCGTCATGAACTGTCATCGACTGGCCCGCCTGGCGAGGCCGCCGGGCGCTTGTTATAATCAGACCTGCGTCGGGCCGTAGCGCAGCTTGGTAGCGCACCTGAATGGGGTTCAGGTGGTCGCCGGTTCAAATCCGGCCGGCCCGACCAAGTAAAATCAACGATTCCGGACTCAGGAAGGAGATTCAAGGGCTCCCCAACGACTACGTTCTCGGCGTAAGCGAGACTGCACTTCGTGTACGACACGCCCCATCATGATGGACTACGTCCGCCAGACTTCGGGGTGACGAGCGTCAACTTCGACTTCGCGGAACTGCTCGCGCGGGCGGAGGAGCCGGCATGAACAGGTTGGGCCTGACTCGGGGCCTTGCAATTCATGACGTGAATGGATGTCATTCACGATGTGAATGGGAAACCCTTGCCCCGCCACTTGCAACAGATGCTGGCAGAACGGCTGCGTGTAATGCCCGCTGTCGTCGTTGACGTTCTGAACGCGCGCTCACCGTGTAAGAAACCTCGGCTTTGACACAAGGGTGCCACAAACCGCAGCGGCGCGATCTTGGGCCGCTGCGACCGCGTGCGCGTACCGACAAATCAAATATCCCGGATCTTCGTGCCCGGCCCGATCGGCGGCCATCCGCGCGTTCACGTGGTTCGCCTCCAACGCCTCGATCGGGCCTGCCCGCCCCACGATGCGGAAGTGTTCCTTTCCGCTAAATTTAGAGCAGCTTACTGAATTCTTCGGGCGAGATCCGCGCGGCCTTGAGGATCGCGGCGGCAGTGCCTACGCGCAGATCGCCGGCGTAGACGGGAACGGTGACAGCGCGGCCATCAGGATGGCGAAGACGGGCGTGGCTTCCTTTGGTCCGTGCGATCGAGAAGCCGGCGCGCCCTAATGCGGCGAGCATCTCGCGGGCGGTAATCCGCGGAATGCCGCCCGGACCGGTGCGAGAACCGGCTATGACGCGAGGGAAACTGAAACTTGTGCCACGCGGACGCCGGGGGCATCATCAGGAATCGGCTCCCCGCGTGCGATAAGATCCTCGAGCGTCAGGCTGATTGCGTCCCGGGCGTTCGCCAGGGCTTCCTCGAGAGTGGCCCCCTCGGTGACGCAGCCTGGAAGGGCGGGGACAAGAACCGTGAAGCCCCCCACATCCGGGTCGGGCTCGAGGACGATCGTGTAGGTCTTCACGATGGAGGCCACGCGCTTAGCGTACCATGCACGGCAGAAAGCGGGCAAGCAGTAGGGGAGCCCGTGTGTGGTTTTGAGGTTGACGGCGCCGGAGGCGTTGACGGCCAAGGAGACGGCTGCTGCGGTTACGCAATAAGCCCTTTGGTGCCCTCTGCCGTGTAGTTGGCCCTAATGAGATATTTCGGCGTGGCCATGCACCCCCTTTGGATTAGGTGCACGCGAACGGAGGGCCGGTCCATAGCTTACCCCCCGGGCCGCGCCGGAACGCTTTTGGAACGCTTTTGAAACGCTCCGCAGGATACACATGGGCTGACAGCAATGGGCCCACGCCAGCCCGGACCGCCCAACTGCCGGCGTGCTGGAGCTGGCGCAGCCGGAGGCGTCTGGGGGGGTGGATCATGCGTTTCTTTCTTGTGCTCTCGTTGATCGTCGGTGCGCTGCTGCTCGTCCCAGCGCCGCCCCGGGCGGGCGCGGCAAAGACCTGGGTCGTGCAAGTTGGGGCCTCGGCGGCGAACCAGGCGGACCAGGCGCTGCTGTTTCTCCCGGGGACGATCACCATCGACGAAGGCGACACCGTCCAGTGGAAACTGGCCGCCTCCGACCACACGATCTACTTCCCGGCCGGGCAGAAGCCCCCGGACCTCATCATTCCGGGCGCCGTCAAGGGCCAGTTGCTGTGGAATCCCGGCGTGATGTTCGCGTCGCCGCAGAAGACCTATGACGGCGCCGGACCGGTCAGCGGCGGCGCCCTCCTCCACGATCCAGGCGCACCGAAGGTCTACACGCTGACCTTCACAAAGGCCGGGACTTACAAGTACCTCTGCATGTTTCACCCGGGCATGGAGGGCACCGTCGTCGTGCAGCCGGCGGGGACCCCGTACCCGACGACGCAGGCGCAGTACGATCAGGCGGCCGCCGCCGAGGCGAAGGCCGCGCTCGCCAAGGCCGCGGCGCTCCGGGCTTCAAACAAACCCGTTGTC
>JAJPJL010000077.1 GCA_021324255.1 Bacillota bacterium
GAGTGCGGGGCGATCTCGGCACCTACAACCGGGGCCAGATGATGGACGAGTTCGTCGCCGCGCTGCGGGTGCTGTGGAGCGACCGGAAGGCGACCTTCTCCGGCCGGTTCGCCAAGTTCGCGGACGTCGAATGCTACCCCAAGCCGGTCCAGCGTCCGCTCCCGATCTTCATGGCCGGCGAAGCCGACGGGGTCCTCCGGCGGATCGCGCGGTTCGGCCAGGGGTGGATCGAGAGCGCCGCGCCGCCCGAGCAGATGCAGCAACTGATCGCCCAGATCCGTCGCTACACCCTCGAGGCGCGGGGCCAGGACGCCCCGATCGAGATCGCGCGGCAGTTTTACATCAGCCTCGCCGGCTCTGAGGACGCCGCGCACGCCAACTTCAAGGCGTCCCTGCCGAACATGAAGCCGGGGCAGTCGGCGCGGCGCCGGGAGGGTGAAGCCAATCTCATAGGGACGCCGGGACAGATCGCCTCGCGCCTCAAACAGTACGCCGCGGCCGGCGTCACGGAGGCGTGCGCCATCTTCTTCTCGCCGGACGCGGCCGGCGCGGTCGCGCAGATGGAGCAGTTTGCCCGCGACGTGATCCCGGCCGCGACGTGAACGCCGCGGCATGACAACGGAGGGCTGCGCATGATGCGTCTTGGGATCTGGGTCGCCGTGGCCGCCGCCGGCCTGCTGGCGGGTGTGCCGTTGCCGGCCGTGTCTCAGCCGGCGGGCTACCGTCTCGTGAATCCCGGCTACCTCACGGTCGGCACGTACGGAAGCGGACCGCCGGTGATCGTCGTCGGCCCGGGCGACACGCTCGGCGGGATCGACGGGGCGCTCTTCAACGCGTTCGTCAAAGATCATGGGCTGAAACTGAAGCTCTTTCAAACGACGTTCTCCTCGATGATCCTCGCCATCGAGCAGGGGAAGATCGACGTCGGCGAAGACGTCTTCTACACGGCGGAGCGGGCGAAGCACATCTACTACACGTACCCGTTTTTTGTCGGGCACGCCGTCCTGTTCACGGCGAAGTCCCTGCCGTATTCAGGGCCCGACAGCATGACCGGCAAGAAGATCGGCACCGTGATCGGGTTCGTGTGGGCGCCCTACCTGCAGAAATGGTCCGCGTCGGGCACGGCGCTCTACCCGGACATGACAGCCGTTGGACAGGCGCTGCTCAACGGCCAGATCCAAGGCTACATCAACGGGTATACGGCGATCCACGAACCGCCGCTCAACGATTCACCCAACATCGTCGCGCACACGCTGCATGCGGGCGACTTCGGCATGCCGGAGTCGCTGCTCGTGAACACCGCCTACAACATCGTGAACTGCGGCAATCGCGGCCTCGCGGCCGCGCTGGACCGGGAAATCACGAAGCTGCACACGACCGGCGAGTGGGCGAAGGTGCTGCAGGCGAACGGCGTCGGACCGGATGCGGACGCGCCGCTCGCGAGCCCGGCGCAGATCTGCACGGGAGGATAGCTGCACGGAGGTGCGCGCATGCCTCTCCTGACTCGCCGCCGGCTCCTGGGCGCGGCCGGCGCCGCCCTCGCCCTCGCGCGATCCGAGCACCCCGCGCGCGGGGCCGGCGCGGCGCCGGCGAACGGCGGCACGCTGCGCGTCGGCATCACGGGCGGATGGTCCACGCTGGACCCGCCGCACTACACGAACGTGTCCGAGCGCCAGATCTTCTACTCGATCTACAGTCCGCTGTTCTCGCTGACCCCGCAGTTCACGATCGGACCGGGCCTCGTGCAGTCGTGGACCGTCTCGCCGGACGGCCTGCGCCTCCGGTTCCAGCTGCAGCCGGGCGTCCGGTTTCACGACGGGACGCCGTGCGACGCCGCCGCGGTCAGGTCCAACATCGAGCGCATATTGGACCCGGCCACCGGCTCGGCGTTCCGGACCATCCTCTCGCCGATCCGGGAGGTCCGGGCGGCGAATCCCGTGACGGTGGATCTTGCGCTGAGCCAACCCTTCACGCCGCTCTTGAGCTGGTTCACCGAGGGGCCGGGGTTCATGAGCTCCCCGGACGCCGTGCGCAAATGGGGCGCCCAGTACGGCCAGCACCCGGTCGGGACCGGCCCGTTCACAATGGCGGAGTGGGTCAAGGACGATCACATCACGCTCCGGCGGTTCCCGGCGTTCTGGCAGCGCGGCCTGCCCCACCTGGACGGCGTCGTCTACCGGCCGCTGAACGACGAGACCGTAAAGATGGCGGACCTGCGCGCCGGCAGCCTCGACATCGTGGATACCGTGCCGGCCCAGCAGCAGCGCGCGATCAGCAACGACCCGCGATTCCAGACCCTGGTGCTTCCGGGCACCCGCTGGCCCATGATCCGCCTGAACACCGCCGCGCCGCCGTTCAACAACAAGGCGCTGCGCCAGGCGGTCTCCTACGCGGTCGATCGCGTGCAGATCGTCACGGCGATCTACTTCGGTCAGGCGCAGCCGGCCTATGGCCCGATCTCGCCGGTCTACCGCGAGTACTACGATCCCGCGGCCTCCCGCTACGGCTACGGGCACGATCCCCAGAAGGCGCGGGCGAAGCTCGCGGAGGGGGGCCAGCCGAACGGGTTCAGCTTTACCCTCGAGATTTTCACGTCGCCGGAGCAGACCCGGCTCGCCGAGCTGATCAAGGCGCACCTGGCCGAGGTCGGCATCACCGCGAACATCCAGGCCTACGAGCTCACCACCCTGCAGGACCGCATCACCGGGAAACGCTACCAGGCCGTCATCGGCTCGTGGACCCCGCGGCCGGACATCGATGGGACGATGTACAACCACTTCAGCTCGCGCGGGAACGTGAACTCGATGTCCTACCGTAACGCGACCGTCGACGACCTCCTCGAGCGGACCCGCACGATCCCGAACGGGGCGGAGCGCATCCGCCTCTACCGGCAGATTCAACGGCTCGTCGTCGAGGACGCGCCCTGGGTGTTCCTGATCTTCGAAAACCTGATGATCGGGATGTCGAAGGACGTGCACGGGCTCCCCGCGATCCCGGACGCGATCATGCGGTTCCAATCGACCTGGATCGAGGCGTGATCGCCCGGGTCCGATGTTGCGGTTCCTCGTTCAACGGTTGATCCTCACCGTGCCGATGCTGGTGCTCCTCAGCATCGGCATCTTTTTGATGCTCCACCTGGCCCCGGGCGACGTGGTCACGCTCCTCCTCCCCGAAGACCTGCAGAACCCCCAGGTCGCGCGGGACCTGCGGCACCAGCTCGGCTTGGATCAGCCGCTCTACGTGCAGTACTGGCGGTGGGTCACCCACGCGGCCCGGGGCGACCTGGGGTATTCCTACCGGTCGCGGGCGTACGTGTGGCCCGAGGTGGCGGCGCGAATACCCGTCACGTTCGAGCTCACCGCCCTGGCGATGGCCGGCGCCGTGGCCGCGGCGTTCCCGCTGGGCGTCATCGGGGCATTACGGCGCAACACCGCGGCGGACGCGCTGATCTCCGGCTTCGCGGCTCTGGGCCTGGCGATGCCGGCGTTCTGGCTCGGCGTCCTGCTGATCCTCTTGTTTGCCGTCAACCTCCACTGGCTGCCGCCGTCGGGCTACGCGCCGCCGGGGCAGGGCATCGGCGCGAACCTCCGGCGCATGATTCTCCCCACGATCACGCTCGGCATTCCGTACGCGGCGGTCGTGGTGCGCTTCGTCAGGCTGAGCGTCCTGGATGTCGTCGCAGCGGACCATGTCCGGACCGCGCGGGCCAAAGGCGTCGGGCGGTGGCGCGTGATCGTGTGGCACGTCCTCCGCGGCGCCCTCATCCCGATCATCACGGTGGTCGCGCTGGAGACGGGCCGGCTGCTCGGCGGCGCCGTCGTGACCGAGACGATCTTTTCGCTGCCGGGCGTGGGCCGGCTGGCCGTGGATTCCGTGCTCAGCCGGGATCTTCCCATCCTGCAGGCGGTCACGCTCTTCATGGCGCTGGCGCTCATCGCGGCGAACTTCGCGGCCGATGTGCTGTATGCGTGGGCGGATCCCCGGGTGAAATACCAGTGAGGCGCGTCACCCGTGCGCGCTCAGCATCATGAATGAGACGGCCGGCGCTGGGGCGCCTGCCCGGCCGCGAGGTCCGGTCCTCCGCGGCCCGCGGCCGGCCGCTGCGGGGGTCGCGCGCCGGGCCGCGCGCTACCGGCTCGTGGTGTGGGGCGGGACGATCGCCGCCGGCGTCGCCGCGGGCGTCCTGGTCGGTCCCGCGCTCGACCGCGTTTCGCCCGACGCCGTGCACGTATGGGCGATGATGCACCCGCCGTCGACCGCCTGGCCGCTCGGCACGGACGATCTGGGGCGCGACATCTTGAGCCGCCTGCTGGCCGGCGGCCGCGTATCGCTTGGGGTCGGCCTCGCAGCGGCGATCGCGGCCGCCGGCGTCGGGGTGCCGGCCGGGCTCCTGAGCGGCTTCTGGCGCGCGTGGGTCGACACCACGCTGATGCGGTTGATGGACCTGTTGTTCTCATTCCCGACGATGGCGCTCGCGGTCGCGATCGTGGGCGTGCTGGGACCCAGCCTCCGAAATGCGGTCCTGGCGATCGCGGTCGTGGCGATGCCGCGGTTTGCCCGTCTCGTACGCGGCCAGGTCCTGGCGCTGCGGGAACAGGACTTCATCGAGGCGGCCCGCGCCATCGGCGTGCCGGCCGGCGGCATCATCCGCCGGCACGTGCTGCCAAACCTCCTCGGGCTCATCGTGATCGAAGGCACGCTGGCCGTCAGCTTCGGCATCCTCACCGAGGCGTCGCTCTCGTTCCTCGGTCTCGGGGTGCAGCCCCCGGCCGCGTCATGGGGCTCGATGCTGCGGTACGGCTACCCCTTCCTGGACCAGGCCCCCTGGATCTCGATCGTCCCCGGCCTCGCCATCATGCTCACCATCCTCGGGCTCAACCTGCTTGGCGACGGCATCCGCGATCTGCTCGATCCTCGGCTGCGTCGATGAGGCGCAGGTCGCGCCGGCGCGGCTACTCGACGCGGCGCAGCTCCAGGGGCTGGGCCCCTTCCAACCAGACGCGCTGGCTCGCCGCGACGAGCCCCTCGAGGTTCGCGCTGACCTTGCCGATCACGGAGACGTGCAGCTGCACCGCCGGGTCCGGGTGTCGCCACTCCGCCCGCCCATACGCGAACCCGATCTTCTTCATCCGCGGGTAGTAGATGACGTCGCCGGCCGCGAGCGTGTGTCCTTCGTTCTCGACGTCGCCGATCCCGATGTCGTAGTCGCCGTCGGTTCGCCACGCATCGCCCGACCACTTGACCTGGACGGCCCGATCCGTGATCGGAAGCGCCGCCCAGAGGGCGCTCGTGGTCCGTGGGGCGGACCCGTCGAGCAAGCGCACGCGGCCCGTCACGCCGGCGACCGTGATGCTGAGCTCCACGCTACGCCCCCCGGCGTCGAATCGTCATGGTCTTGGCGCCCTCGAACATGATGGCCGCGGCTTTTGCCCTGAGCGCGCTCCAGTCTCCCGTGATCCTGGCGAGCGGCGTGAGCGTGGAGACGCTCGTCGGCCCGCTCTGTTGGGCCTGCCCGTAGCAGATCCGAATGCCCCGGTACGTCGGATGGTAGTAGACGTACCCCGGCCAGTGCAGCACGTGCCCGTCTTCCGGCGCGTCGAGCTTGATCGGCACCTCGCCCAACTTGCCGTCGGAACCCCAGAAGCGCATCATCTGGCCGCTCCACTTCGTGTTCGTGACCCGCCCCTCGAGCGGCAAGGCGTCCCAGAGTGCCTGCGCGGTTTTGGGCGCGGTCGCATCCAACAGCGATGCGACCGCCCTTGCCCCATCCATCTCGATCTCGATCTGGCGCCCTGCGCGTGCCCGGGTAGGCGCCGGCGCCACTGCGGCGCCCTCCGCCCGGCGAAACTGGATGGGCTTGGTCCCATCCCACTGGAGCCGCTCGGCGACCTTCGCCAGGCGCGGGATCTCCTCGTCATCGATGACCCCGAGCGGCGTCAGGTACACGAAGCCCGCGGTTCCCCGAAATCGAGCGGCACCGTACGCGATCGCGATCTCCTTGATCGGCGGAAAGTAGACGATCTCGCCAGGATACTGAAACGACTCGCGATTCTCCATCTCCTCGACGGCGATGGGCGCGTGCTCGAACATCCGAAACATGTCGCCGCTGAGCTGGGCGTGCACCGCCCGGCCGCCAAACGGCAGCGCGCGCAGCACCGCCTGCGTCGTCTTTGGCGCCGTCTCCGTAAACAGCGTGGCGTGAAACACCTCGCCGCCGAGCACTACCTCGATCCGCATCGTGCGCTCCCTCCTCTTGTGTCATGGCGTCGCTCTCCACAATCCCGCGGTGTTCGGGCGGGATGGCGCCGGCCCCAAGCCGGGCGGCGCAGGCCGCGCTCTGCGCCCGCCGACCGGCCGCGCGCCGCCGGCCGTGGCCGCGGTCTTCGACGATTATGATGGGATACCGTTGTATACCAATCGATGCAATTCGCCGCGGGGGCGACGCTTCCTGTTGCGCCGATGGTGACGCATTGCGCTGAGCACCGGCAGACTACCCTAGCGGGCTTGCTCGGCGCGCCGAACGCCTACGTGAAATCGTGATCCGCCCTTCGTCAGAGGAGCATCGCCTGCCGGGCGCAGACCCAGGCCCCGAGCAGCACGTCCAGCGCCACGCTCCCGGGCGCGCGCAGGCACACGATCTCGCCCGCATGCTCGCGTGCGGGCTTTGTCCCGGCGATGATCTCCCAGAGCTCCGCGTCGACGTCGGCGTTGCCGAGGCGGCCCGCCGCGATGAGGCGCCGGATGTCGGCGCGCTCGGCGCACTCCCGCCAGTTCGAGACCACGAGGCGTACGGGTCCGCGTTCGGCCCGCACGAGCAGATCCTCGGGCAGTTCGGCGGCCGCCCCCAGGCCATACACGGTCGCGCCCGGCTTGACCCAGCCCGAGGAGAGGATGGGCGCGGATGCCGTGGTGGCCGTGACCAGGAAATCGGCCTGCGCCGCCGCGTCGCGCACGTCGCGCGCCGTGTACGCATGCTCGAAGCCGCGGTCCCTCAGCGTGCGCACCAGACCGTCCCTCGACGCCGGTTGCCTCGATGCCACCACGATCTTCCCGACCGCGCCCGCTTCGATCAGCCCCTCGAGAACGGCGCGCGCCAGCCGCCCGGCGCCCACCATCCCGACGGTCGGCCGTGCAACCGGCACCGTGTGGGCCGCGGCGACCACGGCGAGCGCGGCGATGCGCAGGAGATACGTCAAGTGCTCGTCGATGGTCGCGAGCAGCCTCCGTTGCTCGAGGCTCACGATGTGCACGTAGCGTACGGGGTCCTCGCCGCCGATCGACCCGACGAACCGGTACCCGGCGACGCCGAGCTCGGGGACCACGCAGCACTTGGCCATCGCGGCCAGCCCGGGATCGCCGCCCGGCAGCGACAATCGCAGCAGGAGGCGGCGGGCCTCGGGCACGGCGACCCTGCCGGTCCCCTCCCACAGCACGCCGTCCCGGACGAGCGCCACCGCATCGGCGAGCGACACGCAGCGTCGGGCGTCGCGCGCGCCGATGAAGCGGGGCTCGTGGTCCCCGGCCCGCGCGAGCCCCTCTCTCACGGACGCGACCCAGGACGCCACGGCGTCCGGCTCGCCCTAGGCTCGCCGGACCCGAAGCCGGACGGCGCCCTCCCACTCGACGCGCTTCCCGAGCGCGGCCAGGTCCTCGACGCCGCCGAGCATCCGGCCGACCAGCGGGGTCGGCGACGCGCCGCTCGGCCCCTGCATGCGCGCCTGCCCGTACACGAAGCGCAGCCCGTTCCACTTGTGCAGGAAGAGGATGTCCCCGGGGTTTTGCAGCTGCGAGAGGTTCTCCCGCTCCACGGGCTCGGGGATCTCGACCCACAGGCGGAGCATGTCGCCGCTCCACTTGGTGTTGGTGACCGGCCCTTCCAGCGGCAGGGCGTTCCAGATGTTGCCGCAGATCACCGGCGCCTGGTCGTCGAACAGCATCGCATCGAACGCCTTGCCGTCAAACTCGACCACGATCCGTTTCATCCTCCCCTCCCGTCACGCCGGCGAGAGCGGCCGGAGCACCAGCCGCTTCGCGCCGTCCCACTGCAGCCGCTCCGCCTTCTTGGCGAATGCTCCCAGATCGCTCTCGATGCGGCCGATCCCGGAGACCATCATCGGCCCGATCACCCACGCGAACCGCGCCGACCCGTACGCGATCGCGATCTCCTTCGCGGCCGGCAGATACACGATGTCGCC
>JAJPJL010000062.1 GCA_021324255.1 Bacillota bacterium
CCCGACCCGAGCAGCCAGTCGGCGTGCAGCATCGGCGGCAACGTGGCCAACAACAGCGGCGGCGTCCACACGCTCGCCTTCGGCGTCACGACCAACCACGTGCTCGGCGTGGAGATCGTGCTCCCGGACGCGTCGATCGTGCAGGTCGGCGGCCGCGGCGCCGACGCGCCCGAGTTCGACCTGACCGGCCTGATCGTCGGGTCGGAGGGGACGCTCGGGATCGTGACCAAGGTCACGGTGCGCCTGATGCGCAACCGCGAGTCGGTGCGGACGATGCTGGGCGTCTTCGCCACGGTCGAGGCGGCGAGCCAGGCGGTGGCCGACATCATCGCGTCGGGCATCGGCGCCACCTCGCTCGAGATGCTGGACCGGCTGACGGTGGAAGCGGTGGAACCCGCGGTCCACGCCGGGCTCCCGCTCGACGCCGGCGCCGTGCTCCTGGTCGAGGTGGAGGACGTGCGGGAGTGCCTGGACCGTGCGGCGCAGGTCGTGGAGGAGACCTGCCGGCGAAACGGCGCGCGGGAGGTGCGTATCGCGCGCAGCGAGGAGGAACGGCACCTCTACTGGGCCGCGCGCAAGGGCGCGTTTGGCGCGATGGGCCGGCTCGCGCCGAACTACTTCTTGCACGATGCGGTCGTGCCGCGCAGCCGGCTTCCCGAGATCATGCACCGCGTCGTGGAGATCGCCAGACAGCACGACATCCGGGTCGCCAATGTCTTCCACGCCGGCGACGGCAACCTGCACCCGCTCATCCCGTACGACGCCGGCGTCCCCGGCGAGGCCGCGCGCGTGCTGCGGGCCAGCGAGGAGATGCTGGCGGCCTGCGTCGCGGCGGGCGGCTCCATCAGCGGCGAGCACGGCATCGGGTTCGAGAAGAACAACTACATGCCGTGGATCTTCTCCGAGGCCGACCTCGCGGCGCAGCGCCGGCTCAAGACCGCGTTCGACCCGGACGACCGCATGAATCCGTTCAAGGTGCTCCCGACGCCGGTCTCCTGCGGAGAGCTGCTGACGCGGCGCCCGCCGCGGCTCGCCGCTTCGGGACTGTGGATCTAGCATCGCGTCTTTGATGTTTGACGAGGGTAGCCGGCGGACAAAGCGACAACCCAGAATCGGGTAGACGTCGGTCGCGTTCTGGCTCACGCCGTAGGCCCAGGAGCGAAGGGCAGATCCGGCCGGCTTGCCGGAGTTCGGCGATGACGCACTGGCGCCCCGTCGAACGACAGGAGAGAGGGACGCCGTAGCGAGCGGCGGGGACTGCCGCTCGGCAAAGGAGCGATACCGATGGCTGTTCACGGCCACGCCGCCGGCCCGCAGGAGGGCTTCGCCGCGCACCCAATCCCGCGGCTCGCCATTCCCGAGCTCGACAAGTGCATCCAGTGCGGCTTCTGTCTCCAACACTGCCCCACGTACCGGATGCTCGGCGTCGAAACGGAATCCCCCCGCGGCCGCATCCATCTCGTCGAAGCGGCGGCGCAGGGGCGCATCCCGATCGATGCGCGCTTCGAGGAGCACATGTACGTGTGCCTCGGCTGCCGTGCCTGCGAGACCGCCTGCCCCGCGGGCGTCCGATTCGGCACGATCATCGAGGCCGCGCGCGCGGAGATCGGACCCACGGGCTCGCCGCTCGTCCGCCGGCTGACGCTCGCGGCGCTGCGCCAGCTGATGCCGTTCCCCGCGCGCCTGCGCGCGGCCGCGGCGCTCCTGCGGCTGTACCAGCACAGCGGGCTCGGCCGGCTCGCCCGCACCCTGCATCTCCTGCCGCGGCGTCTCGCCGACATGGAAGCGCTCCTTCCCGCGGTCCCGGCGAGGTTTTTCACGCCGTCGCAGGAGGTCTATCCGGCGATCGGGGAGCGCCGCGCGCGCGTCGGCGTGCTCAGCGGGTGCGTGATGAGCCTGTTGTTCGGCGATGTCAACGAGGCGACGATCCGGGTGCTGCAGCGAAACGGGTGCGAGGTGGTCGTCCCCCGCGACCAGGGATGCTGCGGTGCGCTCAACGTGCACAACGGCGAGCGGGCGGCGGCCCGGCGCATGGCCCGCCGCAACATCGAGACGTTCCTCGGCGCCGGGGTGGACGCGGTGATCATCAACGCCGCGGGGTGTGGCGCCGCGAGCAAGGAGTACCATATCCTGTTCCGGGACGATCCCGCGTACGCGCACCGCGCCGAGACCTACAGCCGGCTGTGCCGGGACGCCACCGAGTTTCTGGCGGAGCTGGGCCTCGCCGGCCGGCTCGGTGACGTGCGCGCACGGGTAACCTACCAGGACCCCTGCCACCTGGTCCACGGGCAAGGCGTGCGCCGCCAGCCCCGCGAGCTGCTCCGCAGCATCCCCGGGCTCGAGCTCGTGGAGATGGAAGGGTCCGATCGCTGCTGCGGGAGCGCCGGCGTCTACAACCTGGTCCAACCCGGCTACTCTCGCCGCATCCTCGACGAGAAGATGCAGGCGGTGGCGCGCACGGGCGCGGAGATCGTCGTAGCGCCCAACCCCGGGTGCATGCTGCAGCTCGCCGCCGGCGCGCGCTCGCTCGGCCTGCCGGTGCGCGTGCGGCACCTCATCGATCTGCTCGATCGCGCGTACGCGGCCGCCGAGGGGCCGCGGGGCGCGGGCGCGGCTCCGCCATGAGCGTGACACCGGTTGCTCGCGCGGCGGAAATCGTGGGGCACGAGCACCTCCTCGTTTCCCCGCGCGACGGCTACGCGGCCGACGGCGTGCAGCCCGGCGCCGTGGCGCTGCCGGGCACGCCGGACGAGACCGGGGCGTTGCTGGCGGCCGCGGGGCAGGCCGGGGCCGGCGTCGTGCCGTGGGGCGCGGGCGCTCACCAGCACCTCGGGGGCGTGCCGTCCCGCGCCGATCTCGTGATCGCGACCGGCCGGCTCCGCGGCATCACGGACTACACGCCCGCGGACTACGTCGTGGCGGTGCGGGCCGGCACCCCGTTTTGCGATCTCCAGGCGGAGCTGGCGAAGCACGGCCAGTGGTTGCCGGTCGATCCGCCCGGAGCGGCGGACGCCACCGTCGGCGGGATCGTCGCCGCGAATCGAAACGGCCCGCGCCGGCTGCTGTGGGGCGCGATTCGCGACATGGTGATCGGGATCCGCGCGGCGTTGCCGAGCGGCGAGCTGATCAAAGCCGGCGGCAAGGTCGTGAAGAACGTCGCGGGCTACGACCTCGCGAAGCTCTTCATCGGCAGCCTGGGCGCGGTGGGAATCCTCACCGAGGTCACCTTCAAGATCTCGCCGCTGCCCGAAGCCGGGCTCACCGTGATGGTCACGCTGCCCGATCTGGGCGCGGCGCACGACCTGACGGCGGCGGTGATGCGATCGTACCTGCTGCCGTCGGCCATGGAAGCCGCAAACGCCGCGGCGCTGCGCCGCCTCGCGGCCGCCGCGGGTGCCCCGGAGCCTCCAGCGCACGCGTGGGGCGTCCTGCTCCTCGCGGAAGGCCTCGAGGAAAGCCGGGCGCGCCACGTCAACGAGATGCGTTCGCTCGTCGGCGCGCGTGGAGCCATGGAGGTGCTCGAGGGCGAGCCGCACCGCGCGTTGTGGGCCGCGGTCGCGGAGTTTCCCTCGCCGGCGACGCACCCCGGGGCGGTCGTGTGCCGGGCCGGGGGGCCGATCGCGCGCTGGCCCGACTTTGCGCGGGCCGCGGCGTCCGTGCCCGGAGGGGACGCCGCGCCGGTGCTCGCGCACGCCGGCGTCGGGATCGTCTACGCGACCGCGCCCGCCCCCGCCGCCGGCGCGCTCGTCGAGGCGCTCGCCCGGGCCGCCCGCGGCGCGGGCGGGTACGCCGTCGTCGAGGCGGCGCCCGTCGCCCTCAAGGCGTCGCTTCCCATCTGGGGCGCGGAGCCGGGGGGCCTCGAGCTCATGCGGCGCCTCCGCGCCGCGTACGATCCCCGCGGCATCATGGTGCCCGGCCGGCTGGGGTGGGGCCTGTCGTGACGCGCCGCACCGCCGTCGTGGTGGCGGCGATGCTCGGCATGTTTCTGGCCGCGATCGATCAGACGGCGGTCGGGACGGCGATGCCGACGATCGTCGGGGCGCTCGGCGGGTTCGCGCTGTATTCGTGGGTCTTTTCCGCCTACCAGATCTCGTTCGTGGTGACGACGCCGATCTTCGGCCGGCTGGCCGACCTGTACGGCCGCAAGCGCATCTACCTCATCGGCATCCTCACGTTCATCGGGGCCTCGCTGCTGTGCGGCGTGGCGCGGTCGATGGGCGCGCTCGTGCTGTTCCGGCTGATCCAGGGCATCGGCGGCGGCGCGGTGCTCCCGATCGCACTGACGATTATCGCCGACCTCTTCCCGATCGAGCAGCGCCTGCGCATCCAGGGGCTGTTCAGCGGCGTGTGGGGCCTCGCGGCGATCGTGGGACCGCTCGTGGGCGGGTTTTTAACGGACCACGTGTCATGGCGTTGGATCTTTTTCCTGAACGCCCCGGCGGGGTTGGTGGCCACGCTGATCATCGCGTTCGCGTTTCGTGAGCCCCCGGTGACGCGGGAGGGCGGGGTCGACTACGCCGGCGTCGGCCTCGTGTCCGGCAGCGCGATCGCGCTGCTCCTGCTCCTGTTCTGGGGGGGACGCGAGTTCCCCTGGGCGTCGCCCCAAACCGCGGGGCTCGCCGGCCTGAGCGCGCTGTTGCTCATCCTCTTCCTCCGCGTCGAGATGCGGGCCGAGCAGCCGTTCCTTCCGTTCAGCCTGTTCGACAACCGCATCGTGACCGTGTGCTCCATCGGCGGGTTTCTGATCGGGGTCGGCATGTTCGGCGCGGTGGCGTATATCCCGCTGTACGTCCAGGGCGTCCTCGGCACGAGCGCGACCGCGGCGGGCGCGGCGCTGATGCCGTTCATGGTCGTCTGGACCGGCGGGAGCATCGTCGGCGGGCGGATCGCGCTGCACACGGGGTACCGCCCGGTGATGATCGGGGGCATGGCGCTGCTGACGGCGGGGTTTGCCTTGCTCGCGCTTCTCGGCAGCCACGCGTCCACCGCCACCGTGTTCGTCGACATGGTAGTGCTCGGCGCGGGGATGGGCCTCAGCGCCACGATGTTCATCATCGCGATGCAGAGCGCCGTCGACCGGCCGCTGCGGGGCCTCGTCACGTCGATCAACGTCTTCGGCCGCAACATGGGGAGCGCGATCGGGGTGAGCGCCCAGGGCGCGGTCCTCGTCGGCATCCTGGACGCGCGCCTGCGCGCCGCCGGGGCGGAGATGTCCTTCGGGCCCGCGGGCCTCGCGGACCCCGGCGTCCTGCTCGATCCCGCGCTCGAGCGGCACCTCGCCCCGGACGTGCACGAAGCGGTCCGTCTGGCGCTGGCGCAGGCCGTGCACGGCACGTTTCTCCTCGGGCTCGTGATGATCGCGCTGGGCCTCGCCGCCGTCGTGCTCTTCATGCCGGGCGGGAGCATCTACGCGCACAGCGCGGGCCCGGCGCCGGGCGGCGCCCCCGCCGATTGAGGGCGGCCTCGCCGCGCGCATGCCGACGCGAGCCGCCGAGACTGCTCGCCCGGGCGCGGCGACGAAAGCAGGGAACAATAGGAGCATGGTCAGCGTCACGCGGGCGGGCGGCTCCCCGGGGCCCGGGCCGGGAGCGTCCGGCATCCTGATCGCGCTCGCCGCGGCCCTCGCTCCCGCCGCGGCCGCGGCGCAACCCGCGCCGCCGGACCTGCTCCGCGCGGTCGCCGCGCAAGTGTTCATCGTAAACCCGGCCACCGCAAAGAACGCGGTCTGCCAGGGATACGTGGCCGAGGTCCGGCCGCCGAACGCGTATGTGGCGACGGCGAAGCACTGCATCGCGGATCTGTCGCTCCGGCCGCTCGCCAACGGCACGCCGCTTACCGACTACGGCGTTCGGGTGACGGTCCGCTTCGAGCGGGGACCGGACGCGGCGATGACCGCGTTGGTCTGGAACAACAGCGAGGACATCGCGGTCGTCGTGGCGCCGTTCGACCCGGCGGTGAAGCCGGACTCCTATGCCGCCCTCTGCCCCGCGTGCAAAGCGGCGCGGGCGGCTCCCCCGCTGCGCGCCGTGTCCTGGGTCTTTCTCACCGGCGACACCCTCACCCCGAGCCTCGAGGCCGGCACCGTGATCCGGGGACCGGGCGGGCGCTACGTGTGGGAGCACGCGTGCGGGGCGCCGGGGGCGCCGGTTCTCGACGCGTCCAGCGGCGATCTCATCGGGCTCTTCTCCGGCGCGAACGGATACCCCGGGGAGCCGTGCGGCAGCGAGACGAGCATCATCGCACCGGGCGCAACGGTCCAATCCGTCCTCGCGACGGCGATCCAGGGCATGGCCCAGGGGCACTGAGCGCGCGCGAACGCGCGGCAGCGACCCTACGTGACTCGCCGAGGAGGCATCGATCCGTGAACGCCGGCCCGAACCCACGGCAGATGGTCGCCACCTATCGCCTGCAGCTTGGGCCCGACTTTCGGTTCGACGACGCCCGCCGGCCGATCGAGTACCTCCGCCGGCTCGGGGTCAGCCATCTGTACCTCTCCCCGATCACCGAGGCGCGCCCGGGCAGCGCCCACGGCTACGACGTCGTCGACCACAACCGTATTCGCGACGAGCTCGGCGGCGCGGACGCGTTCTGGCAGCTCGTGGACGACGCGCAACACGCGGGCTTGGGCCTGCTCCTCGATTTCGTCCCGAACCACGCCTACGCGGGCCCGGGCAACGTTCCGTGGCAGGACGTGCTCGCCTACGGCCCCTTCTCCCCCTACGCCTCCTACTTCGACATCGACTGGGAGCCCCTCAAGCCGGAGTTGCGCGGGCGCATTCTCCTCCCGCGCCTCGCGCGTCCGTACGGAGAGGCGCTGGACGGGGGCGAGATCACGCTCGGCATGGAGGACGGCGCCATCTTCGCCGTCTACGCCGGCAACCGCTTCGCCCTGGCGCCGGACACCTACGCGGATGTCGTGGCCGCGATCCTGCCGCGAATCCGGGGCGCCGACGTGCGGCAGGCGCTCCAAACGCTCGGGGACGAGTTCCGGCAGCTCGGGCCCGCCAATCGCGCCGGCGCGGACGCCGCGCGGCAGCGGCTGGCCGCGGTCGCCGCCGTCACGCCGCTCGATCTCGCGGGCATCCGCGGCGCCGAGCTCCACGCGATCTTGGAGCGCCAGCACTGGCGACTCTCCTACTGGCAGACCGCCTCGCACGAGATCAACTATCGCCGCTTCTTCGACATCAACGAGCTGATCGGGTTGCGCACGGAGCGGCCCGACGTCTTCGAGGCGGGGCACCGGCTCCTCGCAGACCTCGTGTCGCGCCCGGGGATCGACGGCGTGCGCGTCGACCATGTGGACGGCTTGTTCGACCCCCACACCTATCTCGCGGCGCTCCGCGACCTCGGCGTGCCGGCGATCTGGGTGGAGAAGATCCTGGCGCCCGGCGAGACGCTGCCGGAATCGTGGCCCGTCGACGGCACCGTCGGCTACGACTTCCTGAACGACGCGCTGCAGGTGCTGGCGTACCCGGGCGGGCGCATCGGCCTCGAGCGCGTGTACCGCATGTTCACCGGCCTGCGGCAGCCGTACCGGTCGGCGGTGCACGAGGCCAAACGGCTCGTCATGGAGACGTCCCTCGCCGGTGAGCTCGCGCGGCTCGCCTACGTGCTGGACCGCATCTCCGAAGCGGACTATCACACCCGCGACTTCACGCTCGACGCGCTGCGGGGAGCGCTCGCGGAGATCGTCGCGGTGTTCCCCCGCTACCGGACCTATCTGCCGCACGATCGGGAGGACGCCACGGCGGTCATCCGCGAAGCGGCGCAGGCTGCGCGCCAGCGCAATCCCGGCGCGGAGCCGACCGTGTACGCGTTTGTGGCGCAGGTGCTGACGGATCCCGCGTCGCCCGGCCGCGTGCCGCTGTGGGCGGAATGGATCGGCCGGTTCCAGCAATACACGGCCCCCGTGACGGCCAAGGGCGTCGAGGACACGGCGTTCTACCGGTACATCCCGTTCGTCGCCCTGAACGAGGTGGGCGGCGATCCGGACCGGTTCGGGATGACGCTGCAGGCCTTTCACGCCCGCGCACGGTATCGGGCGCTCCGGTATCCGCGAACGCTTCTCGCCACGGCGACGCACGACCACAAGCGCGGCGAGGACACCCGCATGCGTATGCTCGTCCTGGCCGAGGCGCCGGATGAGTGGCGGCGGACCGTGGGCGCGCTCTCCCGCGTGGCCCGGCGGTACCGTGGCCGGCGCGGGCCGTCGCGCGCCGATGAATTTCTCTACTATCAAACGCTCGTCGCGCTGTGGCCGGGCGCCGACCGCGCCGCGCTGGCGGACCGTCTCGCCGCCTACCTGCTCAAGGCGTCGCGCGAGGCAAAGCGACGCACGAGCTGGATCAACCCCGACGCGGCGTACGAGGCCGACCTGGAGCGGTTCGTGCGCGGGATGACCGCGGACGCCCGGGTCGCCCGGGCGGTCGAGCCGCTCGCGCGCCTGGCCGCGCGGGTCGGCCTCGCAAACACGATGAGCCAGCTCGTGCTCAAGACGACCTCACCGGGGGTGCCGGATTTTTACCAGGGGACCGAGATGCTGGATGACTCCCTCGTGGACCCCGACAACCGGCGCCCGGTGGATTTCGCGCTTCGGGCACGCCTCCTGGAGTCGCTGGAGCCGCTCCTCGCGGCGCCGGACCCCGGGGTACTCGCGGGGTGGATCGAGGACGCGGACGCGCGCGTGAAGCTGTACGCGACCGCGCGCCTCCTGCGGTTCCGGCGAGACCGGCCGGGCCCGTTTGCGGGCGGCTACCGGTCCCTGGAGGCGCTCGGCGCGCGGGCCGAGCACGCGATTGCGTTTGCCCGTGAGGCCTCCGATGAGGCGCTCCTCGTCGTGGTCCCCCGCTTCCCGTACACGCTGGCGCGCGGCGGCGGCTGGGCGGACACGCGGGTGCCGCTGCCCAACGGCCTCACCGGCCGGCGCTGGACGGACGTGCTCACCGGGGCCGCCGCCACGCTCGACGCAGAGCTCGCCCTCGATCGCGGGCCGCTCTTGTGGCACGTGCTCCACACCGCGGACCGCGGCTGAGGCACGGAAGGGATCACCGGCGGCGGCCCTCAACACCTCGGACGATGCACCGTCTCGCGCTCGCGCTCGTCATCCACAATCACCAGCCGGTCGGCAACTTCGACCGCGTCTTCGCCCGCGCGACCGACCTGGCGTACGAGCCGATGGTGGGCGCCCTCGAACGGCACCCGCGCATCCGTGTCGCGCTGCACTACACCGGCCCGCTCCTGGACTGGCTCGGCGCGCACCGGCCGGAGCTCCTCGCCAGGGTGCGCGCGCTGGCGCGGCAGGGACAGATCGAGGTGCTCACCGGCGGATACTACGAACCCATCCTCGCGATCATCCCGGATGCCGACAAGCGCGGGCAGATCGAGAAGCTCACGCGGGCGGTCGTGGAGCGGTTTGGGTACACGCCGGACGGCCTCTGGCTGGCGGAGCGCGTGTGGGAACCGCACCTCGCGCGGCCGATCAGCGAGGCCGCCGTCGCCTACACGGTCGTGGACGACGCCCACTTCCACGCCGTCGGGCTCGAAGACGCGCAGCTGCTCGGGTACTACATGACCGAGGAAGAGGGCGCGCCGCTCGCCGTCTTTCCGAGCCTCCGCCGCCTGCGCTACCTCATCCCGTGGGCCGATCCCGAGGAGGTCGTCGGTTACCTTCGCACGCTCGCCGAGTCGGACGTGACGCCCGAGGGACGCGAGGCGCCGCTGGACCTCGCGCTCATGGGAGATGACGGGGAGAAGTTCGGGTTGTGGCCGCAGACGCACGCGCTCTGCTGGACGCGCGGGTGGATCGAGCGATTCTTCGACGCGCTGGAGGCGACCCCGTGGCTCGATCTGGTGCCGCCGGGCGAGTACCGGCGGACGCGGCCCGCGGCCGGCCGGATCTACCTCCCGACCGCGACGTACGACGAGATGGCGGAGTGGGCGCTCGCGCCGGGCGCAGCCGCGCGGCTGGCGTCGCTCCGCCAGGACCTCGGGACCGCCGGGCGCGAGGCGCTCGTGCCGTTCATCCGCGGCGGATTTTGGCGGCACTTCCTCGTGAAGTACGGCGAGGTCAACACGATGCACTACCTGAGTCTCCGCGCCGGCCGCAAGATCCATGCCATGCCCGCCGGAGGGGAGCGCGACCGGGCGCTGGACCACCTCTGGGCGGGCCAGTGCAACTGCCCGTACTGGCACGGCGTGTTTGGCGGCGTCTATCTGCCGCATATCCGCACGGCCGCGTTCGGGCACCTGATCGCGGCCGAGGCGCTGGCCGATCGGGCCCGCCACGCGGGCGGCTACGCCGACGCGGAGTGCGAGGACCTGGACGGCGATGGACGGCCGGACATCCGGCTCGCGTCCGACACCATGGTATGCACGCTCACCCCCGGGCGAGGCGGCGCCGTCGTCGAGTGGCACGACCGGCCGTCCCGCCGGCATCTCGGCAACGTCATGACCCGGCGCCGCGAAGCGTACCACGAGACCCTGCGCGCCGCCGGCGGCGGCGGCGCGGACGACCTTACCCGCTGGCTCGTGTACGATCGCGTCGAGCGCGGCGCGCTGCGCGTCCACGTGCTTCCCTCGGACGCCACGCTCGACCAGATGTGCGGCTCGGCCGCGGCGGAACTCGGCGCGTTCGCGTGGGGCCCATACCGCTACCGCCTCGAGCGGGAGGCGGAGACCGCCGCCGCGGCGCTGGCGCGCACGGCGCCGCTCGCGGGCGGTGAGGCCGCGGTGGAGCGGACGCTCCGGCTGGCCGCGCGGCAGCGGGCGCTCGTCCATACCGTCGGCGCGCGCTGGACCGGCGCGGCGCCGCTGGATGTCGTGCTGGCCGAGGAGTGGGATCTCGGCGTGTTCGGCGCGCCCGACGAAGTGGTCGCCGACGACGGCGGGACGCCGCGGTCGCTCTACGCCCCGATGGCGCTCGGGCCGCGGGACGCGGTCCGCGTCGAGGAGCGCCACTCCGGCCTCACCGTCACGTTCCACACATCGGTCCCGGCCGCGGTCTGGGCGGTGCCGCTGTTCACGATCACCAACTCCGAGAGCGGCTTCGAGAAAAACTTCCAGGGCGTGGCGCTGTACCTGCGCTGGGCGCTGAGCCTCGCTCCGGGGCAGGTGTGGACGCACACGACACGCGCGGAGGTCCGCGGCGCCGAGCGCGACTAAGGCCGGCGGAGGCGCCGGGACGCGCCGGGCCCCCGTCGAGGAGGCCGGCGGCGGCCCGGCGAATCAGCGCTGCGGTCGAAAGGAGGGTACGCATGGCCCGGCCGGACGCGCGCCCGCACGCTGACTCACAGGCCGCGATCACCCGCTTGCTGACCGCATGGCGCGGTGAGATCCAGGCCCGTGCGGCGTACGAAGCCCTCGCGGCCCGCGAACGCGATCCGAAGCGCGCCGAGGTGCTCCGGAAGATGGCGGACGCCGAGGGCGCGCACCGCACGCGCATCGAGGCGCGTCTCAGGGAGTTGGGTGCGGCGATCCCGGATCCGTCGAGCGTGCGGCTTCCGCTCTGGACCCGGTTGCAGATCCGGCTCGCGCCGGTGGAAAGGGTGCTCGCCTGGCGCGAGTCTCTCGAAGACGACGAGGTGGAGGGCGTCTACGGGAGCCCAACGGGGGACCGCGCCACGGACGAGCTGCTCGTGGGCCTCAGGAAAGAGGAACGCTCGCATGCGCTCGCCGCGGAGGAGATGCGCGCGGGCGCGCCGGCGGCCCGGGGCGCGGAGACGCCGGAGGGCCGTCTCCGCCGCATCCTGGGACGGGAGCGGTGGCACCAAACGGGCTCCAGCTGGATCTCCGGCGCCGTGTATGGCGCGAACGACGGACTGGGCGCGGTCTTCGGTATCGTGGCCGGGGTATCCGGCGCCACGGGCGGGTCGAGCTTCGTGCTCACCGCCGGTCTCGCCGGCGCGATCGCGTCCGCTCTTTCGATGGCGGTCGGCGCGTTTCTCGCCGAGCGATCCACGGCGGAGGTCGCGGCGGCCAACGTCGAGGGCGAGCGGCGAGAGATCGCCGAGCATCCGGAGGAGGAGCGGGAGGAACTCTCGCTGTTCTACCAGCTCAAGGGCATCGACAAGGAGCAGGCGGACGAGCTGGCCGCGCGGCTCGGCGGCAACGCGGACACGATGCTGCAGGCGCTCGTCGCCGAGGAGCTCGGCGGCGCCGACGGGGGCGGGAACCCGGTCCAGGCCGGGATCGCGGCCGGCATCAGCACGGGTGTCGGCGCGTTCGTGCCGGTCCTCCCGTTTTTCTGGCTCACCGGCACGGCGGGCGTGATCTGGGCCGCGATCGTGTCACTGATCGCGCATTTCCTCGTGGGCGCGGCCAAGTCGCTGTTTACCCTGCGGACCTGGTGGGCCTCCGGCCTCGAGATGACGGTGGCCGGCGTGATCGTGGGCGGCGCCACCTACATCCTCGGGGTGCTGTTTCGCGTCTCCACATAACGGCGCGGTCGCGGATAGCCCCGGACCGGCGCGCGCGCGCGGCCGGCCCCGGTACATCGCGCGTGGGAGCGCGTCGCCCTGGGACGCGGTGGCCTAACGGCGGGTCCGGCGCCGGTTCTGGATGCGGTACGACCGCGCGTACTCCGGCAGCGCGATGCCGTCACGCAGCTGCGGGTCGGCGACCGGCGTCCCCGGCACGAGCGCGAGCGGAATCACGCCGGCCCACACGCCGAGATCGAGATCCTCCTCCGCGTCCTTCGGCGGCCCGGTGCGGATCTTCGCCGACGCCTCGTCGAGCGGCATGCGCAGCACGCTCGTCTGGCGCATCTCCACCTCGTTCGGGAGGCGTGCCTCGGCCCAGCGTCCCGGCACCACGTGCTCCACGATCGCCTCGAGCGCGGCGAGCTTCTCGGCGCCGTCCGTGACCTCGGTCGCCAGCCCGAGCACGACCACCGAGCGGTAGTTCATCGAGTGGCTGAAGCCGGACCGGGCCAGGACGAGCCCGTCCAGGAGGGTCGCGGTAAGGCAGGCCGGCACGCCGGCGCCGAGGGTGCGCAGCATGCGTGATGCCGCGGAGCCGTGGACGTAGACGTGGTCGCCGGCGCGCGCGTGGATCGTCGGGATCACGTAAGGCTGCCCGCCCACGACAAACCCGACGTGGCAGATCAGCGCCTCGTCCAGGATCGCATCGATCGTGGCGCGGTCGTACTGGCCGCGCTCGGGATGCCGCCTGACCTTGGTCCGGGCCACGCCTGGCGCGCTCATGCTCGGCTCATCCTCCCTGCCCCGGCCTGTGTAGGACACCGTGGCACGACACCGCGTACCACCCTACGCAAACGTCGCGAACCGCGAAATAGCCACTCCCCCGCTCCACGACCATACCATTTTGGGCGCGCGTTGCGCGCCTTGCGTACGCGCCCCCGCCGGCACGCGGCGCGGCGCTCTCGGGTGTCACGCCCGTCAGGCGGGCGGCCGCTCGCCGCCCTGCCCGCAGACGAGGAGAACGAACGCCGCGGGTCCGAGACGCAGCGCGGCCAGGCCGTTCGACTCGACGGCCGGCGGCGCGACCCGCCCGGGACCGCCCCAGCGCGCGTCCGACGAGTCGAGCATGACGGTCCATCGCCCCCGCGGCGCCGGCAGCGACGCCTCGAGCGCCGCATCGCCGAAGTTGAAGGCCGCCACGGCATGGCTTCGGCCATGCCAGCGATGCAACACGAGGAGGCGCTGCTCCTCCCGGACGTGCACACGCATCGTCTCTCGATCGAGCGCGGTGAGCGCCGGTACCGCGCGCCGCAGCCGCAGGAGCTCGGTGTAGAAGTCGAGCAGCGCCCGATGGTGGCCGCGCTCCCGCAGCTCCCAGGTGAGCTTGGACCGGAGGAACGTCGCGGGGTCTTGCGGATCCGGCACCTCGTCCGCGCCGCCCCACGCCTCGAACTCGGCGCGCCGTCCCCGGCGGACGGCCTCGCCGAGGGCGGGGTCCGAGTGGCTCGTAAAGTACTGGAACGGCGCCGGTTCGCCGTACTCCTCGCCCATGAACAAGAGCGGCACGTATGGGGACAGGAGCACCACGCCCGCCGCGGCCTTGAGCGCCTCGAACGAGACCAGCCGCGTCAGCCGGTCGCCGCGCGCGCGGTTGCCGACCTGATCGTGATTCTGCGTACAGACGACGAACCGGTGGCCGCCGAGATCGCCGCAGGGCGCGCCATACCGCCGGCGCCGGTACGGCGAGTACCGGCCCGCGTAGACAAACCCGTCCGCCAGCGCGCGGCCGAGGTCGGCCACGCCGCCGTAGTCGGCGTAGTAGCCGGTCCGCTCCGGCGTGAGCACGGCGTGCAGCGCGTGATGCAGGTCGTCGCTCCACTGGGCGTCCAACCCGTAGCCCCCGCGCGCGCCGGGCCGGACCAGCCGCGGGTCGTTGAGGTTGCTCTCCGCGATCGCGTAGACCATGCGGCCGCACCGCGCGGCCTGCGCGTGGACGGCGTCCGCGAGCTGCGCCAGAAACGGCTGCGCGGATTGGTCCATGATGGCGTGCACCGCGTCGAGGCGGAGCGCGTCGACGTGGAACTCGTCGATCCACCGGAGCGCGTTCTCGATGAAGAACCGGCGCACGCCGTCGCTCTGGGGGCCGTCGAAGTTGACGGCCGCGCCCCACGGCGTCCGGTACCGGTCCGTGAAGTACGGCCCGAACTCGCCCACGTAGCTGCCCTCGGGCCCGAAGTGGTTGTACACGACGTCGAGCACGACGGCGAGGCCGCGCGCATGGCACGCATCGACCAACCGTTTGAACCCCGCCGGTCCGCCATAGGCCTCGTGCACGGCGAAGAGATAGGCGCCGTCATACCCCCAGTTGCGCGCGCCCGGGAAGTGCGCCACGGGCATGATCTCGACCGCGGTGACGCCGGCCGCCGCGAGCGCGTCGAGCCGGGGGAGCGCGGCGTCAAACGTGCCCTCGGGCGTGAACGCGCCGACGTGGAGCTCGTAGATGACGTACTGCGCGAGGGGCCGGCCGCGCCACGCCGCATCGGTCCACGGGAACGTCTCGGACACGACCTCCGACGGCCCGTGGACGCCCTCCGGCTGACAGCGGGATGCCGGGTCCGACCGGGCGGGGCCGTCGTCCAGGCAGTACCAGTATCGGGTGCCGGGGCCCGCGCCCTCGACGACCGCCTCGTAGTACCCGTGCCCGCACGGGTGCATCGCGACGTCCAGCGCGGGCGGCCCCACGATGCGCAGCCGGACGGCGGACGCGGCGGGCGCCCAGACCAGGAATCGCGTCCCGGCGGCGCCGCTCGGCGCGGCGCCGAGCGGCGGCGCCGGCCCGTGATCCCGGACCATTACGCCCGGCCCGCCAGCAGCTCGAGAATGCCCTCCAACGGGATCCGCACCCAGGCCGGGCGGTTGTTCAGCTCGTAGCCCAGCTCGTACACGGCTTTCTCCAACAGGTGGATGTCGAGCAGCAGCCCGGTCTCGTCCCGGGTCCGGGGCAGGAACGGCGCGTCGCCCGCCGCCTCGAGATACCCGCGCAGGAAGGCGGCCGAGACCCACCGCCGCCAGTACGCCAGGCGCGCCTCCAAGAACGGCACCGCCGCGGGGTGCTCCGAGACCGCCCCCCGCTCGACCTGGGCCTGAAGCGCCGCGTGCGCGGCGTAGTGAAAGGACCGCAGCATGCCGGCGACGTCGCGCAGCGCGGGTCGCTTGATCCGCCGCTCCGTGAGCGTGCGGGCCGGCTCGCCCTCGAAGTCGATGATGACGAAGTCCCGGCCCGTGTACAGCACCTGGCCGAGGTGATAGTCACCGTGGCAGCGGATGCGCATGCCGGTGAGCTTGCGGTCGAGCACCTGCTGGAACCGGCCCAGGAGCGCCCCTTCGGCCGCCAGCACGCGCTCGGCCGGGTCGCGCGCGTCGTCGGGCAGCGCGCGCACGCTCCGCCGCAGCGCCAGCAGCGTTCGTTGCGTGAGCGCCCGCGCGGCCTGGTACAGCGACCGCTGCGCCGACGCCGTCATCGGTTCCGGGGCAAAGGCCGGGTCGGTCGCGTCGGACGCGAGCGCACGGTGCAGCTCGGCCGTACGCCGCCCCAGCAACTCGGCCCGCTGGAGGTACTCGCCGATGCGGGCGGTCACGTCCTCCGGGAGCGGTTCCGCCGCGAGCGCGAGCGTCGCCGCATCCGGGAGCGCGCCGTCCTCGGCGGTCCCCTCGGCCTGCTGCCCGATCGCGTGCTCGCAGTAGCGGTCGAGCGCGTCCAGCGTGTACGTCCACGCGTCGCCTTCGTTCGGGACGAATTGCTGCAACACGGCGAGCGTCACCGGTTCCGCGCGGGGCGGCCGATACTCGAGCGCACCGGCCACCGCCGGGGTGTGGGCAAACGCCGCGCGCTCCGTGAGGAACGTGCCGATCTCCAGGTCGGGATTGCGCCCCGGCTCCACCCGGCGGAACAGCTTGAGGATCCCGCGATCCCCGTACAGCACGGACGTGTTGCTCTGCTCCGCCTTGACGGGCGCGGGGTCGGGCGGCACGCCGTCGCCGAGGATCCGCCGCAGGGCGTGCGTTGCGGTGGCGGCCATCTCGCCGTGCGCCCCGCGGAGCCGGTGGCGGCGCCGGATCATGTCCAGCAGGCTGCCGCAAAATTCGCGCTCCAGCAGCGCATCGTAGAGCACGCCCTCGGCGCCGTCCGGCCCGACGCGCAGCCGCGCGATCGCCGCGCGGGCGGGATCGCGCAGCAACTGCTGCGCCCGCTCGCCGGTCGCGAAGACGAGCGGCAGCGCGTACACGTCCGGGTCGCCCTCCGCGTACTGGAGCTGCATAAACGTCATGTACGCGGCGGCACCCGCGCCGTACGGCATGCGCACCGTTTCCCGGATCGCCACGGAGCGCAGCCGGCGCGCCTTCCCCCCAAACCACCGGCGTCCCGGCAGATACGCGGCGAACGCGTCCTCCAGCTGGGACCGGGCCGCCCCCTCGAAGACGCCCGCCCACCCGCGCGCGCCCGGCACGGGAATCTCGGGCGGCCGGACCTCGGCCGCCTCGGGCCCGGGGACCGCGGCGCCCGCAACCCCCAACGCCCGCTGCGGCTCGAGCGCGAACCAGTAAAACGCGTGCGGGCCGAGCGTGAGAAAGTACGGCAGCTCGCCGATCGGCGGGAACTCCGTCCGGCCGAACAGCTCCACCGGCACCATGCCGCGAAACGCCGCCAGGTTGAGCTCCACCGGCTGCACAAATCTCGACAGGTTGGCGACGACGAGCACGCGCTCGTCCTCGTACCGGCGCAGGAACGCGAGGATCTTGCGGTTGTCCGGCGCCAGCATCTCCAGCGTGCCGCGGCCGAAGCACTTGTAGCGCTTCCTGAGCGCAATGAGGCGCTTCATCCACCACAGGAGCGAGTGCGTATTGCCCTGTTGCGCGGTCGCGTTCACCGTCTCGTAGTGGTACTCGGGATCGATCACGACCGGCAGGTAGAGCTGCTGGGGATTGGCGCGCGAGAAGCCGGCGTTGCGATCGGCGCTCCACTGCATCGGCGTGCGCACGGCGTTGCGGTCGCCGAGGTAGATGTTGTCGCCCATGCCGATCTCGTCGCCGTAGTACACGAGCGGCGTGCCCGGGATCGAGAACAGCAGGCCGTTCATCAGCTCCATGCGCCGCCGGTGGTTGCCGAGCAGCGGCGCCAGCCGCCGGCGGATCCCGAGGTTGATCCGCGCGTGCGGGTCCTGCGCGTACACCCGGTACATGTAGTCGCGGTCCTCGTCCGTCACCATCTCCAGCGTGAGCTCATCATGGTTGCGCAGGAACAGCGCCCACTGGCATGTCTCCGGGATCGACGGCGTCTGCGCGAGGATGTCGATGATCGGGAATCGGTCCTCCATCCGGATCGCCATGAACAGCCGCGGCATGAGCGGGAAGTGATACGCCATGTGACACTCGTCGCCCGCGCCGAAGTAGGCGATGGCGTCCTCCGGCCACTGGTTGGCCTCCGCGAGCAGCATCCGGTCCGCGTACCCCGCGTCGATGTACGCGCGCAGCTCGCGCAGGAACGCGTGGGTCTCGGGCAGGTTTTCGCAGACCGTCCCCTCCCGTTCGTACAGGTACGGCACGGCGTCCAGCCGGAGCCCGTCGACGCCCTGGTCCAGCCAGAACGACACGACGCGCAGGACCTCGCGCCGGACGTCCGGCGAGTCGTAGTTCAGATCCGGCTGGTGCGAGTAGAAGCGGTGCCAGTAGTGGGCGCCCGCCACGGGATCGAACGCCCAGTTGGAGGGCTCGAAGTCCTTGAAGATCACCCGCGCGTCGCGGTACCGGTCCGTGGTGTCGCTCCACACGTAGAAGTTGCGCCAGCGGCTCCCCGGCGGGGAGGTGCGGGCGCGCTGAAACCACGGGTGCTGGTCCGAGGTGTGATTGAGGACGAGCTCCGTGATGACCCGCAGGCCGCGCCGGTGGGCTTCGCGCATGAACGTGCGGAAGGAGCGCAGCGTGCCGTATGCGGGGTGAATCGCCGTGTAATCGGCGATGTCGTAGCCGTCGTCGCGCAGCGGCGAGGGATAGAACGGCAGGATCCACAGCGCGGTTACGCCGAGATCCTGCACATAGTCGAGCTTCTCCACGAGGCCGGCGAAATCGCCGATGCCGTCGCCGTCGCTGTCGTAGAACGCGCGGACGTGCGCCTCGTAGATGATCGCGTCCTTGAACCACGTGGGATCCGCCGGCTGGCCGCCGCCCGTCCGCGGCGGCCGGCGGGCACGCGCGCTCACGGCGCCTCCCCCGGGCGGAGGTGGAGGACGTGCGCCGGCAGGCCGGCCGGGTTCAACTCCACGTAGTTCCGCGGCCCCCGCCAGCCGAACCGGCCGCCGCCCAGCAGATCGTGCGCGGCGTAGGGCGCGTCAGGCGGCAGTCCGAGCGCGCCCAGGTCCAGCGCCGTCCATCCGCGCTGCACGTGATGCGGATCGAGGTTGACCACGACGAGCACGACGTCGCCGTCCGGGCCGGTCTTGCTGTAACAGATCAGCTCGGGATTGTCGATGCCGTGAAAGCGCAGCGTCCAATCCGAGGCCAGCGCCGGGTGGGCGCGCCGGATGCCGTTCAGGCGCGCGATCACGTCCCGGAGGCTGTCGCGCCGGTCGAGATCCCAGTGGCGGAGCTGGTACTTCTCCGAGTCCAGGTACTCCTCGCTCCCGGGGGCGATCGGGCGGCGCTCGCACAGCTCGAACGCCGGCCCGTAGATGCCGTAGTTCGCGCCGAGCGTCGCGGCGAGCACCACGCGCGCGATGAATGCCGGGCGCCCGCCGTCCTGGAGGTAGGCGTGCAGGATGTCCGGCGTGTTCACGAACAGGTTGGGGCGAAAGTATTCCCGCACCGGCGTCTGCGTGAGCTCCGCGAAGTACGCCTCGAGCTCGGCGCGCGTGTTCCGCCAGGTGAAGTACGTGTACGACTGGGTAAACCCAAGCTTCGCGAGCCGGTACATCACCTTCGGCCGCGTGAACGCCTCTGCCAGAAACACCACGTCCGGATGCTCGCGCTGCGTGGTCCCAATCAGCCATTCCCAGAACGCGAACGGCTTGGTGTGCGGGTTGTCGACGCGAAAGATGTGCACGCCGCGCCCGATCCAGAACCGGACCACGCGGCGGAGCTCTTCCCACAGCGCCCGCCAGTCCGCGGTGTCGAAATCGAACGGGTAGATGTCCTGGTACTTCTTCGGCGGGTTTTCGGCGTACTGGATCGTCCCGTCCGGCCGCCGGCGGAACCATTCGGGGTGCTCCCGCACGTAGGGGTGATCGGGCGAGCACTGAAACGCGAGGTCCAGCGCGACCTCCAAGCCGTGCCGGCGCGCGGCGCCCACCAGCCGCTCGAAGTCCGCCAGCGTGCCGAGCTGCGGGTGGACCGCCGTGTGTCCTCCCTCCGGCCCGCCGATCGCCCACGGGCTCCCCGGATCATCCGGTCCCGCGGTCTCGGAGTTGTTCCGGCCTTTGCGGAAGCGGCGCGCGATCGGATGAATCGGCGGCAGGTAGAGCACGTCGAAACCCATCGACGCGATGTAGGGCAGCCTCGCCTCGACGTCGGCAAACGTGCCGTGCCGTCCCGGCTCCGGCGCGCAGGACCGCGGAAACAACTCGTACCACGCGCCGAACCTCGCCCGGGCGCGATCCACCTGCACCACCAGATCCCGGGCGTAGCGCGACGCGCGCTCGCGGTCGGGATGCCGCGCCACAAGGGCGGCGAGATCCTCCGACAGGGCGCGGCGAATCGCCGCGTCCCCGCCGCGCTCCAGCACGGCCGCATCCCGCGCGAGCGCGGCCGCCTCGTTGCCGTGCGCGCGCCGCGCCGCCGCGCGGACGAGGCCGGCCCCGATGCCGAGATCGACCGTGACGTCCTGCTCCGCTTCCACGCGCAGGCGCAGGTCGCGAGCCCACGTCGCGAAGTCGTCCACCCACCCGCGCAGCGTGTAGCGGTAGCGCCCCGGGGAATCCACGACAAATTCGCCGCGCCACCGGTCGTTGCCGAGCGGCATCATCGCGGTCGTCGTCCACTCCCCGGCGTCCTCGCGGCGATAGTCCAGGGCCGCGGCGATCACGTCGTGCCCGTCCGCGAAGATATCGGCTTCCACGACGACCGTCTCACCGGGCACACGCTTGATCGCGAACAGGCCGCCGTCGACCTCGGGGGAGACATGCTCGATGACGACGCGCGGGACGACCCGCGCGGCCGCTACGCCACCGGCCGGTGCGATGTCCGGGATACCCATGACGCCGAGGAGACCTCCGCGGATGGCATACGACCGTGGCGGCGCGACGTTCCTGCTTGCGCGCTACCGCGCATCCACTTTACTTCATACCCCGCGGGGTCCCTCGGATCATCCGCCGGCGCGGCGAACGCCGGCCGGCACAGCCGGCGGGCCGTGCGGCCGGCCTGACTCAGTCGCAGCCGGTGTGGTTCGGCACGGCGGCGTCGCACCGCGCCGGTGCCTGCGCCGCGAGGCGGCGGCCAAACCAATGGCGGAGGGCTTCCCGGACGCGGGCCACGGCCGCCGCGCGGCGGCGCGGAGCGACCGCGTCCCTGGCGACGCGCTCGCGGAGCGCCTCACTTCTGAGCGAGCCGATGTGTTCCTGGTTGAGCGCCTGATACGTGTGCCAGTGCATGGTGTCTGCTCCTCTCTCCCCTATGACGCGGCGGTCGCGCGCTCGACACGCGCGGGCTCTCCCACGACCGCGGCCAGCACCCGGGTCCAGGGGAGCAACCCGACGAGCCGGTCACCGTCCATCACGGGCAGCACCTGCGTGCACGCGAACCGCATCGCGGTCGCGGCCGCGGCGAGCGGCGTGTCCGGGCTTACGGTCG
This sequence comes from Bacillota bacterium, assembly GCA_021324255.1. Lineage (GTDB taxonomy): Bacteria > Sysuimicrobiota > Sysuimicrobiia > Sysuimicrobiales > Segetimicrobiaceae > JAJPIA01. The sequence goes on from JAJPJL010000062.1 coordinate 21,255, forward strand.
TGGATACCGGCGCCGCGGCCCGTCCCACCGTCATCTTGTCGAGCACGTTCCTGAGCTCGTAGACGTCGAGCGTCGTCGCCTCCGACGGGGTGAACCGCAAGAGCGACGTTTCGTCAACGAGCCCGACCACCCGGCCGCCGTCGAGGACGGGGAGCGCGACGGCCCGGTGCTCGCGAAGAAGCTTGAGCGCGGTGGACACCGACGTCCGCGGCGTGATGGCCGGCAACGGCGCCGCCATCCAATCTCGAACCCGTACGATGCTGAGGTCAACTGCTGCCATGGTCCACCTCCGACGATGTGCGGCCGTCCATGCGCCCGGCCGAACCACAGGATACGCATGCGGCCGGGACGCGTTCTATCTGCTCTTGATCCGCAATCCCCGTGGCCCCCGATCCGGTCTTGACCGCGGTGAGTTGTGCCGGATTGCGTAACCTGCTATACTGCTTTTGCTGGTCACCATACTAATGGCTTTGGAGTAACCTGTCAATAGGAGATTAGTGGTTATTCGAGGAGCTCGGGGGCGGTCTGCGCGAATGGGGTCGCGAACCGGTGCGCGCGCGGGCGGAGGCGCGGTAATGCATGAAGGAGACCCCCGGCGCGGCGCGGGATCACACATGGCAAGCCACATGAAGAAGAGTGAAACCGAGCAGGATCGATGGCCGCCGGCGTACGTCTTCGACCTCAGCGGCGGACGGCTGTGTCTTGATTTCGTGAACACGCTGAGCGGATCGCGCGCCCGTCCCACGGAGCGGCTACGATCATACGATGACCTCGTGTCGTGGGGCCGCCAATCCGGGGCCATCACGGCCCCCATTGCCGAGCGGCTGGCGGCCGAGGCCCGTGCGCGTCCGCGGGACGCCGCGCGGGCGCTCGACAGCGCCGTGCGGCTTCGGGAGGTCATGTTTCGCATCCTCGCCGCGTGCGCGGACCTGCGCCCCGCGGACGAGACCGACGTCGCGGCGCTGAACGTGGCGCTCTCCGAGGCCCTGCCGCACCAGCGGCTGGTCAAGACGCCGGATGGATTCGAGTGGGGATGGGTCGAGGACGCGGAGGCGCTCGGGCGTATTCCGTGGGCCGCGATCCGCTCCGCGGCGGATCTGCTGACGAGCCCGGACCTGCGCCGCGTCCGGCGGTGCGCCGGCGCCAACTGCGACTGGCTGTTCATGGACATGAGCCGCAATCGCACGCGCCGGTGGTGCGACATGAAAGGATGCGGCAACCGGGCGAAGGCCCGGCGCTACTACGAGCGTCACCGCGCGCGCCGCGGCGACGCCCATGCGCACGGGTGACGCGCGGCGGCGGGCGCCGGGATGATTCTGCTATAGTGGGGGCGTGACGCAGAGCGCTACCGGCACGCTCTACCTCGTGGCCACCCCGATCGGGAACCTCGAGGACATCACGCTGCGGGCGCTTCGGGTGCTCCGCGAGGCGGGGTTGATCGCCGCGGAGGACACGCGCCGCACGCGCAAGCTCCTGACCCGTCACGGCATCCACGGGCGCCTCCTGAGCCTCCACGAGCACAACGAGCCGGCGCGCATCCCGGAGCTCGTCGCGCGCCTGCGCGCCGGCGAGTCGATCGCGCTGGTCTCCGACGCGGGCACCCCGGGGCTCAGCGATCCCGGCACCGCGCTCGTCGGCGCGGCCATCGCGGCCGGCGCGGCCGTCGTCCCCATCCCGGGGCCGAGCGCGGCCGTGGCGGCGCTCGTGGCCTCCGGGCTGCCGGGGGTGCCGGTGACGTTTTTGGGATTCCTCCCCGCGGCGCCCTCCGAGCGCCGGCGCACGCTGGAGGCGGCGCGCACCCACCCGCACACGCTCGTGGTGTTCGAAGCGCCCCACCGGCTGCTCCGAACCCTCG
>JAJPJL010000043.1 GCA_021324255.1 Bacillota bacterium
GGCGACATCGCCGTGATCGGCAACGGCGCGGGCCTCGTGATGAGCACTCTCGACCTGCTCGCGCACTTCGGCGGGCGGGCGGCCAACTTCCTCGACGTCGGCGGGGGCGCGAGCGCCGAAGCGATGCAGACCGCCCTCGGCATCGTGCAGCAGAAGCCCGGGGTGCGGGCCGTATTCATCAACATCTTTGGCGGGATCACGCGCTGCGACGACGTCGCGCGCGGGATCGTCGAGAATCCGCCGAAGGTGCCGGCAAGCATTCGCTTGACGGGGACGAACGAGGCGCAGGGGCAGCAGATTCTCAAGGACGCCGGGATCGCCGCCGGATTGGATCCGGACGAGGGGGCGCGCGTCGCCGTGGAGCTGGCGCGGCGCGGCGCGCAGGCGCGGGAGGCCCGATAGGTGGCGGTGATCGTCGGCGCGCAGACCCGGCTTCTCGTCCAGGGCATCACCGGCTATCAGGGCGCCTTTCACACCGGCCTCATGCTGGAGGCCGGGACCAAGGTCGTGGCCGGGGTGACGCCGGGCAAGGGCGGCACCGCGGTCCACGGCGTGCCCGTGTTCGACACGGTGGACGAGGCCGTCCGGGCCACCAGCGCCAACGCCTGTTGCATCTTCGTGCCGGCCCGGTTCGCGCGCGACGCGGCTCTCGAGGCCGTGGCGGCTCGGCTCGACCCCGTCGTCATCATCACCGAGGGCATGCCCGTGCACGACGCGATCGAGATCGTGGCCTACGCGCGGCAGCAGGGCGTGCGCGTGCTCGGGCCCAACGGACCCGGGGTGACGACGCCCGGCCAGTGCCGCGCGGGCATCATGCCGACGCACCTGTTCAGGCCCGGTCCGGTGGGCGTCGTCTCGCGGAGCGGCACGCTCACCTACGAGATCGTCGCGGCGCTGACGCGCGCCGGCCTCGGGCAGTCGACGGCGGTGGGCCTCGGCGGCGACCCCGTCGTCGGGACCTCGTTCGTGGAAGCGCTCGAGCTGTTCAACGCGGACGCCGCCACGGAAGCGATCGTGCTGCTCGGCGAGATCGGTGGGAGCGCCGAGGAGCAGGCGGCGCGGTACATCGAGGCGCACGTGCGCAAGCCCGTCGTGGCGTACATCGCCGGCCGGACGGCGCCGCCGGGGAAGCGGATGGGCCACGCGGGGGCCGTGATCTCCGGCACCGAGGGGACGGCCGACCACAAGATCCGGGCGCTCGAGGCGGCGGGCGCCCGGGTGGCGACGCTGCCGAGCGGCGTGGCGGCGCTCGTGGGGGCGCGCCTCCGCTAGATCCGCTAGATCCGCTAGACCCGCTAGACGCGCCGGCACGGCCCGCCCGCGGGGCCGTGCTATAATGAATCGTTATGGCGGGGCTGCTGGTCCGCTGGGCGATCAACGCCGTGGCGCTATACCTGACGACGTTCGTCGTGCCCGGCCTGCGGGTCACGAGCTTCGGCGGGGCCGTGCTCGCCGCGCTGGTGTTGGGCATCGTGAACGCGGTCCTCCGCCCGATCCTGCTGCTGCTGACGCTTCCCCTCACGATTCTGACCCTCGGGCTGTTCACGTTCGTCATCAACGCCGTGATGCTGTACGTGGTGGGAGCGGTGACACACCGGCTCATCATCACCAGCTTCCTCTCGGCGTTGATCGGCGCCGTCGTGCTGAGCGTGATCAGCTTCGTCTTGTCGCACCTGGTGGCCGACTGATGAGCCTGCCGCGACAGACCGTCGACACGTCCCCGGGCGCCGCGGCCGCGGGCGGCGTCGAGTTCCTGGTCGTGACGGGGCTGAGCGGGGCGGGTAAATCTCAAGCAATGCACGTCCTCGAAGACCTGGGCTTCTTCTGCGTGGACAACCTGCCGCCCGCGCTGATCCCCAAGTTTGCCGAGATCATCCAGGAGTCCCAGGGCCGGATCCGCCGGGTGGCGCTCGTGATCGACGTGCGCGGCGGCGAGTTCTTCAACGCGCTCGACGCGGCGCTCGACGCGCTCGGCAGCATGGGCATCCCGTTCCAGATCCTGTTCCTGGAGGCGTCGGACGAGGTCCTGGTCCGCCGCTTCGAGGAGACGCGCCGCAAGCATCCGCTCGGCGGCAGCGTGCTCGACGGGATCCGCAGCGAGCGGCGGCGGCTCCAGCCGCTCAAGGAGCGCGCCGACAAGATCATCGATACGAGCGCGCTCAGCGCGCGCGAGCTGCGCGAGGAGCTCGCGGACACCTTCGTCCGGGCGAGCGGCGCGCGCTCCCTCGTCGTGAGCGTCACCACGTTCGGCTACAAGCACGGGATTCCCATCGACGCCGACCTGGTCTTCGACGTGCGGTTCCTCCCCAATCCGCACTACGTGGAGTCGCTGCGCGCCCTCCCCGGCCACAGCGCGGAGATCCGCGAATGGGTGCTGCAGTGGAGTCAGACGCAGGAGTTCGAGCGGCGGCTCCACGACCTGCTCGAGTACCTGCTGCCGCAGTACGCCGCGGAGGGCAAGACGCACCTGACCATCGCCATCGGCTGCACCGGCGGCAAGCACCGCTCGGTCGTCGTGGGCGAGGATCTCACCCGGTTTCTCCGCGCCGCGGGGTATTCGGTCCGCATCAAGCATCGGGACGTGCGAAAGGAATGAGCCTCAACGGAGCCCCAACACGGTCGCGGATCGGCCGGCTGCGCATGTGGCTGCGCTGGCTCGAGCCGGGGCTGGGAGTCAAACGGTGGATCGCCGTCCTCGCGCTCGGCGTCTGCTCGGTGAGCACGGGCGTGGCGTTGATCGTCAACGTCAAGCTGCTCGGGGTGCTCGAGCTCGCCCTCATCCAGGCGATGGACGTGGCCTACCGGATGACCGGCCACGTGTTCTCGCCGGCGCTGGGCGGGACGCTGCTCGTGCTGCTCGGCGTCGCGATCATGATCCTGGGCCTCCGGGAGATGATCCGGTCGATCGTCGACGTGTTTCTCCCGCGCGGCGACCCGCGGCTCGTGGAGATGCTCGTGCAGCAGCGGCAGTTGCAGCGGGGCCCCAAGATCGTGGTGCTCGGCGGCGGCACGGGATTGAGCACCCTGCTGCGCGGCCTCAAGCGTGAGAGCACCAACCTTACGGCCGTGGTGACCGTGTTCGACGACGGCGGCTCGTCGGGACGCCTGCGGCGGGAGCAGGGCATCCTGCCTCCGGGCGACATCCGCAACTGCCTCGTCGCCCTGGCGGAGGCGGAGCCGCTCCTCACGCGGCTGTTCGAGCACCGGTTCAAGGGCGGGGCGCTCGACGGCCACAGTTTCGGCAATCTCTTCATCGCCAGCATGTCCCAGGTTGCCGGAGACCTCGAGACGGCGCTCAAGGAGTGCAGCAAGGTGCTCGCGATTCGCGGCCGCGTCCTCCCCACGACGCTGCGCGACGTCACGCTGTGCGCCGAGTTCGCGGACGGGTCCATCGTCAAGGGCGAGTCGGCGATCACCCGGGCGGGGCGGGCGATCCGCCGCGTCTTCCTCGAGCCCGCGCACGCGCCGGCGCTCCAGGACGTGCTCGATGCGATCGTGGACGCCGACCTGGTCGTGCTCGGGCCGGGGAGCCTGTACACGAGCGTGCTGCCCAACCTCCTCGTCGACGGGGTCGTCGACGCCCTGCGCCGCGCGCGGTGCCCCAAGGTCTACATCTGCAACGTGATGACGCAGCACGGCGAGACCCGCGGGTTCAAGGCCTCGGACCACGCTCGCGTGCTGGTCGAGCAGGGCGGGCCGGGGCTGTTCGACTACGTGCTGGTCAACGACCGGCGCCCGCGCAACCAGGCGCTGCTGGCGCGGTACGCCCAGGAGGGCGCGGAGCCCGTGGAGCCGGACACCGACGCGATCCGCGCGCTCGGGTTGCGCCCCGTCGCCGAGGACCTCATCAGCGAGCACGAATTGGTGCGCCACGACCCGCGGAAGCTCTCCGCCGTGCTCCTGCAGCTCCTCGCCACTGTGTCGCCCGAGGCGCGGCACGCCGTCGCCCCGGCGGCGCAAGCGTAGGAAGCGCGGGCCGCGTAGGCGAAAGAGGCCTGGTGACAAGCGCGGTCCGCCCGATCTCGGGGGCCGGGGTTTTCGCACCGCGCGGGTCGCCGACCACCTCCGCGTGGCGATACGTTCGCTCGCACCGGTCCCGATCAGGCCGGCGGTACAGGTCCCGTCTTGACACGCCCGCGTCTGCGAACGGCGCGGGGCCGGGAATCGGTGTGCCGGCCGGCGGGTGCCGCCGGCCCGGACGCGGGTTGGGGGGAAGGGATGCTGCTCGACTGGGGATACGTCGCGATCTTTGTCATCGTCGGGGCGGGGATGGTGTCGCTCCCGTTTGCGATCATCGCCCTGCTGAGCCCGAGGAGTTCCTTTCCGCATAAGCTCGATACGTACGAGTCGGGCGTGGAACCCGTCGGCCAGGCCTGGTCGCAGTTCAACGTTCGATACTACATGTTCTCGCTGATCTTCGTCGTGTTCGACGTCGAGATCATCTATCTGTACCCGTGGGCCGTGGTCGCCCGCAGCCTCGGCGCCTCCGCCTTCTACTCCATCCTGGTCTTCCTCGCGATCCTGGTCCTCGGCCTGGCGTATGCGTGGCGGAAGGGCGCCCTGGAGTGGTCGTGATGCCCTGGTACGTCGAGGTGCTGCGGGCCGTCGCCGGCACGATCATCATCTTCAGCGGCGTGGCGATCGTGGCGGCGATGTTCGGCGTGCTCCTCGAGCGCAAGGTCAGCGGCTGGATTCAGAGCCGCATCGGGCCGACGCACGTGGGACCGCGGGGGTTGCTCCAGACGGTCGCCGACACGATCAAGCTGCTCCAAAAGGAGCACATCGTGCCGCGCAATGCGGACGCGCTGATCTTTGCCAGCGCCGTGGTGCTGGTCCCGCTCGCCGCGCTGCTGGATTACGTGGTGTTGCCGTTCGGCACGACGCGCTGGGGGCCGCTCATCTTCCGCGATCTCAACATCGGCGTGCTCTACTTTGCGGCGACGTCGTCCCTGATCGTCGTCGGCATTCTCATGGCGGGGTGGGGCTCCAACAACAAGTACGCCCTGCTGGGAGGACTGCGGTCGGCCGCGCAGATGGTGAGCTATGAGATTCCGATCGGCCTCGTGCTGATCACCATCGCGTTGCTGGCGGGATCGCTCTCGACCGTGACGATCGTGACGATGCAGGCGCATCTGTGGTTCATCGTCACGCAGCCCATCTCGTTCCTGATCTTCCTCGCAGCGGCCACGGCCGAAGTCAACCGCACGCCGTTCGATCTCGTGGAGGCGGAGAGCGAGCTGGTCGCGGGCTACTTTTCGGAGTACACGGGGATGCGCTTCGCGTTGTTTCAGCTCGGCGAGTACGCCGAAATGTTCGCCATGGCCGCGCTGGCGGTGACCCTGTTTCTCGGCGGATGGCGCGGCCCCGTGCTTCCCTCGGTGGTCTGGTTCCTCATCAAGCTGTACGCCCTCGTGTTCGTCTTCATGTGGGTGCGGTGGACGTTTCCGCGGTTCCGTGTCGACCAGCTGCTCAACTTCTCGTGGAAGGTTCTGATCCCGCTGGCCCTGCTCAACCTGGTGGGCACCGCCTACGTCGTCATGGTGGTGCAACGGTGACCGGGGAGGCGATTGCCTTCTACGTCCTGGCGGCCATCACGCTCGCGGCCGGCGCCGTCGTGGCGACGAGCCCCAACCTGATGCACAGCGCGGTCGCGCTCATCCCGGCGCTGCTCGGCGTGACGGGCCTCTATGTCCTGCTCAACGCGGAGTTCGTCGCGGGCATCCAGGTCCTGATCTACGCCGGTGGGATCACCGTGCTGATCCTGTTCGTGATCATGCTGACGGAGGGCGGCACGGGCCTGCGGATCCGGCAGCGGAACGAGCAGGCCGCGATCGCGGCGGCGGTGGCGGCGGCCACGGTGGCGCTGTTGATCGCGGTGGCCGGCCGGACGCCGTGGGCGCACGAGCCGGGGGCGCTGCCGTCCTACACGCCGGGCGCCATCGGCCAGAGCTTCCTCGGCCCCAACCTCCCGTTGTTCGAGGGGACGTCGGTCGTCCTGCTCGTGGCGCTCGTCGGCGCGCTCCTGATCGCGCGGAAGGAGACAGGGGAGTGATCACGCTGACGCACTACCTCGTGGTGAGCGCGCTCGTGTTCGGCCTGGGCCTGTACGCCGCCTTGTCGCGGCGCAACGCGGTGGCCATGCTCATGGGCATCGAGCTGATGCTCAACGCGGCCAACATCAACCTCGTGGCCTTCAACAAGTACGGCGCGCCCGGGGCGATGCAGGGCCAGATCTTCGCGCTCATCGTGATTACGCTCGCCGCCTGCGAGGCCGCGGTCGGGCTCGCGCTGATCCTGGCGGCGTACCGGCGGTTCGAGACCACCTACGTCGACGACCTCAATCTCATGCGATGGTAGCCGCGCGATGACGTCCGTCGTCTGGATCATTCCGCTGCTGCCCCTCGCCGCGTTTGCCGCGGTGACGTTCTGGGGCGCCCGCCTGCCGGGCCGCGGGGCTTACGTGTCGATCGCCGCGATCGTCCTCGCCGCGATCGGGGGGCTGGCCGTCCTGGCCCAGGTCACGGGCGGCGCGCGGGCCGACCTGACCTACACCTGGGTCGCGGCGGGGGGCCGTCCGATCGTCGTCGGCTTCATCGTCGATCCGCTGAGCGCCGTGATGCTCGCGATGGTCGGCTGCGTCGCGTCCCTGATCACGATCTACTCCGTCGGGTACATGGCGGGGGATCCCCACTACCCGCGGTTCTTCGCGTACCTTTCGCTGTTTCAGTTTTCGATGCTGTTTCTGGTCCTCGCCGACAACCTGCTCTTTATCTACGCCGGCTGGGAGCTCGTCGGGCTGTGCTCGTACTTGCTGATCGGGTTCTGGTTCGACCGGCCGGCGGCGGCCCGGGCGGCGCTCAAGGCGTTTATCGTGACCCGCGTCGGCGATTTCTCGATGATGATCGGGATCCTCATGCTCTACCTGCGGACGGGGTCGCTCCGGTTCGACGACGTGTTTCACGCGCTCGGGACGGGGGCCCTCGGCGGGACGTTCCTGACCGTCGCGGCGCTCCTGGTGTTCGGCGGCGCCGTCGGGAAGTCGGCCCAGGTGCCGCTGCACGTCTGGCTTCCCGACGCGATGGAAGGTCCGACGCCCGTGAGCGCCTTGATCCACGCGGCGACCATGGTGGCCGCGGGCGTCTACCTGGTCGCGCGCGCCTACCCCTTGTTCCTGCTGTCCCCCGACCACGAGGCGCTCACGATCGTGGCGTGGGTCGGCGGGATCACCGCGCTGCTCGCCGCGACGCTGGCGATCGTGGAGGATGATCTCAAGCGCGTCCTTGCCTACTCCACGATGAGCCAGTTGGGTTATATGATGCTCGGCCTCGGCGTGCTCGGGTACAGCGCGGGAATGTTCCACCTGCTCACCCACGCCGTCTTCAAGGCCCTCTTGTTCCTCGCCGCGGGCAGCATCATCCACGCGGTCGCCACCAACGACATGAAACGGATGGGCGGGCTCGCGCGGGCGATGCCGATCACGTTCTGGACGTTCGTCGCGGCGACGCTCGCGCTCACGGGCATTCCGCCGTTTGCGGGATTTTTCAGCAAGGACGCCATCCTGCTCGCCGCGTACGCGCACGATCGCGTGTTGTGGGTGCTCGGGCTCGCGGGCGCGTTTTTGACGTCGCTGTACATGGGCCGGTTGTGCTGGTACGCGTTCGCGGGCGACTTTCGCGGCGGCGCGGTCCCGGGCGCCGCCCACGGCGACGGGGCGGCGCACCGCGCCGCCGGGCCCCACGAGAGCCCGGCCGTGATGACGGTGCCCCTCGTGATCCTTGCCGTGCTGGCGGTCGGGCTGGGCTGGATCGGCGCGGCCGCGTTCGGCGATCCGTTTGGCCGCCTCATCCGCTTCGCCGGGCTGGAAGCGCCGGCCGGCAACGGCGGCGCGCTGGCGCTGTCGGTCGCGGCGGCCGCGGCGGGGTGGGCGGCGGCCGGCGCCCTGTATCGCTGGCGGATCGTCGCGCCGGAGACCCTGCGCCGCGACCTCGGCGCGCTTTACACCCTGCTCGTGCGCAAGTACTACGTCGACGACGTCTATGACTGGGTCTTCGTACGGGCCGGCGCCGGCGCGGTGTGGATCGCGGGCGCCATCGACCGGTACGTCATCGACGGGTTGGTCAACGCCGCCGGGTGGCTCGCCGCCCGGCTCGGGCTCGGCCTCCGCTACGCGCAGAGCGGCCGCGAGGAGACGTACCTGCTCCTCGCCGCGCTCGGCGTCGTGGTCATCGTGCTCGCGCGGCTGGCGTGGTGACCGGCGTGCTGAGTCTCGTGCTGTGGCTCCCCGCCGCCGGCGCGCTGGTCCTGCTGGCCGTGCCGCGGGAACGCGTGGCGGCGCTGCGGGTCACCGCGCTGGCGGTCGCGCTCCTGGACCTCGCCGCGGCGGTCGCCGCGGGCGCCTGGATCGACCCGGCCCGCGCCGGCACCCTGCAACTCGTGGAGCGGGTCCCCTGGATTCCCTCGATCGGGATCAGCTACCATCTCGGCGCCGACGGCCTGAGTCTCCCGCTCGTGGTCCTGACCGCGCTGCTGGTGGTGCTGTGCGTGGCGTATTCCTGGCGCGTCGAGACCCGCGTCAAGGATTACATGATCCTGTTGCTGCTGCTCCACACCGGCCTGATCGGCGTGTTCCTCGCGCAGGATCTCTTCCTCTTCTACGTATTCTGGGAGGTCAGCCTCGTGCCGATGTACTTTCTCATCGGCATCTGGGGCGGGCCGCGCCGCGGGTACGCCGCGATGAAGTTTTTCCTGTACACGCTGGCGGGCTCACTCGCGATGCTGCTCGCCATTCTGGTCGTGTACCTGCACGCCACGCCGCGCACGTTCGATCTCGTCGAGCTGGTCGCGCGCCGGCCCCTCGCGCAGAACCTGCCGCTCGCCGTGCTGGCATTCTGGGGGTTCTTTCTGGGGTTTGGGGTCAAGGTGCCGCTGTTCCCGTTCCACACGTGGCTGCCGGACGCGTACGCCGAGGCGCCGACCGCCGGGAGCGTGCTGCTCGCTGGCGTCCTGTCGAAGCTCGGCGCGTACGGGTTCATCCGTATCGTGCTGCCGCTGTTGCCGGACGCGTTCCGGCAGTTCGCCGGGCTCACGGCGGTGCTGGCCGTCATCGGCGCCGTGTATGGCGGCTTCGTGGCGCTGGCGCAGACCGATTTCAAGCGGATGATCGCGTACAGCAGCGTCGGACATCTCGGCTACGTCATGCTCGGGGTCGCCGCCGCGGCGGCCGCGGGCGGGGGCGCAGCGCTCGGGGACGCGGCGGGCAAGGCGCTCACCGGCGCGACGCTGCAGATGCTGGCGCACGGGATCATCACGGGGGCGCTGTTCCTCGTCGCCGGCGTGCTCGCCGACGGTCAGGCGCGGACGGGCAACCTCACGGAGTTCGGAGGGCTCTGGGCCCGCGTCCCGGTATTGTCCGGCGTCGCCGTCCTCGCGATGCTGGCGTCGCTCGGGCTGCCGGGGTTGATGGGGTTCGTCGCGGAGTTCCTGATCTTCCTCGGCGCCTACCAGGTCTTTCCCGCCCTGACCGTGCTCGCGCTGGTCGGTGTCGTCCTCACCGTCGCGTATTTTCTCTGGGCGATCTACCGGCTGTTCTTCGGCCCGCTCAACGCGCGGTGGGCCGCGCTGCCGGACCTGGACGGCCGGGAGCGATGGGTGCTCGCGCCGTTGTGCGGCGTGATGGTTGTCGTCGGCATGTACCCGGGCCCGCTCGTGGCGATGATCAACGCCGCGGTCACGAACATTTTGGGCCTGGTCCGGTGACGGACGGGAGGCGCACGTGGACCTCAGGCTGATCGCGCCGGAGTTGTGGCTCGGGGTGCTCAGCCTCGGCCTGCTGATCGTCGAGCTCCTGACCGGCCCGGACGGCAAGCGGCTGGTCGGATGGATCGGCGTCATCGGGCTCGTCCTGGCGCTCGCGCCGTCGTGGGCCCTGCTCGGCGAGCCGCCGCGCCTGCTGTTCGCCGGCGCCTACGCGGTGGACGCGTTCGCCGCGTTTTTCAAGCTCGTCGCGGTCCTGAGCGGGATCCTGGTGCTCCTCGCGGCGATGGCGTTCTTTCGCGGCCGGCCGGGCGGCCACGAGGGCGAAGTGTATACGCTCATCGTCTTCATGGTCCTGGGGCTTGTGGCGATGGCGGCCTCGGCCGATCTGATCCTGCTGTTTCTCGTCATCGAGTTCGTGTCGCTCGTGTCCTACGTGCTCGCCGGATCGCTCAAGGCGGACGCGAAGAGCAGCGAGGCCGGCGTCAAGTACTTCTTCTTCGGCGCCGTCGCGTCGGCGATCATGCTGTACGGGTTTTCCTACCTGTACGGGGCCGGCGGCACCACCAACCTCTATCGACTGGGCCCGCGTCTTGCGAGCTTCCCCGAGCCGTTCGTCGTCGTCGCCGCGGCGCTCGTCCTGGCGGGGCTGGGGTTCAAGATCTCGCTCGTTCCGTTCCACCAATGGACGCCCGACGTGTACGAGGGCGCCCCGGCGCCGGTGACCGCTTTTCTCTCCGTCGGCAGCAAGGCGGCCGCGTTCGCGGCGCTCGCGCGCGTCCTGTACGTCGCGCTGCCGCCCGGAGCGTGGGTGCCGGTCCTCGCCGCGCTGGCGGCGGTGACGATGAGCGTCGGCAACCTGCTCGCGCTCTCCCAGCAGAACATCAAGCGGATGCTCGCGTACAGCTCGATCGCCCAGGCCGGGTACATGATGATCGGCGTCGTCGCGCTCACCGCATCCCCCACGCAGGTGGGGTCGGGCATCGCCGCGGTGCTGTACTACCTGTTGGCCTACGTGTTTACGAACGCCGGCGCGTTCGCCGTCGTGGTCGCGGCCGAGCGGTTGCTCGGCTCCGACACGATCGCCGACTACGTCGGATTCGGGCGGCGGGCGCCGCTTGCGGCCTTCGCGATGACGGTCTTTATGCTCTCCTTGACCGGCATCCCGCCGACGGCCCTGTTCTGGGGGAAGCTCAGCCTGTTCGGGGCGGCGTTGCAGAGCGGCCTGGCCTGGCTCGCCATTGTCGGGATTCTCAACAGCGCGGCGTCCCTCTACTACTACCTCGGCGTCGTTCGGGTCATGTATGCGCAAGCCCCGGTCGACGCCGTTCCCGCGTCCGAGGGCGCGCTCATGCGGGTGCTGCTGGTGGTCGCCGCCGGCGCCACGCTCGTGCTCGGCATCTATCCGGAACCGTTTGTCCGCCTCGTCCAGCGCGCCTCGCTCCTCCTGCGCGTCTAGGCGCCCGCCATCGTCTGCCGCCGCCGAACCCGTGCGGCCCGGACGGAGCGACCCGGCGCCTCTCGCGCGGGTCCCGGGGCCGGCCGCGGCCGGCGCCCGCCGGACGATCCTCACGCGAGAGGTAATTGCGCCGGCCCGGGCCGGGCGCGCAAATGTGGTTGCGGATGCGGTTGCGCTCGACCGGAGGTGCTGAGTGGTTCGCACGGCCGTATTTGGCCTCGCCTTGACAGTCCTTCGCGTAGTCTGCTACCATCTCACCGGCGAAGGCCTGGCGTTCGTGGGCCGCGTGGAAGCGGGAATGATCTCGTCCACGAGCGCCGTTTTTTTGTCTATGCGCGATTTGGCCCGCGCGGGCGCCTGCGAGCCCGCGCGGGTTCGAGGCGCCGTGATCCCGCGGGCGCGCGGCGCAGTCGCGTGGGGAGGAGCCGAATTCCATGGTCGCCGAGCACAAGCCTGACCAGGCGCATCGGGCGCTCAAGCCCGAGGAGCGCTTCAAAGAACTCGTCGCGATTCGGGAAAAGGAGACCGAGGTGCGCTCGAAGCTCGAGGCGGCGAGGACCCGGGCGCGGGAGCGGCTCGCGTCCGTAGGCGACGAGATCAACGCCCGCCGCGCCGAGGCGATGAAGCGGGCGCAGGCCGAGGTACAGCGCATGCGCAGCCAGGGCCTGGCCGAGGCCGAGGCCGAGGCGCGCCGGCTGCTGGAACAGGCGGAGCGGGAAGCGAAGGCGATCGAGGATCACGTGCGGCGGCGGCAGCAGGCTCTGTTGGACCAGCTCAAGGAGGAACTCCTGGCCCTCAAATGATCCGCGCGATGACGCGAGTATATCTCCTGTACACGCAGGAGAAGCAGGACGAGCTGGTCAGCCGTCTCCAGAAGCTCGGCCTGCTCCACTTGGAAGAGAGCCGGCTCGACGGCGTGTCGCCCGACGGAGCGCGCCCGCGGCGCGACCTCGGTGAAGACCGCAAGCGGGTCGAGAACCTGTTGCTGAAGGCGCACGGCACCCGCGACCTCCTGGCCGAGGTCCTGACGATCGCGCCCCGCGATCTCGCCCGTGAGACGTATCCGACGCGGCTGGAGGACCTCTACCAGCAGCTGCGCGACCGGCTGGATCCGCTCGAGGGGCGGCTCAAGGCGCTCGTGGCCGAGCGGCGGGAACTCCGGGACCACCTCGCCGCCGGCGAGCGCCTGGCCGAGGCGGTGCGCGTGTCGGAGGACCTGCTCCGCGCCCTGCCGCACGAGGGCTATACCTTTCTGCCGGCGGTGCTCGCGCCCGAGCAGCGGCCGCTCTTGGCGGGGATCCGCCAAACGCTCGAGCGGGAGGGCGGCGGCCGGTTCGCGGTGGCCCACGAGAAACTCGGGGCGGACCGCATCGAGGTGATCGTGGCCGCGCTGCCCGAGTACGCGTTCGCCGCGAGCGAATATTTGGAAGGCCTCGGCGTCCGCCCGCTGGCGCTGCCCTCCCACGTCACCGGCGACTTCGTCGAGGGAGTGGCCCAGCTCAAGGCGGAGGCGGTGACGATTCCGCGCCGCCTGGCGGAGATCGACGAGGAGCTCCGCGCGCTCGGCCGGGACCACGCGACGCACATCGCGGCGTTGACCAATGCGCTCGAGAACCGCTTGGCCCAGCTCGAGGCCGCCGCCGTCTTCGGCTACACGGACTACACGCTGCTCATCACCGGCTGGATTCCGCAGGACGGGCTCGCGGGCTTCCAGGCCGCGCTGCGGGAGGAGTTTCCCGGCATCATCATCCGGGAAGAGGCGCGCGGCCACGCCTACGATGAGGAACCCGTGGCGTTCAAGGAGGGGCGGTGGGCCCGTCCGTATCAGCTGTTTATGCAGGCGTTCGGGACGCCCAAGGCGGGCACCGTCGATCCGATCCCCACGATCAGCATCTTCTTCCCCATCTTCTTCGGCCTCATCCTCGGCGACGTGGGGTACGGGCTCGTCGTGCTGGCGCTGGCGTTGTGGGGGCTGCGCGGGTTTCCGGGGATCGGCGGCGGCCTCAAGCGGATGTCGGACTCCGCGGCCGGGCGCGAGGCCCTGACGATCATGGTGCACGGCGGCGTCTTCACCGTCGTCCTAGGCTGCGTGTTCGGCGAGTTCTTCGGGCTCACGTTTCAGCAGCTCGGGATCCCGCGCATGGGATTGTGGCCGTTCAGCCGTGTGGAGAGCGCCATCGTGTTCCTGCTCGTGACGGTCGTCCTCGGCGCGGCCCAGGTGACGCTGGGGTTCATATTCGGCATCATCACGGCGCTGCGTCAGGGGAGCCGCAAGCATCTCGTGGTCAAGGTCGGGCTCTTCATGTCGTTCGTCGCGTTCACCCTGATCTTCGGCCGGTTGATGGCCGTCGTGCCGCCCGCCTTGCTCGTCCCCGGCATCGTGCTCTTGGTGCTGGCGCTGCCGCTGCTCGTCTACGGCGGCGGCACCATGGTCATCCTGGAATCCCTGAGCCCGTTCGTGCACATGATCTCCTACGCGCGCATCATGGGGTTCGGCGTGGCGAGCGTCGTGCTCGCCGAGCTGATCAACACCCTGGCCGGCGCCGTCGGCGGGCTCGGGCACGTCGTCCTCGGCGTCCTCCTGGCCGCGATCGTGATTCTGGTCCTCCAGCCGGTCAACCTCGTCCTGGGGGTCTTCGAGGGCACGATCCAGTCCGTGCGCCTTCACTGGGTGGAGTTCTTCGAGAAGTTTCTGTTGGAGCAACTGGGCGGAAAGCCGTACCGGCCGTTCAAGGAAAAAGAGGCGGCCGCAGAACCGTGAACTCGCCGACAAAGGGGGAGTAGTGCTCATGAGTCGAAGGACCGCGATCCAGATCGCCGCCGGCATCCTGCTGTTCAACGTGCTTCTGGTGGGGCTCGCGATTCGGGCGTGGGCCCAGGCGGCGACGACTCCCGCCGCCGGTCTGACGGACGCCGGCCTCAAGACGGTCGGCGCCGGGCTGGCGTTTCTCGGGGGCGCGATCGGCACCGGGATGGCGCAGTCGCGGATTATCGCGGCGGTGCTCGGCGCGGTCGCCGAGGACCGGTCGCAGCTCGGGTTCGGCATCTTCCTGATGGCGTTCCCGGAAACGCTCGTCATCCTCGGGTTCGTCATGGCATTCATCCTCCGTTGATGCGATGGATCTCTTAGCTCAGATCGAGCGCGAAGGCGCGCAGGAAGCCGAGCGGGTCACCGCGGAGGCCGAAACCGAGGCGCAGGGGCGCCTGGCGCGCGCCGAGCAGGAGATCGCCGCCGAGGTCGAAGCGTACCGGCAGGGCGAGCGGCATCGCATGGAACAGGAGCAACGTCTGATCGTGAGCCGCGCCAGGGCGCAGGCACGGGCGATCTTCCTCCGGGCGAAGAGCCGGGTAGCCGAGGAGCTGTTCGAACGGCTGGTGGAGGACACGGCGAATGTCCGCGGCGACGCCGCGCGCTACCGAACCTTCCTGCAGCGGTGCCTGCGGGAGGCCGAGCAGGAGGTGCGGGCCTCGCTCGTGCTGCACGCCGACACGGCCGATCAATCGGTCATCACCGAGCTGATTCAGGGGACGGGCCACCGGCTGGGCGAGGCGATCAAAACGCTCGGCGGCTTCATCGCGACCGACGCGGGCGGCCAGCTCGTGGTCGACAACCGCCTCGAGACGCGGATCGCCAATCTCCGGCAGCGCGCTCGTGCGGAGGTGGGTAAGGCGCTGTTCGTCGGCGCCGCCTCCACCTCTCCTTAGCGATGTCCTACGAATACCTCAACACGCGGCTCCACTTCATGATCGTCAAGCTGCTCAAGCCGGCGCAGTACGAGCAATACCTGGAGCTGCGGGACCTGGGCGACCTGATTTCGGCGCTGGCGGAGACCGACTACGGCCCGGATCTGGAGCGGCACGCCGTCGAGCACGCGGGGTACCCGCTCGTCGAGGCCGCGCTGATGCACAACGTGCAGCGCCACTTCAGCAAGTTGTGGTCCATGGCGTTCGCCGACGCGCGCCCGCTCGTCCGCATCCTGCTCGAGCGCTTCGAGGTCTTCAACTTGAAGACGATCCTGCGGGGCTTTCATGCGGGCACGGATCCCGCGGAGACCGCGCGCGGGCTGTTTCCGACGATCCTCTACCCGACGTCGTTCTACCAGGAGCTCCTCAAGCGGGACGGAATCGGTGGGGTCATCGATTACCTGCTCACCGTCGGGAATCGGTACTATAAGCCGCTGTCGGAGAGCTATCCGAGTTACGAGGCGAACCACAAGCTCGCGGTGCTGGAGAGCGCCGTGGACTCCTACTACTTCGCCGGCTCGCGCCGGGTGTTGCAGGCCGTCGGCGACGACAACGCCGTGGCAATCCGCCGGACGCTCGGCACGGAGGTCGACCTGCTGAATCTGGTGTACGCGCTGCGCGTCGTGGAAGAAGGCGTGGAATCCGAGGAGCGGTACCGGTACATTTTGGACGGCGGCGAGCGCCTCTCCCGGAGGTTCATCGAAGAGTTGATCGCCAGCCCCGACCGGGCGTCGTTTTTCCGCAAGCTCGACGGCACCGAGTACGCGTCGCGGGTCGGCGGGTTCGAGGACACGCTCGGCGTCGGCGAGTTTCAGGAGCGCCTGGAGACCTATCTCTATCAGGAGATGTGCCGGTACGATCCTGGGCGGACGTTCGACATTCACATGGCGTCCGTGTACGTCTGGCGCAAGTACGTGGAGATGACCGACCTGCGGGTGATCGCGAGCGGGCTGTGGCGGCGGGTGCCGCGCGAGGAGATCGAGCAAAAGATGATCTGGGTCAAGGGCGTGACGCCGGACCGGGCGGCGGCGGCGTGAAGCCGGTCGTCGTGGCCACGAGCGACCTGGCCGATGGGTTTCGCCTCGCGGGCATTTCCGTCTATGAGGTCGACGACAGCCCCGGCGCGCCCGCGGGACAGACGCGGGCGATCATCGAGGCGGTCCTCGCGCGCAGCGACGTCGGCATCGTGCTGGTCGACGAGCGGTACATGGCGGATTTTGAGCGGGCCTTCGAGGGGCGGGAGTTGCCGATGGTGGCCTCCTTCCCGGCGGAAGAGGTCCAGCGGAACGAGACCTACATCGACGAGCTGACCCGGCGCTACCTCGGCCAGAAGATCTACGTGGAGGGGTCCTGATGATTCAAGGCCATATTTCGCGCATCTCCGGACCGGTCGTCCAGGCCAAGGGACTGGACGGCATCAAGATCCGCGACCTCGTCGAGGTCGGCGATCTGGGCCTGATCGGCGAGGTCATCGAGATCAAGGGCGATGCGGTGTCGGTCCAGGTGTACGAGGATACGGACGGCCTCAAGGTCGGGGAGCCGGTCAAGACCGACGCGAAGCCGTTTCTGGTCCAGCTGGGCCCGGGCTTGCTCGGATCGATCTATGACGGGATCCAGCGCCCGCTCGAGATCATCCGCGAGCAGACCGGGTCGTTCATCGAGCGGGGCGCGACCGGGGAGCCGCTCCCGACGACGAAACCGTGGCATTTCGTGCCCGCCGTGAAGCCCGGGGACACCGTGGGCGTGGGCGACATCGTCGGGACCGTGCAGGAGGGGCCCACGATCCAGCACAAGATCCTGGTGCCCGAAGGGACGGCGGGGCGGATCGCCTCGATCAGCGAGGGCGACTACACGATTGCGCAGCCGGTCGCCCGGCTGGAGAGCGGCGACGCCATCATGATGGTGCAGGCCTGGCCCATCCGGCAGGCCCGGCGCTACGCGGAGAAGGTGGCGACGGGGATCCCGCTGATCACGGGCCAGCGCATCTTCGACACGTTCTTCCCCGTGCCCAAGGGCGGCAGCGCCATCATTCCGGGGCCCTTCGGCAGCGGCAAGACGGTGAGCCAGCAGGCGCTCGCCAAGTGGTCCGACGCGACCGTCGTGATCTACGTCGGCTGCGGGGAGCGCGGCAACGAGATGACCGAGGTCTTGACCGAGTTCCCGCACCTCGAGGACCCGAACACCGGCGCGCCCCTCATGAACCGGACCATTCTCATCGCCAACACCTCCAACATGCCCGTGGCCGCGCGGGAGACGTCGATTTACACCGGCATCACCCTCGCGGAGTACTACCGCGACATGGGCTACGACGTCGCGCTCTTCGCGGATTCGACGTCCCGCTGGGCCGAGGCGCTGCGCGAGATTTCCGGCCGCCTCGAGGAGATGCCCGGCGAGGAAGGGTACCCGACGTATCTCGCGAGCCGGATCGCCGAGTTTTACGAGCGGAGCGGCCGCGTCGTCTGCCTCGGCAAAGACAGGCGCCAGGGGTCCGTGACGGTCATCGGCGCGGTGTCGCCGCCGGGCGGCGACTTCACCGAGCCCGTCACGCAGAACTCCCTCCGCATCGCGGGGGCGTTTTGGGGGCTCGACGCCCGGCTCGCCTACAGTCGCCACTTCCCCGCGATCAACTGGCTCACGAGTTACACGCTCTACCTCGATGCGCTGAAGGAGTGGTTTACCAAGGAGGTGGCGGCCGACTTCCTGGACCTGCGCACGGAGATGGTGGAGATTCTGCAGCGAGAAGACGAGCTGCGCAAGATCGTGCAGCTCGTGGGCCGCGAGTCGCTGAGCGAGCCGGACAAGCTGCTCCTGGACGTCGCGCGCACGATTCGCGAGGACTTCCTCAGGCAGAGCGCGTTCCACGAGGTCGACGCCTACTGCCCGTCCAAGAAGCAGTACTACATGATGCGGGCGATCCTCACGTTTTATCACGAGTGCCAGTCCCGGCTCGGCACCATGCCCTACGATCAGATCGCGGCGCTGCCGGCCTGGGAAGAGCTGTCCAAGATGCGCTACATTCCCAACGAAAACTTCGACGGAGAGTTCGAGCGCTTGTTGCAGCGGCTGACCGCGGGGGCGCCGGAGCCCGCGCCCGCCGGCGCGAGGAGCTGAGCCATGGCGACGGGACTGTACGGCAAGGCCTACCGCAAGATCCAGGACATCAAAGGGCCCCTGATTTTCCTCGAGCCGGTCAAGGACGTCCGGTACGGGGAGCGGGTCACCATTACCGACAGCCTGGACCACAGCAAGGGCGGCCAGGTGCTCGACGTCGGGGAGCGGGCGATCGTCATCCAGGTCTTCGAGGGCAGCGACGGCCTCGACAAGAAGGGGACCGCCGTCTTCTTCACCGGTGACGTCGTGAAGCTCGGGCTCGCGGAGGACATGCTGGGCCGCGTCTTCGACGGCTCGGGCCACCCGGCGGACGGCCTCGGCGACGTGTACCCGGAGGCGGAGCTGCCGATCAACGGCAGCCCCCTCAATCCGGTGGCCCGCCGGCAGCCGTTCGAGTGGATTCAGACCGGCATCTCCGCGATCGACATCATGAACACGCTGGTCAAGGGTCAGAAGCTGCCGATCTTCACGGGCGCGGGGCTGCCGGCAAACCGGGTCGCCGTCCAGATCGCGCGCCAGGTGATCCGGCAGTCCGGCGAGGAGCTGATCGTGGTGTTCGCGGGCATGGGCATCACGTCGCGCGAGTACAGCTACTTCTACCGGGAGTTCCAGGAGAGCGGCGCGCTGGCCAACTCCGTGCTGTTCCTGAACCTGGCCGACGATCCGACGATCGAGCGCATCTTGACGCCCAGGCTCGCGCTGACGACCGCGGAGTACTTCGCGTTCACCAAGGGGCGCGACGTGCTGGTCATCTTGACGGACATGCTGAACTACGCCAACGCGCTGCGGGAGATCAGCTCCGCGCGGGAGGAGATCCCGGGACGGCGCGGGTATCCGGGCTACCTCTACACCGACCTGGCGACCAACTACGAGCGCGCGGGCATCGTCAAGGGGCAGCGGGGGAGCATTACGCAGTTGCCGATCGTCACGATGCCCAACGACGACATCACGCACCCCGTAATCGACCTCACGGGCTACATCACGGAGGGCCAGATCATCCTGGCGCGCGAGCTCGACCGGAAGGGGTACTATCCGCCGATCAACCCGTTGCCCAGCCTCTCCCGGCTGATGAACCTCGGCATCGGCAGCGACAAGACGCGCGAGGATCACAAGCAGCTCTCGGATCAGCTGTATGCGCTCTACGCGCAGGGCAAGGATCTGGAAAAGCTCACGGCGATCATCGGGAGCGAGGGGCTCGGCGTGGCCGAGAAGCAGATCATCGACTTCACGGCGCGCTTCGAGAGCGAGTACATCAACCAGGGAGATCAGCCCCGCAGCCTCGAGGAGAGCTTGGCGCTCGGATGGGATCTGCTCTCCGGCGTGGCGCGCGGAGAGTTGCGCCGGGTGGAGGACAAGTACGTCGACAAGTACATGCCGAAGCGGGCGGCCGGAGCGGCCGGCGACTAGGAGGCGCCGCGATGGCGGTGGAATCCGTCAAGACCACGCGGGACGAGCTCCTCCGGACGAGGCAGGAGCTCAAGATCGCGCAAGACGGCAAGGACATTTTGGAGAAGAAGAAGGAAGCGCTCCTGAGCCGCTTCCTGAACATGGTGCGCGCCTACAAGGGCAAGCGGGAGGCGCTGCTGGAGGACATCAAGCACCTGAAGGACACGCTGGCCCTGACACGCGCCCGCGAGGGCACCGTCGCCGTCCGCTCGCTCGCGCTGGCCACCAGCCAGGACCTGTCCTTGGAGATCTCCAAGGACAACGTCATGGGGACCAAGATCTTTCACATGGTGCACACGGCGCTGCTGCGGGACATGCTGTCGCGAGGCTACAATCCGGCCAGCATCAGCAGCCGCATCGAGGCGCTGGCGGCGACGTCGGAGCGCCTCCTCGACAAGTTGCTCGGCATCGCCCATATCGAGCACAACCTCAAGACCGTCGGCAAAGAGATGCGGGCGTTGAACCGAAAGATCAACGCGCTGGAGGAGTCGATTATCCCGAGCCTCCGGACGAAGCTGCGGTACATCCAGGACGCGCTCGAGCAGCACGAGCGCGAGGAACTCTTCCGGCTGAAGATGATCAAGCGCGTGCAGGCCGGCAAGGTCGAAGCGGCCGGCGGAGTGCCGGACGTGCCGGCGGCCGCGCTGTAACGCACCCCCGGCCGCACCGGGCCCTCGGCGGAGGCTGTCGAGCACGGCGTGATCGCGGGGTGGCGGGCGGTCGTCCGGGCCGTGTTGGACGCCCCGGGCAGCGTGGTGATGCTCGGGGCCGTCGACGTCGGCAAGACGACCCGCGCCGCGGCGTTGGCCAATGTCGTGTGCCGGGCGGGGCAACGGGTCGCGATCGTGGACGCCGACACCGGTCAATCCGACCTCGGGCCTCCCACCACGGTCGGGCTCGGCGCGATGGACCGCCCCGTCCACCGCATGGCCGAGGTCCAACTCCGCGCCATGTACTTCGTCGGTGACACCTCCCCGCAGGCCACCCTTCGATTCCTCACGGCGGGCATCACGCGCCTCGTGGCGAAGGCGCACGACCTCGGGGCCGTCACGATCATCATCGATACGACCGGCTGGATCCGGGGGCCGGCGGGGATCGCGGCGAAGCTGCGCGAGATCAAGGCCGGCGCGGCGCGCCACGTGGTGGCGATCCAGCGGGCCGAGGAAGTCGAGCCGATTCTCCGGCGGCTCCCGCCCGGCGTGATGGTGCACCGGCTGCGCCCCCACGCGCGGGCGCGGCGCCGGTCGAGCGCGGAGCGGCGGGCGTTTCGCGAGCGACAGTTCGAGCGGTATTTCCGCGGCGGCCGGCCCCGAAGCCTCGATCTTCGGGCCTTGCGCCAGGAGCGCGCGGTGACGTACGCGGGGGTGCGCATCGCCCCCGCCGACGTTGCGACGCGACTCCCCGCTGCCGAACTCCGCCACCGGCTCGTCGGGCTCGCCGACGGCGCGGGAGACCTGATGGCGCTCGGTACCGTGACCGGCGTGCGCGCGGGCGGCGCGGCGATGGACGTCCTGGCCCCGCCGCCCCTTGCGGATCGGATCGCCGTCCTGCAGTGGGGAACGCTCCGCGTGTCGCCGGCCGGCCGCGAGGAACGCCGATCGGAAGGCGCGGCGTGACCCCGCGGTCCGTCTTTGCGGGCCGCCGGTGGCAACTCGCCCTGACGGCCGCCGCCCTGGTCGTCGGGTTCGTCCTCGCAGTCCAGGTGCGGACGGAGCGGTTGATCGAGACCAACCTGCAGGTCACGTCCGGGCGACTCGGCGAGGTTGCGTACCGGTACCGGCAAGTTGAGGCGCGCCAGGCGGCGCTCCGCGGCCGGCTCGCGGAGCTGCGGCGGGAGATCGCGGACGAAGAACAGCAGGCGGCGGCGGGCCGCGCGGCGACGGAAGCGCTGGCGGCCGATCTCGCCCGGATGCGCGTGCTCTCCGGGCTGACGCCGGTGCATGGGCCGGGGGTGCTCGTGATGATCGCCGACAGCACGCGGCCGCTCAAGCCGGGGGAGGACCCCAACCTGGTGCTCATCCACTATTCCGATGTGCACGCGGTCGTGGCGACGTTGTTCGCGGCCGGCGCCGAGGCGGTGGCGGTCAACGACGAGCGCGTGGTGGGCACGACCGGTATCGCCTGCGTCGGCACCACGATCCTGTGCAACACACGCCGGCTGGCGCCGCCGTACCGCATCGAGGCGATCGGCGATCCGCACGCGCTCGCCGCCGCGGCGATGGCCCAAGGCGGCATCCTGGACGAGCTGCGCGCGTTTCAGTTTCCGGTCACGGTGACGGTCGAGAGCGACGTGCGGCTCTCCGCCTACACCGGGACGTTCGTGCATCAGTTTGCCAGGCCGGTCGATGCCGGGAGGTAGGAGCGATGGTGATCCCGATTCTGGGACTGCTCGCGGGGCTCGCGCTGGGCCTGCTGGTGAGTTTTCAGGTGCCGTTGACCTACGTCAAGTACAGCGCGATCGCCATCCTCGCCGCCGTGGACACGCTGCTCGGCGGCGTGCGGGCGCAGTGCGAGGGGCGATTTGATCTCCGCGTGTTTCTCTCCGGATTTGTCGTCAACACGCTCTTCGCGGCCGGCCTGACGGCGCTCGGCGACCTGCTCGGATTGGACATCTATCTCGGGGCGGTCGTCGCCTTTAGCATTCGCATCTTCAACAACATCGGGTTCATCCGGCGCGACCTGCTGGGGCTGGTGTGGAAGACGCCGCCGCTCGAGGCGGGCGAGACGTAGCGCGGCCTCCGCTCCCGCGGACGGGGCGGGGCGCGCGCCCGGGGCCGGCGAACCTGGGAAAATATCACAGCGGGCGGCGCGTCGGCGCGCCGGAGGAGGGCACAAGATGGCACGCATCGGGATCAACGGCTTCGGCCGCATCGGCCGGCTCGTGCTTCGCGCGATCCTCGACCGGTACCCGGCGCTGGAGGTCGTCGCGGTCAACGATCTCACGGATGTCCGGACGAACGCGCACCTGTTCCGCTACGACAGCACGTACGGCCGCTTCGCGGGCAAGGTCGAGGCGGCCGACGGCGCCATCGCCATCGACGGGCGCACGATCCACGTGCTTTCGGAGCGCGACCCGGCCAAGCTTCCGTGGCGGGACCACGGCGTCGACCTCGTCGTGGAGTCCACCGGGCGTTTCACGGACGCGGCCCGGGCGGCCGGCCACCTGGAGGGCGGCGCGCGCCGCGTCCTGATTACCGCGCCCGCCAAGGGCGAAGATGTCACGGTCAACATGGGCGTCAACCATACCGCCTACGACCCGGCGAAGCACCGCATCGTCAGCAACGGGTCCTGCACGACGAACTGTCTGTCCGTCACGGCGAAAGTGCTGTCGCAGGCGTTCGGGATCCGGAGCGGCGTCATGAACACCGTGCACTCGTACACGAACGATCAGGTGATCTTGGATACCGTGCACCACGACCTGCGGCGGGCGCGGGCCGCCGGGTTGAACATTATCCCGACGACGACCGGGGCGGCCAAGGCGATCTCGCTCGTGCTGCCGGAGCTCGCGGGTAAGATGAACGGCCTGGCTCTCCGGGTGCCGACGCCGACCGTCTCGATGGTTGATCTCACGGTGACGCCGGAGCGCCCGGCGAGCGTCGACCAGGTCAACCGCGCGTTCCGGGAGGCTGCCGAGGGCCCGTTGCGTGGGTATCTCGGCTATACCGAGGAGCCGCTCGTCTCGATGGACTTCAAAGGCGACCCGCGCAGCGGCATCGTCGACGGCGCCTCCACCATGGTGGTGGGCGACCTCGTGAAGGTGCTCTCGTGGTACGACAACGAGTGGGGGTATTCGTGCCGCGTGGCCGATCTCGTCCAGTACATGCTGGAACGGGGGGCCTGAGCGGCCGGCCACCGGACGGCGCCGGCCCCGGGAGACGGAGGACTGCCCGATGCGGAAGAGGACAATCCGCGACGTCGACACAACCGGCCGCCGCGTCTTCGTCCGCGCCGACTTCAACGTGCCGCTGGAGCAGGGCCGCATCACGGACGATCACCGCATCGTCGCCTCGCTGCCGACGATCACCTACCTGCTCGACCACCAGGCCGCCGTCATCCTCGCGTCGCATCTCGACCGGCCGAAGGGTCCCGATCCGGCGCTGCGCATGGACCCGATCGCGTCACGGCTGAGCGAGCTCTTGAAGCGGCCGGTGCGCAAGCTCGACGATTGCGTGGGGCCCGCCGTCGCGGACGCGGTCGCGGCGCTGCGGCCCGGACAGGTCGTGCTGCTCGAAAACCTGCGGTTTCACAAGGAAGAGGAGGCCAACGACCCGGCGTTCGCCAAGCAGCTCGCGTCGCTGGCCGACCTCTACGTCAACGACGCGTTCGGCACCGCCCACCGGGCGCACGCCAGCACCGCCGGGATCGCCGCGTACCTGCCGGCCGTCGCCGGGCTCCTGATGGAGCGGGAACTGCAGTT
This sequence comes from Bacillota bacterium, assembly GCA_021324255.1. Lineage (GTDB taxonomy): Bacteria > Sysuimicrobiota > Sysuimicrobiia > Sysuimicrobiales > Segetimicrobiaceae > JAJPIA01. The sequence goes on from JAJPJL010000043.1 coordinate 23,931, forward strand.
TCTCGGCAAGGTGCTGGAGCGCCCGCAACGCCCGCTCGTCGTCATCCTGGGCGGCGCCAAAGTCGGGGACAAGATCGGCGTCATCCGCAATCTGCTGCGTCTGGCGCAGACGATGCTGCTCGGCGGCGGGATGTGTTACACGTTTCTGCGCGCGGGAGGCGCGGAGATCGGCGCGTCCCTGCTCGAGCTGGACCGGGTGGACCTCGCGCGCGAGCTCACCCGCGAGGCGGAGCAGCGCGGCGTTCGGCTCCTCCTGCCCGTGGATGTCGTGGCCGCGGAGCGAATCGAGGCGGGTGCGCCGGCGCGGGTGGTCGACGCCCGCGCGATCCCCGCGGGCTGGGCCGGCGTGGACGTGGGCCCCCGGACCGTCGCCGCGTTTTCGGCCCCGATCGCGTCCGCCGGCACGGTGCTGTGGAACGGGCCGATGGGCGTGTTCGAGATCCCCGCGTTCGCCGAGGGCACGCGCGCCATCGCCCGGGCGGTTGCGGAATCGTGCGCGGAGTCCGTCGTCGGCGGGGGCGATACGGCGGCCGCGATCGAGGAGTTTGGGTACGCGGACAAGGTCACGCATGTCAGCACGGGGGGCGGCGCGTCCCTCGAATTCATGGAAGGCCGGACTCTCCCCGGCGTCGCGGCGCTAGAGGATGCCTAGCGGCCGCGCCCGCGCGGCGCGCATCCCGTTTGTCGCCGCCAACTGGAAGATGCACTTGACCCGCGAGGCCGGCGTGCGGCTCGCGCGCGACGTCGTCGCGGCCGTGGGCGAGGTGGAGGCCCCCGAGGTGGTCCTGTGCCCGCCCGCCACGTCACTCGATGCCGTCGGGCGCGCGCTCCAGGGGACCCCGGTTCAGTTGGGCGCGCAGACCATGCACTGGGAACCGCAGGGCGCGTACACGGGCGAGATCAGCGCGCCGATGCTGGTCGATCTCGGGTGCCGCGCCGTCATCCTCGGGCACTCCGAGCGGCGCCAGTATTTCGGCGAGCGGGACGAGGACGTCGGCCGCAAGGTGCGCGCGGCGCGGGGTCACGGGCTCACGCCGATCGTCTGTGTCGGGGAGGGGCGCGGCGAGCGTGAGTCCGGGGAGACGGACGCCGTGATCTCCCGGCAACTCACCGCCGCGATCGCCATGCTGGCGCCTGACCAGCTCCCCGCGCTGGTGGTCGCCTACGAGCCGGTCTGGGCCATCGGCACGGGCTTGACCGCGACAGGGGAGGAGGCCGCACGCGTGGCGGCGTTGATCCGTGCCCAATTCGGCGCCGCGGCGGCCGGCCGCGTGCGGGTCCTCTACGGCGGGAGCGTCAAGCCGGATAACATCGGCGAGTTTCTCGAGGCGCCGGGCATCGACGGCGCCCTCGTGGGCGGCGCCAGCTTGGATGCCGGCGCGTTTTCCGCGATCGTCCGCGCAGCCGCCACAGCCGCCAGGTGACCTTGGACATCGGCGTGAGTCGTGTGCTAGTGTAGAAGGGTTCTAGCACGTGGGGGTGGCCCAGTTGAATACCGTTGTCTTGATCATTCATTTCATCGCCGCGGCCGCGGTGATCGGCGTGATCATCCTGCAGGGGCCGAAGGGCGAGGGGCTCGGCTCCATCGGCGGCGGCGGGGCCCGGTTGTTCCACGGTCCGAAGCCGCGCGAGACGCTGTTTCTCCGGGTGACCGCCTCGCTCGCGATTGTGTTCGGCATCACGTCGCTGATCCTGGTTCTCACGAACTTCGGTCGCTGAAACCCGGTTTCGGGTGGCCCGAAAGCCGAGGGAGTTTTCATCGCTCGACGACGTCGCCCGGTACACGGCTGACGGCCGCGCGCGTCTTCACAGCGCGTCGCACGATGAGATCCGCGCCGGCGCGACCACCGACGTGTACTTCATCCGGACCCTGGAAATCCTGCGCTCGCTCGGGCTCGCGGACACGCCCGTCGTGGCCGAGATCTTCGGGAGCCGGAGCGGCGTGCTGGTGGGCGTCGACGAGGTACGCTACGTGCTCCGCGAGAGCGGCGTGCGGATCGAGTCGCTGCGTGAGGGCGAGCGGTTCTCCGATCGCGAGATCGTCATGCGTATCGAGGGGCCGTACGCGGCGTTCGGCATGTACGAGACCGTGATCCTCGGCATGCTGGCGCATCCGAGCGGCTGGGCCACGGCCGCCCGCGAGGTGGTGGACGCGGCGGGGGACGTGCCCGTGTACTCCTTTGGGGCGCGCCATGTTCATCCCGCGGTGGCCCCGGTCATGGAGCGCGCCGCCATCATCGGAGGCATGCGGGGCGCGGCCTGCGTCCTCGGCGCCAAGCTGGCCGGCCAGGAGCCCATCGGCACGATGCCCCACGCCTTCGTCCTGCTCGTTGGTGACACGGTCCGCGCGGCCACGGCGTATCACGAGTTGATGCCATCCGGGGTGCCTCGGCTCGTGCTCGTCGACACCTTTACAGACGAAACCGTGGAGGCCGTTCGCGTCGCCCAGGCGATGGGCCATGACCTCTTTGCGGTTCGGCTGGATACACCGCGCGAGCGGGGCAGCGTCACGCCGGAACTCGTGCGCGAGGTCCGCGCCAGGCTGGCGCTGGCCGGGTATCCGGACGTCCAGATCTTCGTGTCCGGCGGGATCACCCCCGACCGTATGCCGGCCCTCATCGCGGCCGGCGCATCGGCGTTCGGGGTCGGCGGTTACGTCACCGGCGCCGCGCCGATCGACATGACGATGGACATTCGCGAGATCAACGGCCGCCCTATCGCCAAGCGGGGACGCATCCCGGGCCGTACCCCCAATCCGCGGCTGCGGCCCTGATGTTCGGCGGCTGCGCATGGCGAGACGCGGCGTGCGCGTCCCTGCGAGAACAGGATTACCGCATCGGCTCGTTCGTCCGCCATGAATTGACAGCGTTTGGCGGGGGTTCGTATAATGGGGTGTCCCTGCCGCGATCCGGCAGGGGCTTTCGTTGCCGGGATGGCGGAATCTGGCAGACGCGCACGTTTGAGGGGCGTGTGGGGAAACCCGTGGGGGTTCAAATCCCCCTCCCGGCACC
>JAJPJL010000004.1 GCA_021324255.1 Bacillota bacterium
GACATCGGCGCCGTCTCGCAACAACCCGGCCCAAACCGTGTCCTCGAGATCGATCGTCTCGGCATCGGCGTCTTCCTCGGCCATCGTGCACAGGAGATCGGCGAGCGGTGGCGCGAGCTCGTGCCTTGTGGCCATCGTCGGCCCTCCCTGGCGTCTGCGTGGCCGAACCGATGGCCGCCGGCTAGAACGGCCACCGCGTTCGCTTCCTGGGCACCGTCTCTTCCCGCGTGGCACCCTCCGCACGCCGCTCGGCGAGGGCCGGTTGGACCGGCTCGATGTCTTCAGGGGCAACGCGGTCCGGGTCCGAACGGGAAGCCTCGGCCCTGGTCACCTCAATGACGGCCACCTTCTCCAGGCGGACGCGGATGTCTCTGAGATCCCGCGACAGCGTATCGAGGTGAGCGCGCATGTCGGCGAGGGCGGGTTGATCGTGGTCGTAGGCTGTCGCCTTCAGCTGCGTCAACTCCTCGTCCTTCGCGCGCACGACGGTGTCGCGGCCGCGGAGCTGTCCTCGTATGACCGCGCGGTCGGCAACGCCCAACAACCACAGCAGCACCAGCGCCCCGCCGACGGCCGCCATCGCCCCAAGGTACGTCACCGACGCGCCCCGCAGGCCCGGAACGGCGAGTGGAATCGGCGAGTGCCAGCGCGATACGTTCGCCAGCGCAACGGCCACATCGGCGAGCAGCAAGAGCACGAGAAGCACCGTGTTCCCCACAAGAATCCCCTCCCTTTTGCTCCTCCAGCACGGCGGTCCACCCGCGAGAAGCGGCTGGCCCATGGCGCTCTCCCGTCTTAGGATCCCCGTCCCGTCCGTCGTGCGAGGAGGTCTCGTCCACCGAGGCCACCCGCATCAGTCGTCCGCGACATCGGAGGTCCCCACTTGCGTTGTACACGTTCATCGGCGGCCCGTCTGTGCAAAAGTACACACGGCGTCACGCGCACGAGCCTGCGGCGGCGGCGCCGGTCGCGTTCCGCCGCATGACCGCTCACGCGGTCTCGCACCCCACCTTGGACGGCTGGACCCGGCGAAGACGGCTTAATGCTTCACCGGCAGGCGCCCTTGGAGATCTTACGCCTGGAACGGGCCCGGCTCCGCGATGAGCGTGCGCGCCTCATCCACACAAACGCGGTCCGGCCGCCCGGGCGCGATCACGCCACGCGTGCGGTGCAGCCCGTCGCCGGTGCCGTTCTTGCGCGGGCGCAAGGACGGCATGCGCGCCGCGTGCTAGCGTGGAAGCCGGTGGTGGACAACCCCCGTAACCACGGAGGAGAGGAGATCCGTATGCTACGCAGAGCGAAAGCGTTGGGCGGGTACAAACTGCGCGCCCGCGACGGCGACATCGGCAAGGTGAACGAGTTCTACTTCGACGACGCGAGCTGGGCGGTGCGCTATCTCGTGGCCGACACAGGGAACTGGCTGAGCGGCCGGTTGGTGCTCATTTCGCCGCATGCGCTGGATTCAGCCAACGACGACGGCAAGATCATCCCGGTGGATCTCACCAAGAAGCAGATTGAGGACAGCCCGTCCCTGGACACCGACCGGCCGGTGTCCCGGCGCTACGAGTCGAGTTATTTTCGCTACTACGGATGGCCGATGTACTGGTACGGCCCATATATGTGGGGGCCGACCGGCTACCCCGCGCGCGATCGCGGAACATCGCCGGAGCCCGCGCGCCATGAGGACACCGACGATCCGCATCTGCGCAGCACCCGCGATGTGAGCGGCCATCATCTCCATGCGCAGGACGGCGAGATCGGCCATGTCGAGGATTTTGTCATCGACGACGAGACGTGGGCGATCCGCTACCTGGTGATCGATACTCGAAACTGGTGGCCGGGGAAAAAGATCCTGGTCTCGCCGCACTGGATCGACCGCGTCAGCTGGTCCGATGCACAAGTCGTGATCAATCTGCCGCGCGAAACGATCAAACAGGCACCGGCGTACACGGAAGGCGCTCTCATCTCGCGCGCGTACGAGGCGGCATTGCACCGACATTACCATCGCGAGGGGTATTGGGCCGGCGCGCCCGCTGGCCAAAATGAACAAGACGCTGATGGAAGCGTGCACGCGCGCGCGTAGGGCGCCGCGCTGGACGTTCGGACCGCGTGGGCATGGCGGCGCCGAGCCCCCGCGGCGGACACCGGCGTCGTCGCAGGCCGCCGGCCCGTCGCTTCGATCTACTCGCCGAGCCTCGGGGTGGCGCCGGGGAGATCATTCAGGACGACGGTCAGGAGCGCGTTGTACACTCGCAGGCCGCCGTTGTAGTCCAGGAACCCGAGTTTCTTGAATCGATTCATAAAGAAACTCACCCGTTCCCGCGTCGTGCCGATCATGCTCGCCAACGTCTCCTGGCTGATCTTCGGCACCACCTCGACCCGCTGGGCCTTGCCGAAGTGCGCCAGCAGGAGCAGGGCCCGCGCCAGCCGTTTCTCGGCGGAATTGAAGAGGTGGTCGACCAGATCCGCCTCCAGGCGGATGGTTCGCGTCAGCATATGCCGGAGAAAAAAGTCCGAGAACCGGGGATTGCCGTGGAGCATGCGCAGAATCGTCTTCTTGGCGATCCGCCACACGGTACAGTCCACCATCGCGGTCGCCGTCGCCATCACATGCCTCTGCCCCACCAGACACCCTTCGCCGAAAAAGTCGCCCGCCTCGAGAATCGCCACGACGGCCTCCTTCCCGTGCCGGGACACGACGCTGAGCTTGACCTGTCCGGTCCGCACGTAAAAGACCGCGGTGGCCGCATCTCCCTGCTCGCAGATGACGCGCTGCGGGCGGTATTCGCGCGCCGTCACGCCGGCCGCGCGGGCAAAGAGCACCTCGGGATCAAGCGCCTGACGCCGTCCCGGTCCTCTCCGTGTCATGGCGGCCCCCCCCCGCCCGCGACGCATCCCGCCGCGCGCAACCCTCGGCTGCGGCAGGCCCCCTCGTAGCGCCACGCCCCCCGAAGCGCATCGCGCACTTCGGCGACGGGCTCCCTTTGCCGGCGATGCTGGACCCTAGTGTACCATAGGCGCACACCCGACATTGCTGTGTTTGCAGCATGTGCACCCCCTGCCGGACGGCCGTCCGCCCGCCGCCACGGCTCTGGGGGTGCCCCTCATCGCGCGCTCCGTCCTCTGCCCAGTACGATCTTCGCGGCCTCGGCGCCGTGCTCTGCCGTCAAGCCCGGCTCGCAGGTCACGACCGATCCGGGCGCCGGCGCGCCGACCGGGCCACCCCGATGATCGTGCCATCCACGGCAGATCATGGGACGCACGGATCGGTCCAGACCAGTCTCGGATCTCCGGCGGATCCTCGAAGTGCTCCCGCGCGTAGGCCGTCGCGGCGTCGATCAGCCGTCGGCAGTCCTCGATCAACGCCTGCGCGCGGCCGCCCAGCCGCGTCGTACGCCGCAGCGCTTCGGCGCACAGATGGTAACGACTCATCCCGTTCAACGACACCATCTGGAACGGGGTCGTCGTCGTCCCCTGCTCCATAAAACCGCGCACGTGGAACCGCTCCGTGTCCGGCCGGCCATGCACGATCTCGTGAATTGCCCGTTGGTACCCGTGAAAGGCAAACACCACCGGCCGGTCCCGGGTGAAGAGCGTGACGAAGGCCGCGTCCGTCATGCCGTGAGGATGCACCTCCGGCGGAAAGAGGACCATCAGATCCACCACATTGACGACCCGGACGTTGAGGTCGGGCGCATGCCGCCGCAGCCACCAGGCCGCCGCCACCGCCTCCAGCGTTGGCGCGTCTCCTGCGGCGGCGAGCACCACGTCCGGCTCTCCTCCGCCGTCGCAGCTCGCCCACGACCAGACGGAGGCGCCGCGCCGGCAGTGCTCGATCGCCGCGGCCATGTCTAGCCATTGCAGCTGCGGCTGCTTGTCGATGACGATGAGGTTCACGTAGTTGCGGCTCCGGAAGCAATGATCGGCGACCGAGAGCAGACAGTTGGCGTCCGGCGGCAGGTAGATCCGCGCGACGGTCCCGCGCTTGGACAGGATCACGTCAATCAGGCCCGGTCCTTGATGGCTAAACCCGTTGTGGTCCTGCCGCCAGCAGGTGGACGTGAGCAGGATGTTGAGCGAGGCGATCGGTTTCCGCCAGGAGAGCTTGCTCGCTCCTTCGAGCCACTTGACATGTTGCACCGCCATGGACGCGGATACCATGGCAAACGCCTCGTAGGTGGCGAACAACCCGTGGCGACCGGTCAAGAGATACCCTTCGAGCCAGCCCTGACACAGGTGCTCGCTCAGCACCTCCATCACCCGCCCGTCGGGCGAGACGTGGTCGTCGATCGGGATGGTCGTTCCCACGAGGCAGCGGTTCTCCGCCTGGAACACATCGTCCAGACGGTTCGAATTGGTCTCGTCGGGACAAAACAGCCGAAAGTTCCCCTGCGCGCGGGTCCGCGCATAGAGGTCCCGCATCAGGGCACCGAGCCGCCGGGTGGACTCATGGCGTTCGGTGGCGGGCTGCGGCACCGTGATCGCGTACTCCCGGAAATCCGGCAGATCCAGGGGGACCAGGAGCGCGCCGCCGTTGGCATGGGGATTGGCGCTCATCCGGCGATCGCCCGCCGGCGCCAGGTCGGCGAGCTCGGGGACGAGCCGTCCCCGCTGGTCAAACAACGTCTCCGGGTGGTAGCTGCGCATCCATGCCTCGAGCATCGCGAGCTGCGCGGGGTTCGATTTGACGTCAGCGAGGGGGACCTGGTGGGCGCGGAACGTGCCCTCGACGGGCAGGCCATGGAGCTCCTTCGGCCCGGTCCAGCCCTTGGGCGTCCGCAGGACGATGGCGGGCCAGCGCGGCCGCCCCGAGAACCCATGCGCCCGGGCCTCGGTCTGGATCACGCGGATCGTGGCGTAACACGCGTCCAACGCGGCCGCAAACCTCTGATGCATGCGAAGCGCATCGTCCCCTTCGACGAAGTGCACCTCGTACCCGTTCCCTTCGATCACCGCGCGAACGTCGTCATCGCCGGCACGGCCCAGGACCGTCGGTCCGCTGATCTTATAACCGTTCAGGTGCAGAATCGGAAGTACGGCACCGTCGCGCTGCGGGTTGAGGAAGCTGATTCCCTTCCAGGACCCCGCAAGCGGGCCCGTTTCCGCCTCACCGTCTCCTATCACCGCGGCAACCATCAACTCTGGGTTGTCGAACGCCGCCCCGAACGCGTGCATGAGCACGTAGCCGAGTTCCCCCCCCTCGTGAATGGAACCAGGGGTCGGGACGCTGACGTGGCTGGGGATGCCGCCCGGGGTCGAGAACTGGCGGAACAGGCGCCGCAGGCCGGCCGTGTCCATGGAGACCTCGGGATAGACCTCCGAGTACGTGCCTTCCAGATACACGTTGGCTACGATGGCCGGGCCGCCGTGCCCGGGCCCGGTGAGGAAGATCATGTTCACATCGTGCTCGGTGATCAACCGGTTCAGGTGCGCGTAGATGAAATTGAGGCCGGGGGACGTCCCCCAGTGCCCGAGCAATCGGGGCTTGATGTGCTCGGGGCGGAGCGGATCCCGCAAGAGCGGGTTGTCCTGCAGATAGATTTCTCC
>JAJPJL010000002.1 GCA_021324255.1 Bacillota bacterium
CGGCGGCGGTGTAGCGTTTAGGCATAGGCGAACCGAGCCGTGCTCACCTCGCGCTGGACAAGCGAGGAGGACGGTGGTTCGCCTCCGGCGAGAAACTCTGCAAGGGCGTCTGGTGGGACCGGTCGCAGCATTTCCGAAAAGCGACGTCGCCCGGTAGCCCGCATGTGTGTGACATACTGGTGTACCAAGTCCTGGAGCGCGTGGAAGGCTTCGTCCGGCGAATTGCCGTGGGCGGCGATGTCCAGTTCAAGACAGAGAGCCGTCCACTGATCGTCGTCCTGCCGAACTAGGGCCGTCAGGGTATGTTCAGCTGAATTCGACGGCATGGTCACGTCGCTTCGCTCCTCTCTGCGAAGACTCCTGCCATGGTAAACGCTCTCGCCCCTCACGGCGTTCCGTAACGATGGGGCCTATAGAGAGTATGCCCAAAGGCTAGCGATGGTCGCCGCTGCCGCCGATGGTGCCCCGCCGCTGGCGGTCGCGGAGCTTGGCCAGATTGCGTCTGGCAACCTCATCGAGGGGGATCCCGATCTCATGGGCGATGGCGGCCAGATACCACAGGAGGTCCCCGGCCTCGTCGGCGATCGCCGAGCGCATCTCGTCGGTCAGGATCTCGTTGTGGTCGCGAATTAGCTTCTTTACCTTGTTGCCGAGCTCGCCGGCTTCCCCGGCCGCTCCGAGCGCGGCGTAGTACAGGCCCGTAAGTCCACGGTTCGGGTATTGGGCAGTGGTGCGGGCGCCGGCCTGGTAGGTGGCGAGTGTAAGCCCGGCGCGGTCCGCCGACGCCTCGCGGGTGGCGTAGGTGTCGCGGAGAAACTCGTCGAGTTCGGCGGGGTCCGGCCACAGGTCGGGTGTCGATGATGCGGCGGGCTGTTGGGCCGCATGTGCCAGCTGCGCTGCGGCGACGGCGATTGCGCCGAGGCACAGGATGACGACGACCGGCGCGATGATGTTGGTGATGGCGGAGGGCGTCATGGCGTGAATACCGGGCGCCAGGCCAGATCGGCCGGTGCGTCCTCCCGTTCCGGCTCGTTGTCCACCTGGGCGGGCATGGCCGCCGCGCCCGGCGCTACGGCCATATGCCCGGGAGCCATCCCGTCGTGGAATTGGGCGTCCAGCTTGACTGTGACCGCGGTGGGCAGTCCGCGAGCTCCATGAAGAGCGCCTCGGCAGGTGTCGAATCGGGGTGCTTCACCACGGCACCGCGGGCGATGTCGGTCACCTCGCCGAGCTTGAGGGGGTCGGTGCAGCGGTCGGCCGTGTCGATCAGCCGCGCGGCGTTGTCGGCGCCGAGGGCCTGGATGGCGCTGTTCACCGTCTCGATTGTATCTGTGACTCCGGCGACGTAGTCGAGCTGTTCGAGTGCCGACAGTGTCGTCCAGCTGTTGTGGTCGAAGTAGCCGGCCGACGCGGTGAGGGCGGCGCCGAAGAGAAAGCCGATCGTAAGCCCTGCGGTGAGCTGTCGCATGGGGAGGAACCTCCTCGGTGGTGGTGCGCTTAGCATTCCTTGTAGGAGCACTCCCGGCACTTCGTGCAGCCCTGGTCCGTGATCAGGCTGTACTGATGGCACTGCGGGCACAGGTTACCGTTGCTCCCGCCGGCGATGGGGACCGGTGCCGGGGCGTCCGGCTCCGCCAGCGTCTCCGCCGGCGGCACGGCGGCGCTGGCGGGGGTGAGCGCGAGCTCGGCGCTACCACCGGAGTCGCTGCTGGTAGCTTCCCGCTTGGCGGCGAGGTGCCAGCCGATGGCCTTCGCGATGGCGTCGGCGATCGAGCGGACGCGGTTGGGCCCGAACCCGTAGGGGTCGCCACCGCCGATGCCCTCGAGCTGCTCGCGGATGCGCCCGAGCCGCTCCAGGCGCGAGGACGGAGCCTGGAGGCGGAGGGCGAGGCTGATGAGGCGCCCGGCCATCTCGCTGTCGGCCTCGTCGATCTGCCGCCCGGCCTGCCGCAGGTAGGCGCGGACGAGCGGGTGCAAGACGGCGAAGAACTCCTGCCTGAGCGACTCGCTGCGGCGGACGTAGCTGAGCGCAAAGATCGGCTCGAGTCCGTTCGTAACGCCGGCGAGCGCAGCGCCGCTGCCCACGGGCGGGATCGTGAGCACGGAGACGTTCCTCAGGCCGCTTGTGCGGATCTTCTCGAGCAGCGGCTCCGGGAAGGTCCGGTAGAACGCCTGGGCAAGGTGCTGGTCGGCGTCCCAGGCCTCGAACGGGCCCTTCTCCGCGGCGAGCTCGGCGCTGGCCTCGTAGGCCCGGAGCTTGAGGAACTCCATGACCTGCCCGGCGGTGCGGATGGCTTCATCGGAGTCGTAGCGGAGGCCGAGCTGCACCAGCATGTCGCCGAGTCCGAGGATCCCGACCCCGACACGGCGGCCGCGCCGGGCCGCGGCCTCCTGGTGCGGCAGCGGGTACAGGTGGCGGGCCAGGCTGTACTCGTGCACGTTGTCCAGGAACCGGACGGCCGCGCGCGCGGCGCGCTCGAGCGCCTTCCAGTCGATCGCGGCGCTTGGGGTGAACGGATCCAGCACGAACCGCGCGAGGTTGATCGAACCGAGATCGCAGCAGTCGCCGTGGCCGAGGATCTGCTCCGCGCACGGATTACACCCCTCGACGTGCATGCCGTTGTACTCGCTGGTGCCCATGCGCTTTGTGGTGTCCCAGAACAGGCACCCGGGCTCGGCCCAGTCGCGCGCGCCCGTCGTGAGCTCGTCCCAGAGCGCTCTCGCTCGGATCGTGCGCTCGATGCGGCCAGTCTCCTGGCTCTCGAACCAGAGCGTCCAGGGGCCGTCCTGTTCGACAGCGCGCATAAAGGCGTCGGAAAGCTTGACGCTGATGTTCGCGAAGCGTACCTGGGTGAGGTTGCGCTTGACCTGGCAGAACTCGAGCACGTCGGGGTGTCTGTCCTCGATGGACAGAAGAAGCGCGCCTCTGCGGCCGCTTTGCCCGATGAGCCCGGTGGTTAGGCTAAACAACTCCATGAACGACACGGCGCCGGTGCTGTATCGCGCCGCGTTGTGCACGGCACTCTGTGCCGGGCGGAGCGGGGAAACGCAAATCCCGATTCCACCGCCCCTCGAATAAGTCCGCGCGGCGTGCATGGCGGCGGTGTAGATGCCCTCGATTGAGTCCTCCTGGATTTTTTCGAAGAAGCAGTTGATCAGGGTGACCTTGCGCGCGTTGCCGGCGCCGTGCAGGATGCGCCCGCCCGGCAAAAACCGGAAGCCGTCGAGCAGCCACCGGAACTCACGCCGCGAGCGCTCCCGCCGCTCGGCGTCGGGCTCGACGCCGGCCAGCTCGCGGGCGACCCGGTCCCACATCTGCTCCGGGCGGGTCTCGACGATCCGGTCCTCGAGATCGCGGAGGGTGTACTTCTCCAGGAGAATGCGGGCTCGAAGCTCGTCGCCGCCGAACGCGGCGAGGGTCTCGGGCGGAATGGCGATCTGGGTGGCCATGAGAGCGCTCCTATGCGCGATGGTCAGCGCAGCGCATCTCCGCCCGCGGCAGCGGGCGCTGCGGCCTGGAACGCCTCGGCGACGTCCGGGAGGCGGACAACCGCCACGGCCCGGGGCAGGCGCGGTGCACGCCGGACGTAGCCCTTGTCCTTGAGCGTCGCGAGGTAGTGGCTCACCGTGGACGGGCTGTGGAGGCCGACGAGGCGGCCGAGTTCTCTGAGGGCGGGTGGGTACCCGTATTGCCGCTGGTAGACAGCCAAGGCCCGGAGCACCTCAGCCTGCCGCCTGGTGAGGTGCCTCTGGGGTGGTGCTGGAAGCGGTGCTACGGCCAGACTCATGACCTGTCCCTCCTCCGACGCGGCCCGTGGCGCGCTGCGCGTCCCGCCAGAACTCGATGAACGTCTCGTAGCCGCCCCAGAGCACGAGCGGGTACCGGCGCTCGTGCCACAGGCGGCCGAGGCGCGCCGGGTCGGTGACACCGGTCTCAAGGATAAGGGACGCGAGGAGTGTGAACGCGGCACCCGATCCGAACGTGGCGTGGCCCTGGATCCGGTCGGAGCGCAGGGCCAGGGGGACCGTGTTCTCGGCGGGGTTACGCCGCAAGACCGTCAGAAGGGCCCACGGAGGCGTCCCGGCGCGGTTGGGTGCGAGCGGCAACACCCAGCCCTCGGCGCACAGGAGTCGGGTGTCGGGCCGGAGGGTGAGCCGGTACCGGCGGGCGATCGCGGGCGCCGCCGGCCGCGCGATACCGAGGAGGCGGCGGAGGTACGCCTCGGGCGACCGCGGCAGGAGGTCGCTCGGGAACCGGAGCAGGAGCTGCTCGGTCGCGTGGCGCGTGATGTGCACGTCGGCCGGCGCGAGGATGCGGGCGAGCGTCATGGCCGATGATGGCTACGGGCGCCGGGCAGCGTCCGCCGCCGCCGGTTCCCGGCGGCGTGCATGAGAATGTTGATGACACCGTCCAGGTCGCGCTTGGCGGTGTCGAGAACCCTGACCGCTTCGGTCAGCTGATCGAGGTCGGAGGCGTTTGGGTCGTAAGTGTCGCGCAGCTCGCGGACGATGAACTGGGCGAGCGTGTCCCAGGAGTACTTGGGCTCGCATTCCGTCCCGTCCGGACGGAAGTAGAGCCGGAGGCCGCGATCCGGGTACCCGCGGTTGGCGAGCTTGAGTAGATGGATGAGTGTCATGGGGCAGCCTGGCCGTTGAGGAGTGGGTTCTCGAGCTCCGGGTCGGAGTCCAGACAGCGGGAGCGCTATCGCACCTCTCTCGCACGGAACATCAGCGCTGGGTGGGCGAGGACGAGGTGGCCGAGGAACGTGTCGAACCGGTCGTCCGCGGCGTCGCTGTGAAACACGAGATCGTAGTACGGCGCTTTGTTGTACGGTTCGGGCTCGAAGACGTCGGATAGGCTGATGCCCGGGAATGCGGCAAGATCCTGGTTGACCGAGGCCAGAAACTGGTCGGTCCATCCGTCGTCTTCTTCGTAGTCGTAGACGTGGACGGCGTAGTACCGTGTGGCCTGCATCATGGTCATGACGTTGTCGTCTCCCCGTCGAGGCTCTGGGATAGAGATCGGTATTTGGTCCGCGCGCCTGCGGCGCGCGCCGCGGCGTCTGCCGCGATGAGGAGGTCAAGCTCGGCTCTCCGTGTGGCTGCAGCCTACGCCGCGCCTGCCGGGCACCGGGCGTGCGCCAGGCCCCCGCAGGAAATCGGCCCCGGTGTTGTGGAAGTACTCCGCATATCGGAATGATAATTCGTATATCGGAGTAGTCCTTGAGTACGATCGCTCGGGCGAGCAAAGTGCTGGACGCGCTGGCGGCGACGGGTCGTCCCTGCCGATTTGCCGAACTGGGACGGGCTACCGCGTTACCCTCCGCCACCCTGCATCGTCTGCTCGTCGCACTCGTCCGCACGGGGTTGGTGGAGCAGGAGCAGCACACTGGGCTGTACAGACTCGGCGTACGTCTGGCTGAACTCAGCCACGCCGCCCTCAAGAGCCTCAGCCTAGGCGATCTCGCGCTCCCGACGATGCAACGGCTTGTTTCCGAAACCGGTGAGTCATGCTACCTCGCGCGGCTGGCCAGGGACCCCAGGATGGTGACGTACATCGAGGCGGTGTATTCCGAGCAGTTGCTGTCGGTGACGAGTTACACGGGGCGCATGTCGCCCGCGCACTGCACGGCGACGGGGAAGGTGCTGCTCGCGTACGCGCCCGAGGCAGTGCGTCGCCGCGTGCTTTCTTCGCGTTTGGAGGTGCGCACGGCCCGCACCATCGCCGATGCCGTCGCCCTCGCGCGGGAATTGGACCGTGTTCGGGAACGTGGCTACGCCATCACGCAGCGGGAGTACAGTGACGAGATCACGTCGGTCGCGGCCCCTGTAGCGAACCGGTTCGGCGTGGTCGACACGACAGTTGCCGTGTGCGGTCCCTCGTCACGGTTGCGCGACGGCACGCTCGCGCGGGCCATCCGCGCCGTCGTGCGGGGTGCGGACGAAATCTCGGTGCAACTCAAGACCGGGACCCACCTCATTCCTGACGCGTCGGCTTCGCCGGCGTAGCGCGTCATTCGCAAATCCAGGAAGGATACACGTATGGCACGCTTCGCCCTCTCCGGTGGTTCGCTGCTGCAGTTCACCGACCGGGGCCGGCTTTCGTTTGTGCCGCGACGCGCACTGCTCGTCGACGGCGAGCGTATCGCGGGGACCGTGCCCGAAGGCGACGTGCCGTCCGAATGGCCGCGGATCGCAGCCGGTGAGGGACCACGGTGGGTGATCCCTGGGCTCGTCGACACCCACCTGCATCTGGCCCACGACGGCCAGGACGTTGCACAGAAGGCGGAGCCGGACCCGATGGTGAGCCTGCGGATGCACATGAACGCCCGGCTCAACCTGCAGAGCGGTGTGACCGCCATGCGCGACGTCGGCGCCAAGCACCACATCGACGTCGCCTTTCGGCACGCGCGACGCAAGGGCCTGATTGTGGTCCCGTTCGTCTTCATCTCCGGGAAGCCCATCATCGCAACCGGCGGCCACTGCTACTACATGGGGCGCGAGGCTGACGGTCCCGACGAGGTCGCACGCGCGGTGCGTGAGCAACTCAAGGCTGAGGTGGACTGGATCAAGCTCATGGTGACGGGCGGCGTGATGACACCCGGGATGGAAGTTTCGGCGCAGCAACTGACTGATGCGGAGATCGCCGCCGCGGTGGCCACCGCGACGATGGCCGGCCGCCCGGTGGCCGCGCACGCCCAGGCCGGGCCGGGAGTGACGGCGGCCCTGCGGGCCGGTGTGCGTACGCTCGAGCACGGGCTGCAGCTGACGGACACGGATATCGGGCTGATCCTGGAACGCGACGTCTACTACATTCCGACCCTCACCGCGTTCACCCAGATCGCCGAGGACGGACCGCGGCTAGGGCTGCCAGAATACGCGATCGAGAAGGCCCGGAAGGCCGTCGCGATGCACTCCGAGAGTTTCCGGCGTGCGCTTGCCGCGGGCGTGCGAATCGCGGTCGGAACCGATCTCCGCCATGGGACGATTCTGCTCGAGATGCGCCGCATGCACGAGTTGGGCATGCCGATCGACCGAGTGCTCCACGCCGCAACACTCGGCGCCGCTCAGGCCATCGGCCAGGACCACGCAATGGGCGATCTGGGCCAGGGGAAGTACGCCAACGTGGTCGTGCTGGACGCCGATCCACTCCGCGATCTCGGTGCGCTTGAGCGGATCCGGCGTGTCTACCTTGCCGGCCGGCTGGTGTGGGAAGACGGACGATGGCTGGCGTAGGCGACGACGGCACGCGCGCTCGAGCAGTACTCCTCATTGTTCCCATTCTCGTCGTGCTCACGCTGGGCTTCTACGCGCCGTTGGGATTCTTTCTGGCGTTGAGCTTCCTGCGATACGACCCGGCGCACCTCTACCTGCACCAATGGACGTTCGCGAACTACCACGTGGTGCTGGCCGAATCGACCTACCGCCTGGGGTTGTTCAACACGCTCAGGCTCGCGCTCGCCGTGGCGGCGTGCACGGTCGTGCTCGGCTATGGGATCGCGGTCGTCCTCTGGAGGAGTACCCCCGGGTGGCGGAATGTCTTGATCACCGCGTTGATCGCGCCGCTGTTTGTGAGCGTGATCATCCGCACCTACGGCTGGCTGATCATCTTCGACAACCGGGGACCGCTCAACGAAATGCTTCGCTGGTTCTCACTCGGCCCGCTTCACATCAGATCCACCTTGACGGCCGTCGTGGTGGCGCTCACCGAGGTCGAACTCCCGTTTGCGACGTTGCCGATCTTCGCGGCCCTGAGCCAGGTGGACCGCGCGCTCGTCGAGGCCGCCGCGACTCTCGGCGAGCCTCCGCTTCGCGCGTTCGCACGAGTGGTGGTCCCGCTGTCATTGCCCGGCGTCGTGACCGGCGGCATCCTCGCGTTCTCCCTTGCCGCCAGTTCGTTCGTCGAGCCGTTGGTCCTCGCGCCACCGAATCTGTTTCTTCTGGCGACGCTCGCCTACGACGACATCAATCAGGTGCTCAACTGGCCCCTCGGCGCTGCGACGGGTTTCTTCTTGTTTGCGGTGGCGCTCCTTTTGACCGCCGTGTCCGTCGGCGCGCTACGACTGACACGCGGAGGGCGGATGGTATGATGGCGACGCGGACGGTCGGCGTGCTGCGCGGCACGTTCGTTGCCATCGTCCTGCTGTTCATCCTCGCGCCGCTCATCGTGGTTGTCGGGGTATCGTTCAACCGCAGTCCGTTCGTCTTCTTTCCACCCCGCGCGCTCTCGCTGCACTGGTACGGGGAGGTGCTTCGCAGCAGTGCGTGGACGGGCCCGCTCGCGACCAGCGCGGTAGTCGCCGCGATCGTGGCGGGGTTCGCGGGACTCCTCGGCACCGTGTCGGGCCTGGCGCTGGCGCGTTGGCCCGTCCGCGGCCGGCAGATGATCGAGCTGGCGCTCCTGGCCCCGATCTTCATCCCCGGGATTTTGACCGGTATGGCGCTCTTGTTTTGGCTCGGACGCCTGCAGCTCGTGGGCGGGCTCGCGGGGCTCGTGCTCGGACATCTTGTGATCACCGTGCCGTACGTCGTGCGGACGGTCTACGGGGGCATGCCGGGCAATCTGATGGATCTCGAGGCGGCCGCGGCCACGCTGGGCGCCGGCCCGGTCCGGACGTTCGTGCGCGTGAGCGTGCCGCTGGTGCTGCCCGCGGTTTCCGCGGGCACGTTCTTTGCCTTCCTCTTGTCGTTCGACAACGTGACGATCTCCTTGTTCCTCGCCGGGCCGCGCGCGGTCACCCTCCCGGTGCAGATCTTCAACTATGTCCAGTTTTCCAACGATCCAAGCGTGGCGGCGATCTCCACGGTGCTCATGCTGGCCACGGTCGTGGCGCTACTCGGCGCGGAGCGATTCATCAGCGTGCGCCAGCTGGTCAGTCGGAGGACCCTCGGTGGGCGCGCATAGCACGCCCGCAATCGACCTTGTCGAGATCCGAAAGGCCTACGGCCGAACACCGGTGCTGTCCGGGGTCTCGCTGCCGGTAGAATCGGGCGAGTTCATCGCGGTGCTTGGCCCGTCCGGCTGCGGCAAGACGACGCTGCTGCGCATCATTGCGGGTCTCACCCCCCTCGATGCCGGCGCGGTGTTCTTTCACGGAGAGCGAGTAGACCGGCTGCCGGCGCATCACCGCCGCGTCGGGTTCGTCTTTCAGAGTTACGCGCTTTTCCCGCACATGACCGTGGTGGAGAACGTGTCGTTCGGCGTCCGCCATCGGCAGAATGGCCGATCCCCCGTCGGCGCCATGCTCGAGTTGGTCGGGCTGACGACGGAAGCGCACAAGTTCCCGCACCAGCTCTCGGGCGGCCAGCAGCAACGCGTCGCCCTCGCCCGGGCGCTCGCGATTCAGCCAGCGGTGCTCCTCCTCGACGAGCCGTTTTCGAACTTGGATCTCAAGCTGCGTCAGGCCATGCGGCTCGAGGTACGCCGCGTCCATGATCAACTCGGCATGACGACGGTGCTCGTGACGCATGATCAAACCGAGGCGCTGACCATGGCCGACCGGGTGGTGCTCATGACCAACGGCGTGATCATGCAGACCGGGACGCCGGTAGACGTGTACCAACGGCCCGCGAACCGCTTTGTGGCCGACTTCGTCGGCGATGCAAACTTCTTGTCCGGGATCGTCGAGACGCCGATCGCGGTCGATCGCGCACGCATCGTGCTGGATGGGGCGGCGGCTGCGCTCGAAGCGCGAGGGGCGGCTCCAGTCGCTGCGGGCGAGCGGGTGACGGTGATGGTGCGACCGGAGCACGTCAGCCTGGATCGCTCCGAGCCCGGCGGTATCAATGGGTCTGTGGTCAGGCAAGTGTTCATGGGAGCGGTGGTCAGGTGCTGGGTGGAGATCGGAGAGGGGGTGCGAGTCATCGTCGACGCGCCCGGCGGAGGACAACCACAATGGCCAACCGGCGCGCCGGTGCAAATCAAAGTTGATCCGGAGCGATTATGGTACCTGCGCCAGTGAGGCACGCCAAAGGAGGGGGATCTATGGGCCGTCTCGGTCGGATCTGTTTCGTCTTGTTCCTCGTGGCGATGTTGAGTCTTGGGTCGTTCGCGATGGGACCTGTGGGTGCCCAAGGGAAGCCGACGCTGACGATCCAAGGGTTCGGCGGTCTCGTCGACCACTCGCTGATGGAAGCGGCGGTGAAGCCGTTTGAGGCCGCGTACGGCATTCAGGTCATCTTCACGCCAGGTGCGAACTCCAGCGCGCACATCACCAAGCTAGAGGCCCAGAGGGGGCACGAGCCTGCCGACCTCGACCTGGTTGATGGAGGGCTCTGGGAGACCGCGATCGCTCAGGGACTCTATGCGCCAACACCGGCGGCGCAGGCGCCAAACATGACCGGCCTGTACCCGATCGGCCGGCTGCACGCCGGTTACGGGCCGGCCTTTGGACTGGCCACTGTGGTGCTCGGGTACAACAAGGACCACGTGCCCACGCCTCCGACGAGCTGGTTTGACCTCTGGGATCCCAAGTACAAGAGCCACGTCGGGATGTTCAACCTCGATAACACGGGGGGCCCCATGCTTCTCAACCTCATCGCGCACGTGCTTGGGGGCTCCGCCACCGATATCACACCCGCGATGAAGAAGTTTGCGCAACTCAAGGAGAACGATCCCCAATTCTACACGCTGAGCCCCAAGGAGGTTCAAGCGTTCGCGCAGGGCGATCTGTGGCTCGCCCCGATATTCAACGGGCAGGCCCTCAACCTGATCAGGAGCGGGGGACCCCTCGGGGTTGTCTATCCCAAGGAGGGGGCCATCGTGGACCCGCTGGCGATCAATATCGTGGCAGGGACACCGCACGCCAAGGAAGCGGCAATGTTCATCAACTACTTGCTGCGTCCAGACGTCCAGGTGCAATTTGCCCAGTTGAGCGGGTATGCCTCCGTGAACGAGAAGGCCGTCCTCCCTCCAGGGCTCGTGGCGGAGACGTCGGCGTACGGCAAGGAACGCGTCAGTCGCCTGTTTCAGCCCGAGTGGGGAGTGATCGCGGCTCACCTGAACGACTGGGTGAAGACGTGGGATGACACCGTGCTGAAGTAAGGTGGCCGAACAAGACGGGGGCGGGCCAGCACGTTACGACGACGCCGAATACTCGCCGGGCTATCCCGAGCGGAGGTGGGTCACTTCTAACCCGGTGTTGATACGCCATCCATCGCTCAAGGCGCTCCGGGCCGATAAGGAACCCCGGGCAATCAAACTCTCAGGGCAATCCTGAGCGCGGATGCCCGGCCATTCATGGATGCCGTCACGCGGCGACGCCGCAGGCGCTATTGTGCCTTCATGCTGAGAGGGGTCCTGGTGCTAACTTGACTTACGCACGCACCGGCATCCCGGCGACTACGACGCTGATAACCACCATAACCTACACTCATGCTGTACGCACGTCGCGCCCGGTGTCGGCCGTCCGGTTGCGGGACGTGAATCATTCGTACCCCTCACGTACTGGCTCCCCTGGCCGCGATGGGGAGCCGTCCCACGTATTTTCCGTCGTCGTCGATCAATTCATAGTGATCGTACAGGTTGATGGTGGTGTCGCAGTGGCTGGGCACCAGCCACACCTGCTCGCCGACCCGGGCGGCGCTGTGGGGGACCGCGTAGATCCTACCGTGTTCGTCGCCCGCAGGTTCATATCGGGTGCCGGCAAGGTCGCGCACCCCCGGCGCGCCGGCGTCCGTACTGACGGCTTTCCAGCCCACATCGATGATGACCCACTGCGGCCGGTTCGTGCTCACGATCGACGCAACAATGAAGAGCGCGTTCTCGAACGCCAGCTGTTCCACGCGCCTGTACATATCGTCCATCACAACGTAGGATCCTGGTTGGACCTCGGTGGCTACGCCGTGCTCGATCGCGAAGCGGTAAGTTCCGGTGCCTGCCGTCGTGACGCACGGCACGGGAATGTCGGCATCGGCGATCTGCTGCCGCGTCTGTGCGAGGCGCTCGTAGCACTCGAATGCTCGGCGCCTTTGCTCCGCGTACTCGAATACGTGCTGGCAGTGCCCCTCATAGCCCTGAATGCCGGCGAACCGAAGGCCCTTCGCGTCAACGATCGCTCGGGCCACCGCCACGGCGTCGGCGCCCGGATTGGCCCCGGCGCGCTCCTGGCCGACGTTGACGTCGACCAGGGCCTGGATCTCCATGCCACGCGCCGCGGCGCGGCGGCCGAGCTCCGTCGCGGCATCGACAGAATCGATCACAACCGACACCGATCCCATGGCAGCGAGGTTCAACAGGCGGTCGATCTTCGCGGGAATGACCTCGGTGGTGATGAGCACGTTGCGGATGCCGGACCGGACCATCACTTCCGCTTCACCCACCTTGGCGGTGCACACGCCGGCGGCGCCCAGTTCGACCTGACGCGCGGCCACCCATGGGCTCTTGTGCGTCTTGGTATGGGGACGCAGTGCGACCCCGGTGGACCGCACCGCATCGGCCATCCGCCCCAGGTTGCGCTCCAGGGCATCGACATTGAGCACCAGAGCAGGTGTATTGATCTCCGACAAGTTCATACCGCCGCCCCCAGCACTCGTCCCGGCTTTGCGCCGGTCAGGTCTCCGTTGCGCACGACCGCACGCCCATTGACGTACACATGAAGGACTCCCAGCGGTGGCAACAGCGGCTCATCGTACGTGGCACGGTCGGCCACCTCTGAAGGGTCAAAGACGACGACGTCGGCCGCTCGGCCCTTGGCAATGACGCCGCGACCTTTGAGCCCGAACCGCTCCGCCGGCATGGACGTCATCTTGCGGACCCAGCGCGGCAGGTCGAGCAGGTGCGACTCGCGACAGTACCGGCCGAGCACACGGCTAAACGTCCCGGCCCAGCGCGGGTGCGGCTTGCCTGGAAGCGGAATCCCGTCCGAGCCGACCATCGCCGCGTCGTGGGTCATCACCCGTCTTACGTCTTCTTCGCACATGACGTGCAGGATCATCGTCACGCGCGCGCGCTGCTCGATCAGGAGATCGAACACGAAGTCCGCCGGCGACTTTCCGGCGTTGTCCGCCAACTCAACGACGCAGCGACCTTCCGCTTCCGGGCAGCCCGGACAACTGGAGATGAAGATGCCCTCCCATCCGGCGGCCTGTTGAAAGTTCTCCCATCCGGGGATGCCCGCAGCGAACTCGCGCACAATCCGCTCGCGGACCACACGGTCGTGAAGCCGCTCCAGCATCCGCTCGATCCCGCCCTGCTGCGACCAGGGGGGCAGCATCCCGTACAGCATGGTGCTGCCGGCGGTGTAAGGGTACATGTCCATCGTGACATCGATGCCGGAGCGGCGGGCCGCTTCGATCATCCGCAGCGTCTCGGTCGTGCGGCCCCAGTTCTCCTTGCCCGCCGCCTTGTGGTGCGAGATATGGAGCGGGACGCCGGCCTCCGACGCGATCCGAATGGCTTCGCGCACCGAGTCGGCCACCATATAGGTCTCGCCGCGCATATGGGTGATGTACGGCCGGCCGTAGCGTGCGGCGGCGCTGCATAACCGGATCAGTTCTTCGGTGGCCGCGTAGACGCCGGGCGAGTAGATGAGTCCGGAGGAAAAGCCCACCGCACCCTGCTCCAGCGCCTCGTCGACGAGCCGCCTCATCGTCCGCATTTCGTCTTCGGACGGCGGCCGGTTGTCGAATCCCATGACGCCGGCCCGAACGCTGCCGTGTCCCACGATCGGTGCCAGATTCGCAAAGAGGCCGGCCTCGCCGACACGCTGCCGGTAGCCGGCCAAGTCGTGCCACTTGAGGTCGTTCGGTCCGAACAGCGCCGCGAGATGCCGCTCGAGCGCGGCCCGTCGCTCAGGAAGACAGGGAAACGCGCTGAACCCGCAGTTCCCCGCGATCTCCGTCGTGACGCCCTGGCGCACCGTCCCCGCCGCGACGTGCGCATGCTCCGCACCCAGGAAGCAGGAGAGATCCGAGTGTGTATGCACATCGATGAACCCGGGCGCCACCGCGAGGTTCGAAGCGTCGATCTGCTCCGGTGCCTCGACGGCGGACAGGTTCCCTATATCCCAGATCACGCCGGCGGACAGGCCGACGTCGGCGCGTACCGGCGGCGCGCCCGTCCCGTCGTAGACCAGTCCGCCTCGGATCACGACGTCGCACGTCATCACACCCACCTCCGCTCCACCCGCTGTGCGCGCCGAATATCGCGGCGCTCAGTGCTTCAGGCCGAGATAGATTTGGACGATCACATCGCTGGCTTTGAGTTGGGACGTCGGGCCGCTCTGGACGATCCTGCCGGTCTCCAGCACGTACGCGTACGTGGCAAAGTCCAGCGCCAAATGGGCATTCTGCTCCACGAGCAGCATGGTGAGGCCGTGTTCCCGGTTGAGGCGCTGGAGCGCGCCGAGAATGCCCTCGAGAACCTGCGGCGCCAATCCGAGCGACGGCTCGTCGAGCAGGAGGAGCCGCGGACGGGCCATGAGACTCCGTCCGATGGCCAGCATCTGCTGCTCGCCCCCGGAGAGCGTGCGCGCCGCCTGCCGCACCCGTGCCCGCAGAACCGGGAACAACTCCAGCACCGCATCCATGTCCCGCGCGACGTCGCCGGCCAACCGCCGGTCGCCGGTTCGGATGTAGGCGCCGAGCCGCAGGTTTTCCATGACGGTCATGTTCCCGAACACCTGTCGACCGCTCGGCACGTGAGAGATGCCGCGGTGGACGATATCGGCGGGCTCCCAATGCGTGATCTCACGGTGTTCAAAGAGCACCCGCCCGCGGCGGGGCCGTTCGAGGCCCGTGATCGCCCGCAGCAGCGTGGTCTTGCCCGCGCCGTTGGCTCCGAGGATGCTGACGACCTGCCCCTGCTGGACCCGGAGCGACACGTCGCGCAGGGCGATCACACGGCCGTAGGCTACTTCGAGAGCATCACACTCGAGCATGCGTCAGCGCCGTTCCAAGATATGCTGCGATGACCGCGGGATCACGGACCCCTTCGTCCGCGGGCCCCTCGTAGATCACGCGCCCGTAGTTCAGCACCACGAGATGCTCGGCGAGGCGATGAACGAACCGCATGTTGTGCTCGACCAGCAGCACGGTGCGCCCATCCGCCCGCAGGGCCCGGACGTGCTCCACCACCGCTTCTGTCTCCGCGGGGCTGAGGCCCGACGCCGCCTCGTCGAGAAGAATCAGCTGCGGATCGGCGGCCAGCGCGCGGGCAAGTTCGAGGAGGCGCTGCTGCCCCAATGAAAGGGTCCGTGCCTGCCGCTCCGCCACGTCGGCAAGACCGACGCGCCGAAGCAGTTCCGCGGCCCGTGCGGCCGCCCAAAACTCCTGCCGCCTGACGGTCGGCATCCACAATCCTGCCGCGATGACGCCGCCGTTGAGATGAGGGTGCACGCCGACGAGGACGTTCTCCAACACGGTCATGTCGCCAAACACCTGCGCGATTTGGAACGTCCGGCCGATGCCAGCACGCCGGTGCGGCGGCAGGTTGGTGATCTCGCGCCCGTTGAACCACACCCGGCCGGCCGTCGCGCGCTGCAAGCCCGAAACAACGTTGAAGCACGTCGTCTTTCCCGCGCCGTTCGGGCCGATCAACGCCGTCACGCCGCCCGCGGGCACGGCAAACCTGACGTCGTTGAGCGCGACGAGGCTGTCGAACCTGACGATGACGCCGGTCAGTTCGAGAAGCGCCGGCGCCATCGCCCCATCCTCTCCGCGAGCGCACCTGCCGCTTCGACCACGCCGCCGGGCAAGTACATGAACACGACCGTCAGCAGGAGGCCGTAGAGCAGCATCGCATACGAGCCGCCCAACTGGCGCAGATATTCCGGAACGATGGCCAGGAAGAGAGCGCCCAGGGGCGCGCCCCACAGGGACTGCATGCCCCCCACCGCGATCATGACCACCATGAGGATCGACACGTCGATCGAGAAACTGTTCTCGCTGACAAACGTCAGATAATGCGCGTACAGCGCCCCGGCCAGCCCTGCCACCCCGGCCGAGTAGGTGAACACCGCGGACTTGTACGCCGCCGCATCGATTCCGCCGGCTCGGGCTGCTGTCTCGCTGTTGCCGAGCGCGCGAAGCGCCCGGCCGACGTGGGAGCGCGCAATGTTCCACGAAACGACCATAGTCGCCGCGGCGATCGGCGCGGCAAGCCAGTAGAATGCACCCGGCGTGTCGAACGCGACGGGCCCGATGCGCGGGACGGGAATGCCGGGAAGTCCGTTCGCGCCCCCGGTCACTGCCAGTTGGGTAAAGACGACGTTCGCGATGACGCCGAACGCGAACGTCGCCATTGCGAGCGAGAGACCGCGCAATCTTAAGATCGGCCGGCCGACCACGTAGCCCGCGAGCGTCGCCGCGGCCGCTCCCGCCGGGATGCCGAGCCACGCGGAGACGTGCAGATCCCGCGCGATGAGCGCGGACACGTACGCGCCGATGCCGTAGAACCCGGCGTGGCCGAACGACATCTGGCGCGCGTACCCAAACAGCAGCACCAATCCCGCGGCGACAATCGTATACAGCGCGACGAAGACCGCGATGTTGAGCACGAAGCGGTCATGCACCACAAAGGGGAAGATCAGCGGCGCGGCGGTGCCGGCCCCGATCGCGGCGAGACGCGCATCAACCAAGCGTGCGCGTCCCAACGATGCCTCCGGGCCGGAACATCAGAATCGCGATCAAGGCGACGAGCGCGATCAAGTCCTGATATCCTGACGACACGAAGCCGGCGCTGAAGGCTTCCAGCAGTCCGAGCGCCAAGCCGCCGATGACCGCGCCGACGGGACTTCCAAAACCGCCGAGCGCGGCGGCCGCGAACCCCTTGAGCGTGAACACCAAGCCCTGCGTGTACACCGCGGCGGTCATCGGGGTGACCAGCACGCCGGCCAGCGCTCCCAAGCCGCATCCGAGCACGTAGGCATACAGGCTGACCCGTCGGGTATCGATTCCCACGAGACCCGCGGCCTCGCGATTTTCAGCCGTCGCAAGCATCGCCTGCCCCGCTCGTGTCCGGCTGAAGAAGAGATACAGGCCGGCCATCAATACCGCGGCGCCGCCGAGGATCCAAAGCGCCTGCACCGTGATCGTTGCCGTCAGAATGCGGATGGCCCCATCGCCGGTGAAGGACGGCAGCGCCTGCGCCTCCGTGCCGAACAAGAGCTGAGCGATCACCTGGAGCATGATCGCAACGCCCAAGGTCACCATGATCATGGTGAAGTGCCCGGCCCTGCGCTCGATGGGGCGTACCGTGAGCGCATGGATCGCCGCGGCGACTCCCGCCACGATCAAGACCGCTCCAACCGCTGCGGCCCAGAGCGGGATATGGAGCGCGACCAGCCAAACCGCCAGCAGCCCGGCGAGCATCACGAACTCGCCCTGGGCAAAGTTCACGACGCCGGTCGCATTGAACACGATCGTGAACCCGAGCGCCACGACGGCGTAGACACTACCGACCGTGATGCCGCTCAGCGCAAACTGGAGCGCTTCTCCCGCGGCCACGAAATCTAGAGGGCGCGCGCGAACGTGCTGCCCTGAACCTCCAACCAGATCAGGCTGCTGATGCCCGTTCCGTCACGGTAGGCATTCGTCCAAGTATACACACCGGCCAAACCCTGAAAATTGCTGATCGTGGTCATCGCGGCCTGTACGCCCTGCCGGGTCGGCTGCGGCCCCGCCTTTGCCACTGCCCTGGCCAGGACGAACATCACGTCCCAACCGACGGCCGCAAAGACGTCCGGATCGTAGCCGTACCGCCCCTTGATCGCCGCAAAACCCTGCTGTTGACGAGGCAGCGGATGCGCCGCGTCGAGAACACCCTCAACGAGCCAGTGCGACAACGTGTCGGCACCGGCCGCGGCCTTGATGTTTCCCGGGTTGTCCGCCGCGAGCCCGCTGAAGGCCGGCATCGTCATCCCCAGTTGTGCGGCGTTCCGGAGGGCCACGCCGACGAGCGGCGCGCTTCCCCACAGAATGAGCGCCTGGGGATTCGCCCCGCGGATCTTCGTCAGTTGCACCGTCACGTCGCTCGCGGTCAGCGGGAAGCTCTCGTGCGCCACGATCGTGAGACCCTTTTCCTTCGCGATGAGATCCGCCCCCTGGCTGCCGTACGCGTCGGTGGAGTTCAAGATGGCGATTCGCGTCAGCTTGCGCTCTTTCAAGAGCGCGCTGAGTGCCTCCACCTCGATGTTGGCGGGCACCGCGATGCGGAACACCCACGGATTCCCGTGATGCGTTATATCGTACGTGGAATTGGGCGCCAGGACGGAGATGCCGATCCGCTGCGCGAGCGGCAGGATCGCATCAGTGTTGGTGCCGAGCGTGCTCCCAAAGATCGCCAGCACCGATGGGTCGCCGGTGATGTGGTTGAAGGCGTTGACCGCGTTGTCCGGAACCCCGGCGTCGTCCTCGAACACGATCTCGAGCGGGTGGCCGTCGACGCCCCCCGTCGCATTGATCGCCGCGGCGGCCAACCTCGCGCCGTCGAGCTCATGCTGACCGAGGTTGCCGGTCGCTCCCGTGACACCGAGAATGACGCCGATTTTGAAGGGCGCGCCGGTCGCCGCCGCGCCTAAACTCGACCCTCCGGTAGCATACGCGAGCGCGATCGCCAACACGACAAAGCAAGCCAGGCACTGCCATAGACGCCGCATATCCACACCCCTCTTCTTGTCTTCCAGACTTACCACATTCGCCGCTTGCTGGTCGTCACTACCTCGCACCCGTCTTCGGTGACCACCACCATGTCCTCGAAGCAGATCGTGCCGACCGTCGGCGGCACGATCATGGGCTCGATGTAAAAGCACATTCCCGGTTCGAGAACCGCGGTGTTAGTCGGATGAAAGAAGGGCTCCTCGACGGTATCGAGACCGAACCCGTGGCCGGTGGACCAATCCCAGGCCTCCGATCCGTGGCGCCGGATCACGTCGTTCATGACCGTCACGACGGACACAACCGACACGCCGGGACGTGTGTGCCGAATCCCGGCGTCTTCCGCATCTAAGCAGGCATCCAGCAGTCGCCGCAGCTCCATCGGTGGCTCGCCGGCAACGATATTGCGCGACATATCCGAGCGGTAACCTCCAAGCTGGCACCCGAGGTCGATGACGACAAGCTCGTTTTCGCGGATGCGTTTGTCGGGCCGCGGGAAGATGTTTTTCATGTGGCTACGCTGTCCGGCCGAGGCGAGAACCCCGTAGCCCATGCGCTCCGCACCCGCGCCGATACAGCCCGCGTGCACGGCGGCCGCGACCTCACTCTCCGTCACCCCGGGCCGCACAGCCGCCATCCCCGCGTCCATCCCGGCGCTCGCAATCCGGCCGAGACGCCGCACCAGGTCGATCTCCGCCGGGCTCTTGATCCGGCGCAGCCCCGCGAGAATCGGCGCGCCGTCGTGCACGTGCACCTGCGGCCAGCACGCCGAAAGCTCGCGCGTGATCCTCGACGGCGCCTGGTCGAGGTCGACGAAGGCCACCGTCCCGGTCAGCGCGCCCCACTCGCCGAGGACATCCCGGCCGGCCTCGACGACACTCTTCGGGGTCCCCGTGGAGTGCGGGTTAAGCAGTGGACGCAGATCCTGGATCCACGTCGTCTGCAAGTTCGAGTGCATGGGCTCGCCGTGAAAGATCGAATTCGTAATCAACACCGGGTCGCCACGCCGCGGCACCATGACGAGGGCGTCGCCCCACCAGCTTCCGAACCCGCTCAAATAGCGAACGTTGCTTTCCTGGCTGGCACCGCCGTAAACTGCGAGCGCATCGGCGCCCCGCTGCGCCAGTGCGTGTTGCACCGCGCGGATCCGCTCCTCGAACTCCGCTGCCGGGAAGTCCAATTCGAGCACCGGCTTGCGGTCCTCCCAACTGTAGGGTACTCGCGCCTCCACATCCGTCTTCACGATCCTGTCACCCCGCTGTGTGACCTGCGCGACTGCGGCGGCCTCGGCGTGCACCAGTCCGACGTACCCGCGCCACGATGCGCTGGAATCCCGCGATATGGTCCCGCATGAGCGTCTCCGCACGCACCGGTCGGCGTGCGCGAATCGCGTCGTAGATCGCAGTCAGCTCCCGCGCCATCCGGATCCGGTAGGTCTCGGGCACCTGCCGCAGGGCCGCCCGAAGACCGGTCATCACGCCCTGCAACACCGCAGCGCTCAACCGGTTCTTGCTCAACTCGGCGATCTTGCTGTGAAAGGCGGCGTCCCGGGCGACCGCGAGCGACCACGCAACCGACTGATCTTCGCAGACGGCGCAGACCTCTTTCACGAGTGCCTCGAGCGCGTCGAGGTCCGCGGGCGTGCTGCGCTGGGCCGCCCAGTACGCGTTACGGCCTTCGATGGCCTCGCGAAACTCGGCCAGTTCCTCCAAGGTGACACCGTGCATCGAAGCGATGAGATCGATCGAGGAGTTGATCGTTTCCATGTCAGGGCGCCGCACGAATGCACCGCCCCGCGCCCCGAGCCTGATGTCTACGAGCCCGGCTGTCTCGAGGATGTGGAGAGCCTGAGTGACGGCAAAACGGCTGACCTTGAATTGCTTGTAGAGATCGCGCTGCGGGGGGAGCCGGTCGCCGGGCTTGAAGTAGCCGTCGAGGATGGCGGATTTGACCTGCTGCGCCACGTCCTCGAAGGTTCTGGCGCCGCGGGCGGTACGAAATAGGGATGCGGTCGACGGCATTGGATCAACCATTGACTCTTTGCATTGCGAGTTCCTGCCGCTCTGATGTCACAGCGGAATAGCGGGGGAGGTGACCGGCGATCTCGTTGTCGAACTCGGCTTGCGCCCGCCAGCGGAGGCACGCCGCGTGGAACGCATACATGGTCGCGTGAGCGTTCATTGTAACCCTGCGGGCAGGGCTATACATGAACGGATTTTCCGGAACGGGTGATCAGATTGAGCCGAAATCCGCACCAAGGTGATGGACCGCATCACCGATTGGTTCATTGGGAGAGAGGAAGAACTCCGTACTCTTACAGCTCAGCGGGGAAGGCGCGGCAACGGCTCCGGACCGCCGCGGCGGATCGACTTCGACCTCGTCGAAGCCTATCGCGAGACCCAGAATCCGTACGCGCTCGGGCTCGATCCCCGAACGTTGCACGATCGAAAGTCCGGCAGGCGCCGGTCCGGCAAAGCGACGTCCTGGCGCTCCCGGCCCTGGCTCCCACTCGGAGCGGGGTAAGGAGCGCGGCTCGCCGCGGCGATCGCCTTCCGGATGCGAGCCGCGTGGTGCGGGTGTCGCTGAGCGACGCGACGTTCTGGGAGCAGTTGGAGACGGTCGCCGAGGTCCACGCGGTCCCGCTGGGCAAGCTCGTCGGCATCCTCCTTGAGGACCTGATTACGGGCGCGGCGGCGGACGATGTGATAGAGTAAGGACGAGCCGACCCCTCAACGGCTCGGGTTCATCCCAGGCTTCTGCATGATCAATCGCATACGCACCAAGGCAGCGGAGGTGGCAGTATGCCGTCACACGGCGTCCTGTCGTGGATCGCGCGCACATTGCTCGTGCTGTGGCCGGCGATTCGCCGGTTGTGGCTGCCCGACCGGGACTTCGTCAAGTCCAGCTTCGCGGAGATGTATCCGGACGAGCCGACGTTCCAGGTCCCCCTCAAGCCGGGAGAGTCGCGGGGGGTGATCATCCTGGGCCGGCACGTCCAGTACGTCCACGACTCGAAGCGCGATGACGCGGGCGGCGGGTTCGCCTACGTGATGAAGAAGCGATTGGAAGCGGAGGGCCGAATCCGGGCAGTCCGCCCCGGGATCTGGAAGTCGGTCCCCGAGAACGAGCGGGCACGCAGGTCTCCTCGGTCGGGCGGTATCGGCTAACCTCGACCGGCACCGTGCCGTGAAAAGTTTACACACTTCGCTTCACGCTAAGAGCCCGGGAATGTCGCCCCGAACCTCTGCGACCAGCCGGTCTCCGCCCTTTCTGAGCGTAATCTTTCCCACGAGCTTGCGGAAGCGGGGTCCCGGCGTTCTTAACTTCGAATGTGGCCCGCGTCGACCTCGAGGCTATCGGGTACAATGAACTCATGTCGGCCAGTAAGGCTGGCCTGCTGCGCTTGACTCGCGTGGTTACCCAAACTACAATAGCTGTGTAGTCTTAGAGTCTACACTATTGAGGCTGTTGCGGTGAAGACGAGAAGAACTGGGGTGCGCGAGGCCAAGGCGCGACTGAGCAAATTACTTCGTGATGTGCAACGGGGCCGGGAGTGGGTCATCACGGAGCGGGGTAGTCCCGTTGCAAGGCTCTCGCCGATCTCTGGGCGGCTTCTGCCATTAGCGGAGCGCATCCGCCGGCTAGAAGATTCCGGGCTGGTGGAGCCTTTGCGTCATGCGGTGCGGAATCTTCCCCCGCCTCTCCCCCTCAAAGCAGGTATGGCGCAGAAATGGTTGCAGGAGGACCGTAACGCGTGAGCACGGAGGTTACGAGTGCGGTCTATTGGGATAGTTCGGCAATTCTTTCCGCCCTCTTTCGCGATGAGCACAGTGAGGAGGCCAGCCGGCGCGCGCGCGGCCCGGCGGTGCATTTTCTTTCTACATTGGCATGGGCCGAGGCACATGCGGTGATTGCGCGAATAGCGCGCGAGCGTGCCCTGGCCAAGGTCCTCGTTACAGCGGCACGAGAGGCTCTTGAAAGCGGCCCCTGGCGTCGTCTGAATGCGGCACCTGATTGGAAGGTCGTGCGGGACCTATCGTCCAGGTGGCTGCTACGGGGCGCGGATCTTTGGCACTTGGCCGTGGCCAAGAGCCTTCAGACCGAGCTGCCCGAACTGACGATCTTGTCCTTTGATGCGCGGCTTGCGGCTGCGGCGAAGTGCGAAGGCCTGGCCTGATATGGACCGGAAGTTGCGACTGAGGATTTTCCTCGAATTCCACGGAATATGCGGACACAATTGTGCCTGCGATTGAGCGTCGCCTAATGAGGAACACGGGCGCGTTGGGAGTCGCCCATGGTATCATTGTGATACCATGGTAGCCAGGAGAGTTGATGCGATGGCGAACGTTCTGATCCGGAACTTGGACGATAGCGTCCTGAGACAGTTGAAGGCCGCCGCCAAGGCGCATGGCCGGTCGTTGCAGGCGGAAATACATGAAGTGCTCCGCACGGCGGGCGCCCGACGTGTCGCGGAGACGCGACGCCTCTCTGCCCAATGGCTGAGGCGCCTCGGCGGCTCGCGGCAGACGGACAGTGCCGCATTGATTCGCGAGGATCGCGATACTCGATGAGCGTGTTTGTCGTCGATGCGAGCGTGGTCGTCAAATGGTTCGTCCCCGAAATTCATAGCGACGCCGCTCGGCGGCTGCTTGCGTTGCCGCATGAGTACTTCGCCCCCGATCTCATGTTCGCCGAAGCGGCCCGGACGGTCTGGAAAAAGATCCGTCGCGGAGAAATGAGCAGCGCAGATGGACCGCGCCTGGTGGCGGATATCGCCCGGGTCGCGGTGGAGTCCGTGTCTTCTCGTGTATTAGCCGAGGATGCGCATGCCTTGGCGAATGCAATCGGACAAACTGTATACGATGCGCTCTACGTCGCCCTGGCCGTTCGACTCGACACCCGCTTGCTCACGGCCGATGCCCGCCTCGCGGCGGCGCTTAGCGGCGTGCCGACGTTGGCCGGGCAAGTCCAACTCATTCACATGTTTGAGTAACCGGCCCCTGCGAACGCGAAAACCCATGGGGACGTTGCGCCCTGTTTCTCGACATTCTTCGACTCTGCACCGAGCATCATCTGACCGGTGCCACGGCGCTCGCACCTCCGCTAACCAGAAACGGCCTCCAGTCGACGCAGGTTGGTTTCCGGCCCCATCAGGCCGATTACGATCACCACGACCAGCATCGCGGCGGCGATCAGGGTGAAGACGCCGACGGTTCCGGATGTCTTGAGCAGCGCCGCGATCCAAAAGCCGACGAAGATCGTGCTAAAGCGGCTCCACGAGTAAACGAAGCCCACCGCCCGCGCCCGGATGCGGGTCGGATAGAGTTCCGCCTGATATGCGTGAAATGCGGGTGAGAGCCAGTTGTTGGATAGCGTGATCAGGACGCCGGTAACGATGATGCCGGCCGGCGCGCGCATCGCGGCGAAGAGCAGGCCAAAGACACCAATGCCGACGGCCGCCCAGACAATTTGCCACTTGCGCTCGATCCGGTCCGCGAAGCGCATCGCGATGAGCGGACCGAACGGGTTGGCGATCGCGATGACAAACGTGTACTCAAGCGATCTGACGAACGTGACGCCCTCGTTGTACAGTAGCACGGGCACCCACGCCGCGAACCCATAATACCCGATCGTCTGCACGAAGTTGAAAATCACCAACATGATCGTGCGGGACAGATACGGCGGCCTCCAGATCTCGGTCCATGAACCGGTCTCTCGGCGTCCCTCCCCCGCCAGCAGCGTTGGCGCCGGCAGCGGCACGCCCGCCTCCGCCTCCACGCGCTGCTCGATCGCGGTCATGATACGGTCCGCCTCCTCTGTCCGGCCGTGCTGCTCGAGCCAGCGGGGCGACTCCGGCAAGGAGATGCGGATCCACCAGACCGCAATCGCGCCGAGCGAGCCGATGATCATGACCCCGCGCCAGCCGGCAAAGCCCCCGATGGTGTGGGGGACCAGCAGCGTGGCGATGAACGCGACGATCGGGACGGCGATGAACGTAATGAACTGGCTTAGGGCGATGGCCGTCCCGCGCGCTTCCTTCGGCATCAACTCCGAGATGTAGGTGTCGATGTTGACGAGCTCAACGCCGATGCCGATGCTCGCGATAAAGCGCCAGAGATCCAGCGCCACCGCCGTCTGCTGAAACGCCATGATGAACGTGGCGACAGAGTACCACACGAGCGAGTAGACAAAGATCGAGCGCCGTCCAAAGCGATCGGAGACCCAGCCGAAGAAGATCGTCCCGATGAAGAGGCCCGCGAACGTGGCGGCGACAAAGCTGGCGAAGCCGTGTACGTCGAACAACCCGGCGGTGGTCGCCTGGAAGATGCGCCCGCGGATGAGACCCAGCGCGATGTACGCGGTCATGAACAGGTCGTAGAATTCGAACATGCCGCCCAGCGAAATCAGCACGACAAGCCGGCGGATGTGCCCGGAAACGGGCAGGCGGTCGAGGCGAGCGGCAACGGTCATCGGTCGTGACGCGGGAACGGATCCGGTCGCCATTTCATCCCCCCCGTGTGCGGCGTCAGGCCCGCAGGCCCCTGCGAACCTGTCAGGCTGTCCTGCATATCTACCGCCAAGCTCGATCTCACCGATTCCCCGCAGGGTGCGCACCGGCTCGGCGGTCGCGGAGACGATGGCCGCTCCATCGAGATCGCCGTTCACGATCGACGGCGCGGCGCGGGGAAGATGCTGACGAGGGCCGTTCATCCCGCGCTCGCGCCGTTTGGATCGCCTCGTCGTGCGGTGTGCCCGAGGAACACCCGCAGCGTATGACTCGGCAGATCGGCCGTGACCTCGTCGCGCAGGATGCCGCCGCAAGCCAGCAGCCCGTCCTGGTCGATCCCGGTGGAGATTCCCATCCCGACCAGCATGTTGTTGAGGTCGTCGGTGGCCACGTTGCCCGCGGCACCCGGCGCAAACGGGCACCCACCCAGGCCGCCGACCGCGCCATCGAATGTCGTGACGCCGACATGCAGGGCTGCCAGGGCGTTTGCCAGGCCCATGCCGCGCGTGTCGTGCAGATGCAGGCTCAACGGCAGATTCGGATACGCCGCACGTATCCCTGTGACCGCCCGGACCACATCGAGCGGGGTGGCGACGCCGATCGTGTCCGCGAGGCTGACGGACGCCACGCCGAGCTCGAGCGATCGATCCACGATTCGCCGGACCGCGGCAAGGGGAACGTGGCCCGTGTAGGGACATCCGAACGCGACCGCGATGCCGACTTCCACGGCCACCCCCGGCTCCGCTCCGGCTGCGTCCATGATCCCGGCGAGTTGCGCCAGCGACTGGTCCACGGTCATCCGGACGTTTGCGATATTGAAGGGATCGGTCGCGCCTATCACGACCGTCACCTCGCGCACCCCCGCGCCGCGCGCCCGCTCCCATCCCCGGAGATTGGGGATGAGCGCCGAGACTCGTAATTCCGGGAGCGCCAGCGCGGCGCGTGCCACTTCCTCCGCATCCGTGAATTGTGGCACGGCCGCCGGCGATACGAACGACGTCACCTCCATGGCTCGCACGCCGGCTGCGTAGAGCGCCTGGAGCAGCCGCAGCTTCGTCCCCGTGGACACCGCGTGCCCGACCGACTGCAGTCCGTCGCGGAGCCCAACCTCGACCAGGGTCACGGTATCTGGCAACCGAAGGCCCATGGCGCTCTCCGCCACCTTCAGATCACCCTGCGCGCCCGCAGCGATGCAATCTCCTCCGAGGAGAGCCCAAGGAGGCCGGCATACACGTCCTCGTTGTGCTGCCCGCTCCGCGGCCCAGCCCACGCAATGCGTCCCGGCGTGCGGCTCAACTTCGGTACCACGCCGGGGAGGGCTAGGGCGCCGACGTCGGCGTCTTCCACCGTGGCGATCATGCCGCGAGCTCGGAACTGCGGATCGTTCACGATCCCCACGATGTCATAGGCGGGGCCAGCCGGCACACCGGCCCGGGCCAGCGCCTCGGTAACCTCCTGCAGCGTGAGTTGCGAGGTCCATGCTGCCACGCCGGCGTCGAGCTCGGCTTGCCGTCGTCCGCGTCCCTGATCGTGCGCGAGCTCCGGGTCCGCGAGCCAGTCGTCCCGCGCCATCAGCGTGGCGAGCCGGCGGAACACGTTGTCGTTATTCGCGCCGATCACGACAAACTGTCCGTCGCGGGTTGGGTAGATGTTGCTCGGAGCGACGCCGGGCAAGGCCGTGCCGTGGCGGGTGCCCACCACGCCGAGCTTTTGGTACGCTGGCAGGAGATCGTCCAGCAGGCTAAACACCGACTCGGTCAGCGCGACGTCGATCTCCTGCCCACGGCCGCTTCGGCTCCGTTCCGCCGCGGCAGCCATTGCGGCGAAGGCGCCATAGAGGCCGGCGACGGTGTCGGCGAGTGCGAACCCGACACGCGTGGGAGGCCGATCCGGGTACCCCGAGAGGAACCGCACACCTGCCATCGCTTCCGCAACCCCTCCAAAGCCTGCGCGGTCCCGGTACGGGCCGCTCTGGCCGTACCCGCTGATGCGCACCATGATGAGGCGGGGGTGCTGGGTCTCGACTTGGGCGTACGCGAGGCCCCAGCGCTCGAGCACACCGGGTCGAAAATTCTCGACGACGATATCCACCACACCGTACAAACGCCGCGCCAGAGCCTGGCCCGCCTCCGCATGCAGATCGAGCGTGATGGCGCGCTTGTTGCGGTTGACAAGTTTCCACAGCAACGAGTGCCCCGTGTACTGACCGCGCCAGCCGCGGATCGGATCGCCACGCCCCGGTTGTTCTACCTTGATGACGTCGGCCCCGAGGTCGCCGAGCAAGCGTGCGCAGAACGGCCCCGCGATCATGTTCCCCAGGTCCAGCACACGCAGACCGGTGAGCGGTCCGGCGAGAAGCCCGGGAACCGCGGTTGTCGCGGATCGCCCCGCGTCACCCGCATCGGTGACAGCCATGTCGCCTACTACGCCCTCAGCGGACAGAGTCCTGGCCGCCCGCGGGCATGACCGAATCCGGGCGCTGCACTGGCGACAGAGCCTCGGGCCCGTCCCGCACGGCCAGATCGTCGTAGACGAACGGCCGGAACCGTTCAGACTCCTGCCGTTCGTGCCGGTTCGCGGGGTTGTAGGCGCGGATGAAATCGATGGACAGCGCAGCGGCGCTCAATCAGATCCCGATACCTCGCGCGCTCAGCCAGATGCGTGCCGCCGGGTCAATGGCCCCTGGCTGGCGACGGCCCGCCGAGCTCGGCCGGCGCCGTTGCCTGCGGCAGAATCGTGAACGAGTCGATGATCTGCCTGAGCTCCTCGGATCGCACCGCGATGGTCTCCACCGTATCTGCGGTCGTTCCCGTGAGCACGTAGGCGCGGCCCTGCTTGACCACGCACACCTGCTCGCTCCATCGCATCTCCCCGGTACTCGCGTTCCACGTGTAGACGTGCAAGTACGCGGGATATCCGTTGACGGTGGCGGGTCCCGCACTCAGGGTCGTGAAGGCGATGTGCCCCAGATGCTGCGTCACCCACATCGCCTTTTGCTCGCATGCCTCCGAAGTATTCATGCCAAAGAGCGTGCTCCTCACGACGACGTCCACGCTGTCCGGTAGCGTCTTGCCCGCGGCCGGGGCGGTGGCCTTGAGCGCGATGTTCCCGCTCGGCGTTTGCACTGTCCAGCCGGCCGGCACGTCGATCGTGATCTGGTTGGCCGCGTCGTGCACTGTGCGGCCGAGAGCCGTCTCCGCCCGCGCGGCAAGCCCGGCTAGCCCGACGGTCAAGGCAAGCGCGGCGGTGATCGTCACGGTGGATCGCATTCGTCCGGACCACATAGTGTGGCATCACCCTCCCAGATGGTATCCAGAAGTCTTGGCTGCGCGCCCGGCCTTTCGGCAAAGAGACTCCTGGCTCTATGCCGCTGCTGCCCCCCGGCGGATGCCCGGTCAGCGGACGCTGATTCCCCTCCGAGACGTTCTTTCAAACGGTGATTCCGCGCCACGGTACGCCGCACGCGGAACGCTGAACATCTGATGTGCGCCCTATCAACGGGCAGGCAGCCGGGACCGGCAGCTCCGGTGCGGCTATCCCGCGTCACGGTTTGATCCTTCGTTCGACCTGTTCACGCGCCGCGCCGTACCGCTCCTGGACCTTCCCCATCGTCCGATCGACCTCACCCTCGGCATGCTGGCGCCGGTTGCCCGTCAACTTACCCAGCTTTTGTTTGGCCGTACCCCGCGCCTGCCGCAACTTCCCCTTGAGCTGGTCCTTGTTCATATCGACACCTCCGCGGCGCGCTGCCTGTGCCATCGCCGTGATCTTGGGCCCATACGACCTCATGCGCGTCACCCAGCGCCCGCTCCACCACCATGACAGCAATGCCGAGAGCAGTCTGTGCTGAATTGCACACGACGCGCCGGGGGCATACGGCAGGAGAGGAGCCGACACGTGTGTGCAATTCAGCACAGCCCGACCCAACTATGCCGTGGTACGCTTTGACAGCGAAGGCTCCTTGCGGAAGAAGGGAGGTCCCGCCATGCAGAGATTCACGGCCATCATGTTTGGGGTGATGATGCGCTCCGCAG
This sequence comes from Bacillota bacterium, assembly GCA_021324255.1. Classification (GTDB taxonomy): domain Bacteria; phylum Sysuimicrobiota; class Sysuimicrobiia; order Sysuimicrobiales; family Segetimicrobiaceae; genus JAJPIA01. The sequence continues at coordinate 29,137 of JAJPJL010000002.1, forward strand.
CGCTCGCGAGCGTCGCGTCGGCGCAGTCGCATCCGAATGTCGCCGCCCTCGCCCCCTTCATCGCGGGGACGAACTAGATGTCCCTGCCGGGCAGTACGGAGCACAGCACCCGAGTCGCGTCCGAGGTTTGCGGGTGCTGGCCAAACCTCACCGCCGGGGATGTGCAGGCCATCGGCGCGTGGCGATGGCGCGCCTATCCTGACTACGGTCCGCAACGCCCCGCGGGAGCGTCCGTGAGGGCACCTTCGAGACGCGGGTTCCATATCCGGCTCTTCAGCATCATCGGGCTCTTCGGAGAGGGGAGATTGTGAGATGAGTATTCTGGCATGGGTTGTCGTCGGGATCATCGCCGGGTGGCTGGCCCGGATGGTCATGTCGGGGGACGGACCCGGGGGTCTCCTGGGAGATTTGTTGGTCGGGGTCGTCGGCGCCGTCGTGGGCGGGTGGCTCTTCGGCTACTTTGGACACCCGGGCGTCACAGGGATGAACATCGGGTCCATCGGCGTCGCCTTTGTGGGGGCCGTGGTCGTCCTCTGGCTGGTACGGCAGTTCACCGGGCGACGGCACCCCCGGACGATTTAGCCCGGCACGTCTCGGCGTCGCGGCGGAATATCCCAGATTCGCGACGGACCGGCACAAGGACCGGACACCCCCCGAAGGTCCCGTTCGTGGGGACCGGGACGCCCGGCCCGTCATGGCGCTCGGTCGTTGTCACGTCGGAGACCGTCCCTGGATGCCGGTCGGCACGTGGAGGAGGATGGAACGATGCAGAAGAGCTGGGTCCCCGGTGCACTGCTGGGCGCGCTGTGTACGGTCGTGGCAGCCGCCATGGTCATCGCGCCCCCGGAGGCGCTAGCCCAGCAGACGATCCGCGTTTACGTCGACGGCCGCCTCGTCACGTTCGACGTGCCGCCCACGCTGAGCGAGGGGCGTGTGCTCGTCCCGCTGCGTGGCATCTTCGAGCAGTTAGGGGCGACGGTTGACTATGACGCTCCGACCCAGCATATCGTGGCGATTCGTGGGGCGCAGACCGTGGCGTTGACCGTGGGCTCCCGTCAGGCCATGGTGAATGGCGCTCCGCAACTCCTCGACGTACCGGCCAATACCATCAACGGACGCACGATGGTGCCCCTGCGCTTCATCAGCGAGGCGCTGGGTGCGAGCGTGCAGTGGCTCGCCGCCAGTCAAACGATCCTGATCGGATCGCCGGGCGCTGCGCAAGCGCCTCCGGCCGCGGAAACGGCCGCCGTCCTTCCGACGCAGCTCTCCGGGCAACTGGTGGCGGTCACGACGGGCGATACTCCGCGTATCGTCATCCGCCACGCCGGCCAGGACTCGACCATCATCGTCACGCCGGCCACCAGCATCTCCCGAGTCAACGCGGAGACCCATGCCGGCGGCTCCGCGGCGCTGGGCGCCCTGCAAAAGGGAGACCTCGTCACGGTCACCGTGAACGCCAAGAACGAAGCCACGGGGATCGCGGCTACCTACCGCCTGTCGTCGGTCGGGAGAATCGTCGGCGTCGACAGGGGCACCCGGACCGTGACGGTGTCCGGTGGGCGCACGTACGCCGTGATGCCGGATGCGGACATCACGTTCAACGGACAGCGGGCCGCGTTCTCGGCTCTCCAGGTCGGACGGGTCGCAACGTTTTCGGTCGTCGAGGGAACCAACCAAGCATACGAAGCGCACGTGTCGATGCCGACGGCCTCGGCCGCCGTCACGCCGCCCCCGGCGGTCGCGGCGGCTCTGAGGATTGCTGCGCCCGCCAATGGCGCGACCGTCGGGAGCGCATTCATCGTTCAGGGAACGGCGCAGCCCGGCGCAACGGTGGTTGTGACGGTGCAGCCACGCCTGCTCGGCGCGATGCAACAGGCGCAGACCACGGCCGACGCGCGCGGTGCGTGGCAGGTGGCGCTCAACGTGGATTCCCTCGTTCGGTTCGTGTCGTTCCCTTACGTGGTCTCGGCGGTCCAGATCGTCAACGGGGTCCAATCGGATCCGGCGAGCGTTGAGGTGACCGTGCACTGACAGGCGGATTCGCCCGGCCCTGCGACACCGGGTCGCAGGGCCGGGCATCGTGCCAGCCGGTGTGAGCGACACCGTGTGCACTTTTGCACAGACGGGCCGCCGATGGATGTGGTACAAGGCCAGTAGGCTTCCCGCTTAGCTCCGGACCGCGTTGCCCCTGAACAAGTCGAGCCGGTCCAACCGGCCCTCGCCGAGCGGCGCGCGGAGGGTGCCATGCGGGAAGAGACGGTGCTCCGAAAGCCAACGCGCTGGCCGTTCTAGGGCCGCAGGACCGTCCGCGGCCATCGGTTCGGCCACGCAGACGCCAGGGAGGACTGACGATGCCCGCCAGCCACGAGCTCGCGCCGTCGCTCGCCGATCTCCTGTGCACGATGGCCGAGGAAGACGCCGATGCCGAGACGATCGATCTCGAGGACACGGTTTGGGCCGGGTTGTTGCGAGACGGCGCCGATGTC
>JAJPJL010000046.1 GCA_021324255.1 Bacillota bacterium
CCCCGGCGCCGCGCCAGCCGCAGCCGGAAACGCAGCAGCAGCCGGCGACGCACCAGCCCACCACCCCGGCGCCGCGCCAGCCGCAGCCGGAAACGCAGCAGCAGCAGCCGGCGACGCACCAGCCCACCACCCCGGCGCCGCGCCAGCCGCAGCCGGGAGCGCAGCAGCAGCCGGCGACGCACCAGCCCACCTCGCCCCAGCGGCCACCGACCCCGGCCGCTCAACCGCGGGCACCTCAGAGGCCGGGCGCGCAACAATGCGGGGGGCCGAATCAGCCCGCGTGTTCTACTGGTGGACCGCCGGCTCCAGCCGCTCAGCCGCCAGCACCTCAGACACCAGGCGCGCAACAGTGCGGGGGGCCGAATCAGCCCGCGTGTTCTACTGGTGGACCGTCGGCTCCAGCCGCTCAGCCGCCAACGCGGCCGGAGGCGCCGGGGAAGTGATCTTCCCCTCCGCTGGGTGCGCGCGAGAGTAGACGCCAGGAGACGTCACGTTTTCGAAGGGCGTGCAACGCCACACGGCACTATTGCAGCAGATCGGCAAGCCGGCTGGGCGTCCATCGCGGCGGTGATCGGCACGCTGTACCTGCTGTTCTTCGGCGGGCGAGATCGCCGGGACAGGGACGAGCGTCGTGTGCCCGGGCAGCGGGGCGCGATCGAGCCCGCGCTTGAGCATGGCGTCGGCCTGGCGGTAGGAGCGGGCGCCCACCGCCAGAGCCCGCGCGCAAGCGGCCTCAAGCCGCGCGGGGCCGTACCGCTGGCCGAGCCGAAACAGCCCCAGGCAGGACCGATATCCCTGCTCGGGATGCGGCCGGTCTTTCAGAATGGCGTCGACCAGCGCGTGGGTCTGTCCCCCGACGTGCTCCGCCCACTCCAGGATGCGCGACGGCGTCCACTCCGCATGCGCTTGGTGAGCCTTCGGCATGTGGGTGGCAATCGTCGTATGTCCGCCGCGCACGTCACTCCGCCGGTGTGCGGCGACGCGCTGGCCGCGGTGGAAGATCTCGACCGTCGTCGCCGTGAACCGCACGTCGACCGCTTCATGGACGAGCGAAAACGGCACGGAGTAATAGTGGCCGCGCAGGTCCACGTGATAGTCAATGGTGACGCGGGCGACTTTCCATTCGCCGTACACGAAGGGGGTCGCCGGCAGCGGCCGCAGGACGGGCTGATCGAGGCGCTCAAAGAGCTCGCGCCGACTCGCTTGGTACAGGCGCATTATCCGGCGGTTGAGTTCCGCCACGAGTTCGGCGATGCGGGCGTTGAGCGCCTCCAGGGAGAAGAATGTCTCGTGCCGGAGGCGAGCGAGAATCCATCGTTGGGCCACGAGCACACCGATTTCGATTTTCGCTTTGTCCCGGGGCGCGTGCGGACGCGTCGGCAAAATGACCGCACCGTAGTGCCGGATGAGGTCCTCGTACGTCCGCTGCAGTCCGGGCTCGTAGCGGCAGGGGATGACAACGCCCGTCTTCAGGCAGTCGCACATCACGGCCTCGGGCACCCCGCCCAAGAAGGCGAAGGCCCGCTGGTGACTGGCGATCCAATCCGGACCTTGCTGCGTGCGAGTCGCTTCCGCGTAGGTGTAGTCGGACGCGGATGCTCCGAAATGGGCGATCACGATGGACCGAAACGCGCATGTATCTCAGCGCCCGGACGATTCAGGCCTTGCACGCATATCTGGCGATCCGAGAGGTCGCCCGCACCGATCATCTCTTGGTGCAACGGGGCAGCGCCCTCAGGCCCCGCTGCATCGCCACTCGCCTTGAACGGTGGGGCGCCGCCATCGGCATTCGGCTCAGCCCGCATCGGTTGCGGCATACGTATGCGACGCGCTTACTCAATGCAGGGATGCCGGTCGGTTCTCTGCAAAAGACCCTCGGGCATCGCTCCTTGGACACGACCGTGCTCTACGCACGGATCGCCGACCCTGTCGTCGAGGGCGACTACTACCGCGCGCTCACGGCGCTGGACGCGAAGGGAGCGATGGCGGGAGAAGGACTAATGGCAGAGTCCGTGCGTCGGCAGCTCTTGCACCTCGTGGACCAACTGCTCCCGAGCCCGATGCCGGCCGAGGAGCGAGATACCCTCCTGCGCCAGATGCGGCATCTGCTCGAACCCCCAGCACCCAGCGATCGTGAGGAGGGCCGGCGGAGCCAAAGAAGCAATGACGATCAACATCTCGACCGCTCAGCCAGACGATCTTAATGTAAGGTCATAAGGTCAGTTTACCACCGGCGGTGACAATGCGAAGGAGGCAGGAAGGCCGGATGCGGGAAACCCGCACGTCCGGTTTGAGGCGGCGGGGAGTGGAGACAGAGCCTTCGGGCCACCGCGCCACTCCTCGACCCTACCACTAGGAGGGCTTCTCGGCGTTCTGTGCTACGCCTGCCACTTCGGGCACGTTTTCTCGGCGTACCCAGGCTCAGAATGGCGCTTCCAGCCTGGGCAACGGCATGGAATTTTTCAACGAGTGCAGTTTGAGTGCAGCTCGAGTGCGGGCATGGGCTCGCTATATCCACAAGCGTGTTCGTTACCATTCCGTAACTCACGTCTAGCAAGGTCTGGCGCAGGTTTGATGGTGCGGGCGGAGGGATTTGAACCCCCATGGACCTCGCGGCCCACCAGGTCCTAAGCCTGGCGCGTCTGCCCGATTCCGCCACGCCCGCGGTCATCGTGTGCGACGGGGTTTGCGCTTCCGATTCTACGTGGCGCCGTGTGACGCGTCAAACGCGTCAAACGCGCGCCCTCTTCCTTCCATCTTCCGCGGATGCTAGAATGGCTGCGGGCCGTTAGCACAACTGGCAGTGCAGGGGACTCTTAATCCCAAGGTTGCAGGTTCGAGTCCTGCACGGCCCACCAGGTACCCCGCCGCATCAGACTGCGCGAGATCGCTCGCAACCGCATCAGGCTTGGGGCATGTAGACCGTGGCTCTACTGGCCGCCGGTTTTGTGCAATGCCAGCAGTCTCCATCCTGTGCCCTGTGAGAGAAACTGTGCCGAAGTCAGTGCGAAGCCTGCGAGTTGACGGGGTGAGGTGCGATCTCGTACCTGGCGCTGGGCACCCGCGATTTGGTTCTTGCGTCCTGGGCTTCCTTGTCGCGGCCCTGGTACAATTATCCCGAGGCCACTCATCACCCCTCTGGAGTGATCCAGCCATGGAGCGTGAGAAGGTGATTCTGACCTACGAAGACTACTGCAAGCTGCCCGACAACGGCACCCGCAAGGAGATACTGGGGGGCGAGCTCTTCGTGACACCGGCACCTACCCCGCAGCACCAGCATGTTGTCGGAACGCTATATGCCGCCTTGAAAACCTACACCGATGCTCGCCACCTGGGAGAGGCGTTGACCGCGCCCATCGACGTCGTGCTGGCCCCGACGGAGGTCGTACAGCCCGACATCGTGTTCATCGCTCAACGCCGCCGGGACATCATTGGAGAAACCGCCATCCATGGCGCGCCGGATCTGGTGGTCGAGGTCCTCTCCCCCAGCACCGCCCCCATCGACCGCGGCCGAAAGTTGCACCTTTACGCTCGTGCGGCCGTGCCCGAGTACTGGATCGCGGACCCTGACGCTCATGTCATCGAGGTCTACCTCCCCGAAGGAAGCGCGTACCGTCTCGCCGGACGCGCTGAACACGGCGCGTGGACGCCGGCCCTCTTCCCAGGCTTGGTGGTCACTCTCGATACCCTCTGGACGAACTGATCCTCGGGTCCCAATCGCCGGCTCTGCCTTAGAGCGGTCATCACGACTCGCGGCACGACTGCGGTCGTGTGCCATCGTCAATACCGTAGATCGGGCACTAATAACGCATCTGGAGTTCTGAGACTGATGCTCGACCGCGGGCATCTGCTGGATGGCCTTCCAGGTCATGTAGATTTGCTGCTGGTCGTCGGTCTCGAGCGTCAGCCGCACGTCGATCTCCAGCACGTCGTCGCGGCGCATCCAAGCACATCGAACACATCACGACGAACATCCCGTCGAGACTCGCCGGATCTGCCAACTCACATCGGATGGCGGAGTACGTAGACCCTCTCCGCCGAAATCTCTCTTAGGACCGTCTCAAGAGACATGGGGCGCGATCCTCCCTGAGCTGTCCGCTACGCGTCGGACTCTTCGAAGGATTGCGACGTGACCGCGGGTCGCCGAATCGCCGGTGAAGCGTTGCGTGACCGCGGCCACGCGAGAGGTCATGGCCTTCTCGACAGGGCCTGCGACTGCCTACCGGCTCTCCTGGCCCTGTTCGAAGTCGGCCGGCTTTACACGATCGAGAAACTTCCGGAATTCCTCGACCTCATGCTCGTCGAACGCCTTTTTGAGCGGGATCGCGTGGCCGGCGACCCGCTCCTCGACGTAGATGGGGGCTTCGGTCCGCAGGGCCAGGGCGATCGCGTCGCTTGCGCGTGAATCGACCACCACGTTGGCGCCATGGTTGTCCACGTGGATCTCGGCGACATACGCCCCGTCTCGCACGGCGGCGACGATAATGCGGCCGACGCTGACCGCGAGCTGCGAGAGCATGTTTCGCATGAGATCATGGGTCATGGGCCGCGGCGGCCGCACGCCCTGCAACTGCAGCGCGATCGATTGCGCCTCGGCCGCGCCGATCCAGATCGGCAGCGCGAGCGTCTCGGCCTGATCCACGAGGAGCACGACCGGGTTCATCTGCTGATCCATCGCGAGGGACCGGACCTTCATCTGAATCATGCTGGTAACCCTCCCGTGCGAGCGCAGTCCGTCCTCCGACTGTAGTATAACAAGGCCTGCCCCTCGCCGCCCACGGGCATCCGCACGGACCGTGAACGGCGTGTGGATAACTCCGGCCTGCGAAGATCAATCGAAAGAACCGGCGACGGGGCTTGCGGCCGTTGCGGCAGTGCGGCATTGTGTTGGTGGTTGGACCGGCCTCGCCCTGCAGCGACGAATCCACGCGTGGCAACACGGGAGACAATGCTGACGCCGCTTCCGCAACGGCGTGACTCCGCGGCTGCGCTCAAGTTCCTCGCGACGCTGGCGCAGGGGCTCACCGCGGCGCTGGACACCCGCCAGCTCATCGAGTGGACCCTCAAAGCGCTGCGCGAAGACGCAGGCTTCCACTCTCTCACGATCGCGTTGACGAACGAGGGCGAGCCGGAGGTCTTGATCATCACGGGGGCGTCGGGCCTCGCCGCTCCGTTGCGCGGTCTTCGGATACCCTCCCCCCTCGGCCTCGGATGGGCCGCCCTCCGGGCCAACCACCCTCTCTACGTTGCCGACGTGCAGCGGGACGAGCGGCGGTACCACCGCTGCCGGGACATTCGCTCGTCCATCTACGCGCCCCTGATCGCTGATCATGAAGCCATCGGCACGCTCGCGGCACATGCCGCAACCGTCGATGCGTTCGGACCGGAGGACCTGGCGCTGGTGGCCGTGATCGCGCGGTACGTGGCCAGCCTGTTTGCCATCGCGCGGCTGCAGGACCGCCTTCGCGGGCTTGCCGAGACGGATCCGCTGACCGGGTTGTCGAATCGGCGGCGCTTTCTCGCGGCGCTCGACCGGGAACTCGACCGTGCGCGCCGGGCGTCGGCCCCCGTCATGATCGCGCTGCTCGACCTCGACGGCTTCAAAACGCTCAACGACACGCACGGGCACCTGGCGGGGGACGCCGCGCTGCAACAGGTGGGACGGCGCCTGCTCGATCGGCTGCGTGCGTCGGACATGCTCGCGCGATTCGGCGGAGACGAGTTCGCGGTGCTGCTGCCCGAGACCGGACCAGATGCGCCGGCCGTGCTTCGCCGTCTCGCGCGCCTCACCATCTCGCTCCCGCCCCACGGCTCGCGCCTGTCGGTGGCGGTCTCATGGGGCGCGGCCTCCAGCCCGGCCGACGGCATGGACGCTCAAGATCTCCTGCGCGCCGCGGACGCCCGATTGTACACGATGAAGAAGGAGCGCCGGCAGCCGGCGTCCCCGGTGCGCGCGGACAGTGCGGTGCCCCCCCGCGCCGCCCACCGGTGAGGCGGGTCCGGGCCCGACACGGTGCGCAACGACGCGGGCGTCCGTCGCGAGCCTGACGCGGCGCGGGCCGATGCCGCGGCAATCCCGACCGATCCGGAACCCACGCACGCCGCCGCGCCCGCGGCCCGGGCGGCACCGCGGGACGCGCGCGGCTCGGGCCGCGCGGCGTGCCGCTTCAGGCCGTGGCGGCGCGCATCCGACGCAGGAACGATGCACCGCGTCGTGGGATAGTAGACGGCGCTCATCCGCCGGACCCTCTGCGAGGAGTCAACCACCGTGGCACCGACTGTCGCGCAGATCACCATGGCTGCCGGTATGGACGCCCTCGTCAACGTCGAGGTCGGCGGCCGCGGCGTCGTCGGCGCCATGCATGCCGCCGCCCGCGACGCCGAGGGCGGGCCGCTCTGTTTGGCCGCCGCGGACCGGCTGCTGCGCACGATCCACCGTCGCGATGTCGTGATCCTGGCGACGGGGCTCCCCATCGCGCCGTGGTTCCGGGGCGAGCAGGACGGCCCCGTCGGCGCGGCCACGCTCGCGCGAGCGCTCGTCCTGGGCATCGGCGCGCGCCCGGTCATCGTGACCGACCCGGCGAACGTCGCGCTCTGCGCCGCGGCGGTCGCGGGGGCCGGTCTGCACGTCGGCTCGCTCGAGGAGGCCCGGCGGTTGCCCACGACCGCGGCCGTCCTCGACTTCCCGCTCGAGTGGGCCGCGGCGGATGCGCGCGCCGCCGAGCTACTGGGTTCGCTCGCCCCGGCGGCGCTCATCGCGATCGAGCGGCCGGGGGCCAACGAACACGGGCACTACCACTCGGCCGCTGGCCTGCCACTGACCGAACACTGCGCCAAGATCGACGCGCTGTTTCGCGCCGGCCGGGCTCGGGAGGTCCTGAGCATCGGCGTCGGCGACGGCGGCAACGAGCTCGGGTGCGCCAAGATCCGCGACGCGGTCCTCCGCGCGATTCCCCGCGGCGGGCGTTGCGCGTGCCCCTGCGGCGGCACCGTCGTGCCCGTGACGGAGACCGATGTGCTCGTCACCGCCGCGATCTCGAACTGGGGCGCGTACGGCATCGAGGCGGCGATGGCCATGCTCCTCGGCCGTCCCGATGTGCTGCACCCGCGCGAGGTCGACGCGCGCGTGTACGATCGATGCGCCGCGGCAGGCGCTAACGACGCCGACGCCGGGCTGCTGGACCCCGGCGCCGACGGGGTGCCGGGCCCCCTCCACGGGCACGTGGTCGACTTGCTCGCGTGCATGGTGCGCAACGCGCTCGACTTCGGCAAGATGTACCGCGAACCGCGCTACCCCTGGTTGTAACGCGGCCCCGGCGGCCGGCGCGCCGCGGCGGCCGGCACGGTGCGCGACAGCGCCTGGAGATCGTCCGGGGTATCGACGTCGAACGCGAGCCCCGGACGGACGACTTCGATGACCTCGAGGCCGCGCAGCGCAGCCTCCCGGCGGTGGGCGACGCGGCTGCCGGCCCCAAACGCCGGCGTGAATTGCCGGCGGCCCGGGAGCGCAAGCGCGTTCGTGCCCGCGCCGTCCTTCGACGGTGCGAGCACGACGCGCCCTTCCCGGCGCGCGCGGAGCAAGGCGGTCACGTCTGCGGGCCTGAGCCACGGCAGGTCCGCCGCCATGATCAAGACGTCCTGGCGAGGGTCCCGCGCTCCGCGCGCGTATGCGAGCGCGGCGTTGAGTCCGTACCCGGGATCGAGTGTCACCGCGTACCCGTTGCGGTCGCCCCATACGCGGACGGCGGGATCCGGGCTGACCACCGTGAGTCCCGCCACGTCGGGCGTCGCGCGCAGCGCCGCGCACACTCGGCCGAGCAACCGGAGGGCCAGCGCCGCCCGCGCATCGGGCGCCAGCACCGCCGCAAGACGTGTCTTGGCCGCGCGGAGATGGCTCTGTGGCACGATCGCCAGGACGCCCATCGATCACGCTGCCGGGCCCGGCACATCGGCGCCGCGGGCGCGGGCGATGCCGAGGACGTCGGACGCGAGCCGGCGCCGCCCCGCGTCGTCGGCCATAATCGTATCCGTCCAGGCCACGGCGAGCCGCCGGGCGGGGGACGCCGTCGCGGCCACCGCGTCTGCCATCGCGCGGTCCTGCGTATCGAGGACGAACACATCGAGAAACTCGCGGTACATCCCGGCGACCGCCGCGGGCTCCGCGGATAGACCCACGCCCCGCAGCATCTCGACGGTCGGTCCTTTGAGCGCCCGGCCGCCCACGAGCGGGCTCACCGCGAGCGTGACGCCGCGGGTCCGGGCAAGCGCCTCGCGCATGCCGGGGACGGCGAGGATGGGACCGATGCTGACGAGCGGATTGCTCGGCGCGACCACCACGAGCGCCGCCTGCGCGACCGCCTCCGTCACCTCCGGCGTGACCCGGGCCCGGTGGATGCCGTCGAATTCCACGCCGACCACGGGGTCGGCGGCCCGCCGGGCCACGAAGTACTCCTGAAACGCCAGCCGCCCGCCCGGCACCCGCACGATGGTCTCGACGCGCTCGTCGCACATCGGGAGCACGCGCGCGCTCACCCCCAGCAGCCGGCCGAGCCGCTGGACGACGTCCGTGAGACGTTGTCCCTCGCGCAACCACGCCGTCCGGGCGATGTGGGTGGCGAGGTCCCGGTCGCCGATGCGAAACCACGTCGGCAGCCCGTAGCGGCCGAGCATCTCGAGGGCGTTCCACGTGTCCCCATCGATTCCCCAGCCGCGCTCGAGGGACGCGCACCCGGCGAGGGTGTAGAGCACGGTGTCGACATCCGGCGACACGTGCAGCCCGCACCACGTCCAGTCATCGGCGGTGTTGACGATGACCGAGAGCCGGGTGGGATCCGGAAGGACCGCCGCGAGGCCGGCGACGAGTTTCACGCCGCCGACGCCGCCGCACAGGACGGCGATCATCACTCCACGTAGGTCACGACGGCCTCGCGGGGTTTGCGCGGCGGAACCTGGGGCGTGTGGGCCGGGTATCCGATCGTCAGCAGGGCCTGCGGCACAAACGTGCGCGGCAGCCGCAGCGTCCGCCGCACGATCGCCGGGCAGAACAGCGGAGCACAGCACCAGCACGCGCCGAGGCCGTGCGCGGCCGCGGCGAGCAGGAGATTTTGGACCGCCGCGGCGGCGCTCTGCGAGGCCATGGTGGCCTCCGCCGCCCGCCTGGCGCGGTCCGGGTACACGTCCATGTCCTCCAACGTGTATCCCGCGAGGATCAGCACCGGCGCTTCGCCAAACCGGCGCTGAGAGAACCGCAACTGGACGCGAATGGCGGGCTCGGCCGTGCCGCCGCGCTCGAGGTCGCCCCGCCACCGCTCCGCCATGCGCGCGGCCAGCCGCCGGCGGATGTCCGCCGACTTGATCACCACGAACCGCGCCGGCTGCGCGTTGTGTGCGGACGGTGCCAGCCGCGCGGCGTCCAGGAGCGCGTCGACGAGTTCGTCGGCCACCGGCTCGGGCGTATAGAATCGAACCGTTCGCCGGGCGGCGAGCACGCTTAGGTCCAGGGGCATCGATGCCTCCGCGGGATTCCCGGCACCGTGGACTGGTGCGGGATAGAGTTTCGTGCCCCCGCCGGGCCTCCCTGCCCCTGCGGCGCGCGGGCTCCCCGCCGCCGCGCCCGGGCCCGCTTGTGCGTGCCGGGGGGTGCCCAAACACAGGCGGCGCCGGCATCGTTGCCGGCGCCGCCCGGGACCGAGGCGTCAGTTGCCTTTTACGTATCCGTGTTCACGGCCATAATCCGCAAGCGCCCGCCGCATCGCCCGCCGGCCGCGGAAGAGGCGGCTCATCACCGTTCCCCTGGGAATGCCCAGGATGTCCGCGATCTCTTGATAGGAAAATCCCTCGAGATCGGCCAGGATGAGGCAGGACCGAAACACCTCGGGCAGCGCCATGAGCGCCTGCCTGATCTCCGCGTCCATGACGCCGGACAGCACGACCGACTCCGGCGTCTCGTGGACGACGAACGCCGGGTCCTGCCCCTCCATCTCGTCCACCGTCTGCACGGTCCTCGTCGCCGCGCGGTAGCGGTCGATGTGGGCGTTGTGCAGAATGCGGAACAACCACGCCTTTGGATTCGTGCCCGGCCGGTACGTGTGGAGCGACCGCCACGCCCGCAGGTATGTTTCCTGAACCAGGTCTTCGGCGTCCTGGGGGCGCCCGGTGAGCCGCAGCGCGGTCCGGTAGAGCGGGTCGAGGTGAGCCGTCACCATCTCCTCGAACAGCACCGCCTCCGGCGACCGGACGGCGGCTGGGACCGGTCCGGCCCCGGGCTGCGCCGGCGTGCTCGTCGAAGCCGTCTCCGTAGCGCGACGCATCACATGCTGCAAGGCCATCACCTACTTTCGAGGAACTTCAGGACGTTCTGCTTGGCGGCCTCGAGCGGGCCGCCGTGCCCATGCGCCTTCGCGAGCAGGATTGCTCCCTCGATCTGGCCCACCAGCGTGGTCGCGGTGTTGCGCACGTCGAGATCGTCTCGAAATTGCCGGCGCGCTACGCCGTCCGCCAAGCAGCGCTCGACCGCCTCTTCCCAACGCTCGAAGAACCCGCTGAGCCGCGCGCGAAACTCCGGATGTCCCGCCATCTCTGCCGCGAGGTTGCCGAACGGACACCCGCCCCGGTAGGAGCCCTCGCGAACCGCCGAGCCCACCTCGGTGAACAATCGCTCGATGCGCTCTCTCGGCGTGCGCGTTTCGTCTTGAAGGATGCCGTGTATGACCTTGGTCACGAAGCGCTCGACGTGGTGCGCCAGCACCTCGAGTCCGAGATCATCCTTGCTCCGGAAATGGTAGTAGAAGTTGCTCCGGCACACCCCGCTCTGATCGAGGATCTCATCGAGCGATGTCGGCCGAAAGCCCTGGAGGTGAAACAGGGACGCCGCCGTCTGCAGCAGTTTTTCCCGACTGCTCTGTTCGCGAGCCATCTGCGCCGCCGAATTAGGACTCGGTAGTCTTAGGATCAGTCTGTACTAAATGATAACCATCAAATAGGCTTTTGTCAATGCTATATGTTTATGGCCCAGGTCAACTTCTTGCTGTAGTGGATTTTTGAGCGCTGCTGTCGAGCGCGCGGACGTACGAGCATGGGCAAGTGTCGGTGCTCGCGCTATTTGGTACGGCGGCCTCACCGGGCGGGGTCGGGCCTCCCGCCGGCTAGCAACATCTCCGCGGCGCGACGCCAGGCCGCCGCGCGGATCTCTTCTCCTGGAAACTTGCCCACGATGCGCCCGTCTGCGCTGATGAAAAACGTCTCGGGCACGCCCGTCGTGCCATAGCGCCGCGCCAGCGTGCCGTCAGGGTCGCGGACGGCCGGAAACGTGAGGCGGTAGGCCGACATGAACGCCCTGGCCGGCGATATCATGTCCTGTGTGTCGACGCCCACCACGACAAGACCCCGGCTGCGATAGGCGCGCCACGTGGCTTCCAGCAACGGCGCCTCTTCGCGGCACGGTGCGCACCACGATGCCCAGAAGTTCAAGATCACCGGATGGCCGCGATACGCCGCGACCGAGAGGGATCCGCCCGAAAACGTCGGCATGGCCACCGCGGGCGCGAGCGGCGTCTCCCCCCGAGCCAGCGCCTCGCCGATCGCGAGCGTACGTGCGTGGCGCGCCAAGCCGGTCGCGAAGAGCACCAGCAGGACGGCGAGCGGGCCGAGCAGGCCGGCCCAGACGATCCAGGAGCGTCCCCGCGACGGCCGCGCGCCGGCGCCGGTCCCCTCCGCCGCCTGCCGTGGCGCGGCGGCCGCTCGCGCTCCCGGCGGCGTGCTGCCTGTGTCGGGATCGAGACCACCGGTCATGCGTCCATCGTATCACGGGACGTCATCGCGGGGTGCGCCCGCCGGACCCCGCGGCGGCCGGCCCGGCCTGAGAACGCTACCGCGGCGCGAGCCCGAGCATGTTGACGACGTAGACATAGGTGCCGGCGTTCCAGGCGAAGGGTACCTCCGCCGTGTAGAATCTGCGGGAGAGCGGCCGTCCCTCGGGTGTATAGACCTCGCTCACGGCGTTCGAGGCCGCGTACCACTCGCCGATCAGCGCGAGGTCCGCGAGCGCGCCGGGCCGGTCGCCGAGCCGCTCTTTGCACGCCGCAAAGAGCGTGCCGAGCCACGGCCAGATCAACGCTCGGTGATAGTCGGGGATGCCGGCCAGGTAGTACAGTGGGAACACCCGCCACCAGGGGTAGACGGGGTCGCACGGGCGAAGCGGGGTGCCTCGTTGGAGTCCCCGGGCCTGGACGAAGCGGATGATCCGCCGTCCCTGGTCGGGCGAGGCGATGCGGAAGAGGACGGCGAGCATGTTGCCGTCCGATGAAAACCCGCCCCGCCCCCGCCCATGGATCCAGTCCACGAAGTAGTCGCCGTTCCAAAACGCCGCCTGGATCCGCGCCTGCACCCGCTCCGCACGCCGGGCGCAGGCATCGGCGGCGTCCGACGCGCCCAGCGCGCGCTTGATCGCCTCGCACGCCCGCAGCGCCGCGCAGTAGTACATGTTCAGGTCGCAGATCTTGTTGACCTTGAGAATGGAGTCCATCCAGTCGGCGAGAAAGTGGCTCTCGATGAGATCATCGCCGTCGCGGTCCTGCCGCGCGAGCCACGCGATGGCGCGGTCCATCGCCGGCTCGAACCGCCGCGCGAACGCCACGTCGCCCGTCCGGTCGAGGTACGCGGCCGCGGCGATGACGAACAGAGCCGCTGGATCTACCGGATCGGTAAAGATGCCGCCGGCCCGCCCGATCACCTTGGGCCGGTTCAACAGGCGGCGGTAGCCGCCCGCGGTCTCCCCCACAAACTCGAGGCGCACCGGGATGCAGCCGCTGGCGCGCTGAAACTCCATAAAGGTCTCCAGTTGTGCCGCGACCTGGTCGTGGTCACCGAGCGCGAGTGCGCCGAACGACGCCCAGAAACCGTCGCGCGCCCAGTAGGCGTTGAAATGCAGGCGTCCGGCGACGATGCCGCCGGGATTGTAGCACGCTCGGAGGTCGCGCACGGCGATGTGGTAGGCCCGCCGTATCGCACCGAGGTGCGCCGGGCCGGATAGAGGGGACGTCGTCACCGGCTCGCCGGCATGCGAGGGCGGCTCCATCATGCTCGACATGGCTTCCCCCCGTTCATTGCCCCAAAGTGACAGGTTGACAGACCCGGGTTGCGCTGCCGCGCTTCGTTTCCTTGACAAGTTCGAGCGACGTGTGCTATCTTGGCCTCCCATCTCGATGAGAGCGATCCGCAGCGCCGGGAGACCGGCTCAAGCGGTTCGACGGTATCCGGCACAAGAGCGGGCGATTTCTCCAGGATGGGGCATCGACGGCTGCGACAGCCGAGAGCGGGTGGTATTCCCGTACTCGGCGGCAGCCGTCGAAGTTTGTCCTCGCCGCTCCCTACGCGCCCGGGTGTTTCCACTCATTGCCGCGGTAGGCAACCCGCCCTCATGCGGCCGCGCCGGCTAAGGCTTGCCCATGGGCCGGGCGATGCGAAAGTCATGCCTCGGGGGCGCCGCGGGGAGCCTCAGGACATCCGTTCGCCGCAATCTGACCGCCAGACCGACGCCGCGCAGGCCGTCGACCGGACCACCCGGGACGGTCAGCGCCCCCTCGAGGACGACCGGATCGCCGATCGCGGCGAACCGGTACGGATCACGCGTGGTCCGATCCCCGATCCGGACACCACCCGGCACCGCCGCGATCCCGTCGGTCGCCAGCATGCGGATGCCGTTTACCGACACCGCCTCCGCGCCGGCGGCCCACAACTCGTTGACGATCCCCCGGACATCCTGTGCCTGGGGTACCGACAGATGGTTGGGATCCGCGCTCACAACGACGGTGACGCCGGGCCCCTCGACCGGGGTTTGCCCGAGCTCCAGGTGGTAGGCGTCGCGCTCGCGCCGGAGCGCCTCGACGATGCCCCGCCCCGCCGCAACCGCGCTCTGGATCTGCCGCTGCTTCGCCTCCAGAGCGCGCACCTCGTCCGTGAGGGCGCGATCGGCTTCCTGCTGGCGCCGTATCAGCACGGCAAGATCGGCCAGGCGATACGACGGCAGGGCGAGCTCCGCCTGCAGCGCCCGTTCGGCGCGCAGCTGCAGGACCAGCAAGAATCCGGCGAAGAGCAACAGCGCCGCGACGCCACGCTGCCAAACCGCCAGGGTCGTCCCCCCTCGTCGTGCCTGCATGCTTAGACGGACAGGAACCTAACTCCCGCCGAGCCACCCCGCCGGCTCGAGCACTCGGGCGCGCGGCCTGTGGAAGATCGGTATCGATATCGAGAGAAACCCGGCGCATCACGAAGATAAGTACCGCATTTGTGCGGCAGAATCCCCTCCACAGCGCTCCATAGCCCTTGATCGTGCCGCCGCGAGAATGAACAATAAGGGCAGTTAGCACTTGACCATTAAGAGTGCTAAATATCACACGAGGAGGAGGCCGCCCGCATGCCTGCCAAGCACTTATTGTACGACGAAGACGCCCGCAAGGCGCTCGAGCGTGGCGTCGAGAAAGTCGCCAGCGCTGTCCGCGTGACCCTCGGGCCGAAAGGCCGCAACGTCGTCCTCGAAAAGAAGTGGGGCTCCCCAACCATCACCAAAGACGGCGTCACCGTCGCCAAAGAGATCGAGCTGGAGGACGCCTATGAGAACATGGGCGCACAGCTCGTGAAAGAGGTGGCGAGCAAGACGAACGACGCCGCCGGCGACGGGACGACCACGGCCACCGTGCTGGCGCACGCCATCGTCAAGGAAGGCCTCAAGAACGTGGCGGCCGGGGCCAATCCGATGATCCTCAAGCGCGGGATCGACAAAGCGGTCGACGCGCTGACCGCCGAGCTCAAGAAGATCAGCATCCCGCTCGAGGGCAAGGAGCACATCGCGCACGTCGCCAGCATCGCCGGCAACGACGAGGAGATCGGCAAGCTCATCGCGGAGGCGATGGACAAGGTCGGCAAGGACGGCGTCATCACCATCGAGGAGTCCAAGGGCATCGAGACGACCGTCGAGGTTGTCGAGGGCATGCAGTTCGACCGCGGCTACATCTCCCCGTACATGGTCACCGATCCGGACAAGATGGAAGCGGTCCTCGAGGACCCGTACATCTTGTTGACCGAGAAGAAGATCAGCGCGGTCAAGGACATCGTCCCGGTCATGGAAAAGGTCATGCGCTTCGGCCGGCCGTTCGTCGTGATCGCCGAAGACGTGGAAGGCGAGGCGCTGGCGACGCTCGTCGTGAACAAGCTCCGGGGCGTGCTCCCGTGCGTCGCCGTCAAGGCACCCGGGTACGGAGACCGGCGCAAGGCGATGCTCGGGGACATGGCCGCGCTGACGGGCGGGCAGGTCATCAGCGACGACATCGGCGTCAAGCTGGAGAGCGTCGAGGTCGAGATGCTCGGCCGGGCGGCCAAGGTGCGCGTCGCCAAGGAAGAGACCACGATCATCGAGGGCAAGGGCGACCGCAAGGCGATTCAGGGCCGCATCGCGCAGATCAAGAAGGAGATCGAAACCACCACCTCCGACTACGACAAGGAGAAGCTCCAAGAGCGCCTCGCGAAGCTGTCCGGCGGCGTCGCGCAGATCAAGGTCGGCGCCGCGACCGAGACCGAGCTGAAGGAGAAGAAGCACCGTTTCGAAGACGCCCTGAGCACCAGCAAGGCGGCGGTGGAGGAAGGCATCGTGCCCGGCGGGGGGACCGCGCTCCTCAACATCGCGAAGAGTCTCGACGGCGTGCGCACGGAGGCCGACGACGAGAAGATCGGCGTGTCGATCATCCGGCGGGCGATCGAGGAGCCGGCGAAGTGGCTCGCCGCGAACGCCGGCATGGAAGGCGCGGTCGTCGTGGAACGCGTGAAGAACGAGAAGCCGGGCGTCGGCTACAACGTCGCGGACGGGACGTTTGCCGACATGGTGAAGGCCGGCATCATCGACGCGACCAAGGTCACGCGCCTGGCGCTGCAGAACGCCGCGAGCGTCGGCAGTTTGCTCTTGACGACGGAAGCGCTCGTGGTGGAGAAGCGCGAGAAGAAGAAGGCCGGCGCCGGGGCGCCGGGCGGGTACAATCCGGACGACATGGACATGTAGCGCGCGGTCGCTCCGGGCCGCGAAGCGTGAAACCGGCGGGAGAACCTCCCGCCGGTTTTCCTATGCCGCGGGATGGGCCGCCGTTGTTACGTGAGCTCGATGTCTTCCGCGTGCACCATCAGCCCCATGTGCTGGTTCGCCCGGCCGGGGACGAGGACGACGACCGACCCGTAGCGGGAGTCGAGTTGGTGCACCGGCACGGGGTCCGCGAGGCCGGCCACCTTGACCTTGCTCCCGACCGTGACGGCTCGCCCGTTGCGGTCCTTGACCTCTTCTGACAACGTCACCGGCACTGCCATCGCTCCTCCCCCTTCGTCCGCCCGGCCCAGAGCCGTCAGCGGTCTTCCTCCTGTTCCCGATCCAGGTCGTCGATGCGCGCGCGCCACCGCTCGTCGAGCAGGCGCTCGGCGCGCTCCCGCGTTTCCGCGGACACGACGAGCCGGGCTTCCCCCCCGGGATCGTCGCAGCCGGCCGTCCAGCGGCCGGTGGCCGCGTCAAGCCGCACGTCCACGCCTGTCATGGTCATCCGGCTCTCATCGCGCATCGTAGGCCTCCCGGGACCCGGGATGGGGTGGCCGACGGGACTTGAACCCGCAACCCCCAGAGCCACAGTCTGGTGCTCTGCCCTTGAGCTACGGCCACCGCGTGCATAGAACACGTTACCCGAGAGGCACCGGGCGCGCAAGTGGACGCGCGGCGTGGGGCCGCGCCGCCGCGCCGCTGCGGGCCGTTCGGCCGCGGGCAGGCGGCCGTCAGCCGAGCATGATCCGCCGAGGCCGGTCCGGCTCACCCACGGTGTATTCGTGGGC
This sequence comes from Bacillota bacterium, assembly GCA_021324255.1. Taxonomy (GTDB): domain Bacteria; phylum Sysuimicrobiota; class Sysuimicrobiia; order Sysuimicrobiales; family Segetimicrobiaceae; genus JAJPIA01. The sequence continues at coordinate 16,858 of JAJPJL010000046.1, forward strand.
GCCGGCGAGCGGCGCACCCTCGTCGAAGCGGGCCGCGCGGAACGGGCGGAGGTCCACGAGCCGCGGGGCGCCGCCGGTGATCCACTCCGCGACCGCGCACCCGACGGCGGGCGCGGTCTTGAACGACGAGCCGTCGTCGCCCGTGCAGAACCACACGCCCGCGATGCTCGGATGACGGTCGATGACGGGCTTGCCGTCGTCCGTGAGCGTGATCGCGCCGGCCCAGCCGCCGCGCATCGGCGCGTGGGCCATTCCCGGAATCCGCCGCACCAATCGCTCACGGGCCCGCCACGCGTAGGGCCCGTCCACGCCCTCGCTCCACCCGTCCAGATCGTCGAGTTCCTGTCGCTGCGAGATGCCGACCAGGGTGGACGCAAAGTGCGGTCCTTCGGGCCGCAGCCACATCTCGTAGTGACTGTCGATGCACACGGGGTGCGCCGCTTCGACGGCCGGCGGGCGCCGGAACACGGCGACCTGCGTGCGCATCGGGCGCAGCGCGGCCCGCACGCCGAGATCCCGCAGCATCGGCACGGTCCACGCCCCGCCAGCGAGCACGACGGCGCCGGCGGCGATCGGCCCGCCGCTGGTCTCCACGCCCTGGACGCGGTCGCGCGCCGTCCGCACGGCGCGTACCTCGGTCCCCAACATGATCTCCACGCCGAGATCCCGCGCCCGGCTGAGGAAGCCGTGGGTCGTGGCAACCGGGTCCGCAAACCCGGAGTCGGGTTCGTATGCGGCGGCCGCCACGTCGTCCACGTTCCAACACGGCACGATCCGGCGCAATTCGTCGGGCCCGACCAGAAACGTATTGATGCCGATGCCGCGGAGCATGTCGACGTTGGCGCGGAGCTTCGCCTGATCGGCCGGCGCGACGAAGCGTACCATCCCCGCGGGCACGAATCCCGCGGAGCCCGCTCCTACCTTGTCGCCCCAGTGTTGGAAGTACGGCAGGCTCGCAAAGGCCAGGCGCGCCTCCGGCTCGTTCGTGTAGTGCATCCGGACGAGCGCGCCGGATTTGCCCGTGGCCCCGGCCGCCGGCCAGCGCCGCTCGCAGAGCACGATACGCCCGGCGTGCCGGGCCGCGAGATGCATCGCCACGCTCGCGCCGACGACACCGCCTCCAACCACCACGACATCCGCTGCCGGCTCCATGTCCGCCTCCCGTGAAACCGTGTGTCGACCGGGTCGAGCCGGCGCCCTCAGGGCCGTCGCTCAGGATCGCCCGTCGAGCGCCGCCGCGAGGGCCTCGGCGGGGTGCCACGCCCGCCGCCCCGTGCCGTGCGCGATCTGCTGGCGGCACGAGGCCCCCGCCGCGACGATCAGCGCGTCCGGCGGCGCCGCCCGGACGGCCTTGAAGAGCACGCGCTCGCCCATCGCGAGGGATACGTCGTAGTGCTCGCGCTCGAGCCCGAACGACCCGGCCATCCCGCAGCATCCCGAGTCGACCGGTTCGACGCGCCACCCCGGCACCGCGCCGAGCACGGCGAGGGACGGCCCCATCCCCACCATCGCCTTCTGGTGGCAGTGGCCGTGAACCACGATCCGCCGCTCCTCGCGCACGTACGGCACCCGCGCGCCCGCGCCGTGAAGCTCGGCGAGAAACTCCTCGAACAAGTAGCTCCGTGCCGCGACGGCGGCCGATACGGGACCCGGTACGAGGTCCGGGTACTCGTCCTTGAGCGTCACCGCGCATGACGGCTCCAGCCCGACGATCGGAATCCCCTGCTCGGCGTACGGCCGCAGGCGCTCAACGTTCGTTTCGGCGAGCGCGCGCGCCTCGCGCAGCATGCCGTTGGAGATCATCGGCCGCCCGCAGCAGCGCGTGGGCGCGAGCTCGACCGCGCACCCCGCGGCCTCGAGCACGCGCACCGCGGCCTGGCCGATGGCCGGGTAGTAGTACTCGGTGAACGTGTCCACGAGCAGCGCCACGCGGGTCGTGGAGCCCGCCGCGGCGGACCCGCCCGCGGCGCGCGCCGCCCCGTTCCCGCCGCCCCGATGGCGCCGTCCAAACCAGCGGGTGAAGCGCTCGCGCGCAAACGCCGGAAAGCGCCGCCGCGCGTCGATCCCGAGCGCGCGGTCCAGGCTCCACCGCACCGCAGGCGCCCCCAGCAGCCAGTTGGACACGGGCGCGGTGGCGCAGCCGATGGGACCGAGCGCGGCGATCGTGCCGAACAGGCGCGCGCGGGGCGGCAGCCCGTGCTCGTCGTAGTAGCTCGCGAGCACCTCGTGCTTCAGCTTGGCCATGTCCACGTTGCTGGGGCACTCCGCCTTGCACGCCTTGCACGCGATGCAGAGATCCATCACGTCGTACAGGTCGCGGCTGCCGAGCGCGCCGGGCAACCGGCCCGTGATCGCGGCGCGGAGCGCGTTGGCCCGGCCGCGCGTGCTGTGCGTCTCGTCCAGCGTCACCATGTAGGAGGGGCACATCGTACCCCCGCGCTGCTTCCGGCACGCGCCCACGCCGCTGCAGAGCTCCACGGCGTTGGCAAACCCGCCGTCACGCGAGAAGTCCTGGACGGTGACCGGCTCGGCCGCGTGGTACGCGGGGCCGTACCGGAGGGATTGCGTCATCGGGGGCGCGTCCACGATCTTCCCCGGGTTCATGAGGCCCTCGGGATCGAAGACGGCCTTGACCTCGCGAAACGCCCCGTAGAGCACCGGCCCGAACATCTTTTCCACGAACTCGCCGCGCGACAGGCCGTCCCCGTGCTCGCCGCTCAACGCCCCGCCGAACTCGAGGACCAGGTCGCTGATCTCTTCGGCGATCGCGCGCATCTCCCCCACATCCCGGGGCTGCTTGAGATCCAGGATGGGACGCGTATGCAGCAAGCCGACGCTGGCGTGCCCGGAAAACGATGCCTCGGTCCCATGACGCCGCACGATGTCACGAAACCGCCGCGTGTACTCGGCGATCCGCTCGGGCAGCACCGCGCTGTCCTCGACAAACGCCACCGGCTTGCGGGCGGTCTTCATCCCGAGCAGCAGGCCGACGCCGGCCTCGCGCACCGCCCAGAGATTGGCCTGCGCCGCCGGATCGATGATCCTCCGCATGTCGCCGCGGAACCCCGCGCGCCGCATCCGCGCCTCGAGGGCATCCAGCCGCGCCACCAGCTCCGCGGGGCTGTCCCCCGCGTACTCCACGGCGAGGATTGCGCCCGGATCGCCGTCGACGAAGGTGAGCTTGTGCCGGTGTTCGCGCGCCTGGCGCGCCATGTCCAGGATGAACTTGTCGGTCAGCTCGACCGCGCTGGGCTGTGTCGCCAGCGCGTCGGGCGTGTGTTCCAGGGCCGGCACGATGTCGTCGAACTGAAAGACCGCGAGCACCGTGGCGGCGGGGCGCCGCGCCAGGCGGATCGTCGCCTCCGTGACCACCGCCAGCGTGCCCTCGGAACCGACAATCAGCTTGGCCAGGTTCACCGGACCCTCGGGCGGAAACTCGTCGAGGTTGTAGCCGCCGACGCGCCGCTGCACCCTGGGGAAGCGGCGGGCCACCTCGTCGCGCGTCGCCGCGACGATGCGGCCGACTTCGCGGTAGATGCGGCCTTCGTGATCGTCCCGGCGTGCACGGCCGGCCGCGTCCGCCGCGTCGACCGGCCCAAACACCACGCGCGTGCCGCCGGCGAGCATCGCGCGCACGACGAGGACCGTGTCCACCGTCTTGCCGTAGACGATGGACCGGGACCCCGAGGAGTTGTTTCCGATCATGCCCCCGATCGTCGCGCGGTTGCTCGTGGAGGTTTCCGGGCCGAAGATGTACCCCGTGGGCGCCAGGGTCGCCAGCAACTCGCTCCGCACGATGCCCGGCTCGACCCTCGCCCAGCCAGCCTCGGTGTTCACGTCGAGGACGCGGTTCATGTACTTTGAAAAGTCGAGCACCACCGCCCGCCCGACCGCCTGCCCGGCCAGGCTCGTTCCCCCGCCGCGGGGTAGGACGGGGACCCCGGCCGCGCGCGTGATCTCGAGGACCGCCTGCACATCGTCGGCGTCCCGCGGGAGCACCACCCCGAGGGGCACGATCTCGTAGATGCTGGCGTCCGTGCTGTAGAGGACGCGCGACGCCGCGTCGAACCGGACCTCGCCGCGCACGCGGCGCCCGAGGTCGTGCGCGAGGTCGCGCATGAGCGCCCGACCGGTCATGCGCGGCGCGGGACGGGGCCCGCGGCGGGCGGCTCCGGCTGACCCGCCGGAGCGGTCTCCGCGACGACCTCGACGCCGATCCCATCCCAATCCCGGAGCAGCACCGCGCCGCCCCTGGGGGAGCCGGTCTCGATCGCGACGCCCGCCGCCCCGGCGCGCCGCACCACCTCGGCAAGCTCGCGGCCATCCGGCAGCAGGATCGCGAACGACTGCAGCCCCGTCGCCGCACCGGGCGGGGGTGACCCGCCGGCGCTGCCCCACACGTTCACGCCGACGTGATGGTGATAGCCGCCCGCGGAGAAGAACAGCGCGCCCGGGTAGGCCCGCAGCGTCACGTCGAAGCCCGCGACGCCGTGGTAGAACGCTTCCGCCCGGTCGAGGGCGGCCACCCTGAGGTGGATGTGGCCGATCCGTGTGCCGGCCGGCGCGCCGCTCCAGGGGCCCTCGGCGCCAGCCGCCGCCAGGGCATCGAGATCCAGGGGTTCCGTGGTCATGACGATCGCGCCGCCTCGCCGCGGCCAGGTCTCCCGCGGCCGGTCCGCGTACAGCTCGACGCCGTTGCCTTCGGGGTCCCTGAGATACAGCGCCTCGCTGACGAGGTGGTCGGAGGCGCCGTCGAGCGCGACGCCGCATCGTGCCAGGTGCCGGAGCAGCCGGCCGAGCCACGCCCGGCTCGGCAGGAGGACCGCGCTGTGGTAGAGGCCCGTCGATCCCCTCGGCGGGCGCGACGCTCCCGCAACGGCCTCCAACTCGAACAGAAACGGCGGGCGCCCGTCCACGGAGAGTCGCGCGATGCGATCATCGTCGCCCGGTGCGCGGCGGAGACCGAGCACGTCGCAATAAAACCGGGTCATCGCGGTCAGGTCGGCCACGCGGAGCCGGACGCGTCCGATCGATGCGCCGGCGCCGATGGAGGTCTCGGCCATCACCGTCACCCCCTGGGTCGCGTTACTCCTCATGCTATCAAACAGCGCGCGGCACCACGATACGACGCGCGGCGAATGGGGCAAGATAGACAGTGACGATTTGCGGACGAACACATTGTGCGGCAGTCGTTACCCCCGCGGTGCCCGCGGGGGTTTTGCGTTGGGCGGGCGCCTCTGCTACGATCGCGGCATGGTCCGGGTTGTGTGCCCGCACTGCGCGTCGCCGATCCTGCTGCTCGTTCCGGCGGACGACGAGGAGCGCGTCACGTGCCCGGCGTGTCTGCGCTCGTTCGTGCCGGACGAGCAGGAGTGGGTCGACCCCGAGGACGAGTGACGGGGTCGCGGCTCGGCGGCCTTCGCCCGCACGTCGCACCGTCGTATAGTCGTATAATGAATGCGAGACGAGCCTGCGCCACACCCTGACCGGACGGAGGGATTCGCCATGAGCGCCGAGCTTGCCGACCGCAAGTGTGTCCCATGCCGGGGAGGCACGCCGCCGCTCAGCCGCGAGGAATTCGCGCCGCTGCTCGCGCAACTGAGCGGCTGGCGCGTCGAGGACGAGAAAAAGATCGTGAAGTCGTACCGGTTCCACAACTTCGTGGAGGCCGTCAACTTCGTGAACGCGATCACGCCGGTCGCGGAGCAAGAAGGCCACCATCCGGACCTGTACGTCCGGTGGGGCGAGGTCCGCGTGGACCTCTGGACGCACAAGATCGGCGGCCTGGCCGAGGCGGACTTCGTGATGGCCGCCAAGATCGACCGCGTCGCCGGCGCCGCAGGCGTGCGCCCGTCAAGCATGCCGTAGACGCAACGCCGGCACCGCATCCAACGACCGCTCCCCGGCGAGCCGCCGGGAGCCGCAGCCCGGCCTGTGACGGGTTGCGTTCGGGCCCACCCCCTACCGAGCCCATCGATAGACGCACGACCGCAGCGCCGACGATCCGAGGCCGGCGCGTTCGATCCCGCTATGCATTCCGTCGAGACTGCGTAATCATCCTGACGGACGGCTGAACGTCCTGGGCAAACACGGCACGCTAGAGGCGGTGTCAAACGGCGCATTGCGAGAGGACCGCACATGACGTGTCCGGCCTGTGGCTCGACCGCGAAGCCGATCATCACCGTAGCGATCGCGCGTTCGACGAGCGCCAAGCCGCTGTGGTGCACGGCCTGCCACAACTACTTCGATTACCGCCGCTGGCTGGCCCAGGAGATCGGCCGCGGCACGACGCTCGCCATCGTCGTCGGCACCGAGGCGAGCAGCCGCGAACCTCGGCGCGACGTCACCGTGACCATCGCGCTGACGCACCACGACCCGTGCGGCCGCCGCGTCGACCTCGCCGTGACGAACGTCGATCTCATCGGCGTCAGGCGTACGGGCTGGTGGAAACGCGATAAGCAAACGGCCTGAGCGGCACCCGCCGCGGTCTCGGCCGCGCGCGGGCCGGACGCCCACCGCCGACTAGCCCGGCCGCTCCCCCGACGTGCCCGGCGAGCGCGCTATCGCCGGCGCTCGTACGGGACGATGTGTTCCCACTCCGAGGCGTCGGATCTCGCCACCACCGCGACCACCGGTTCGGTCTCGCTGAGGTTGATCACCTCGTGCGGAATCCCGGGCTCGATAAAGATGAAGTCGCCCGCCGCGTTGTCCAGGCTGAGCGCGCAGCCCGGGCCGTATTCGTGCCGGACACGGCCCTGCAGGATGTACAGCATGACCTCGAAGCCGACGTGGACGTGCGCGTGCGCGACGCCGCCGGGCGGGATGACGGCCACGTTCATGGACAGCTGCTTCGCGCCGACGTTGTTCGCGGAGAGCCCCGTCTTGTACCGGATATTGTTCCACGTCCGGTGCACATCGCTGCCCCGGACCGTGAGGATGCCGTGTCCCCCGTCGACGCCGCCGCTGAGATCGCCGTCTCCACCCGGCATGCCGTCCCTCCTCCCGCCCGGCCCGGTCGCTTCGGTCACGCGGGTACGTCCCTGGCCGAGACCACCATGTTCTTTCCGGCCCGCTTAGCGTGCGCCTGGGCGGCCTCGGCGCGCAGGAACAGCTCGCCCGCGGTGCTGGCGTGTTCGGGGAGGCCCGCGACACCCACGGAAATCGTCGCGCGCCGATCGAGCCTGACGTCGCCCACGGACAGCGTCCAATCTTGGACGGCCAACCGCAACCGCTCGGCCACGCCGGCCGCGGCGCCCGCGGGGATATGCGACAGGATGACGCCGAAGGTGTCGTGGCCCAGGCGGCACACGAGATCGACCTCGCGCACCGCGGACACGAGCTGCCCGGCCAGGCCTCGCACGACCTCGTCTCTCTCCTCGGTGCCCAGCCCCACGGTCAGCGCATCGAAGTCGTCCACGTCGATGACCAGCAGCGACAGCGGATACGCGTAGCGGTGCGCGAGCCGCGCTTCCCGGTCGAGGACGTCGAGACAATACGCGCGCGTGTAGAGATCGGTGGCCGCGTCGCGGACCTGCGTGCGCTCCAGGCGTAACGCGAGCCGCTCCTGCTCTTCCCGCTGGAGCGCGAGCCGGCTCGCCGTAGCGCGCTGGTATTCTGATGCGACCGCGAGGACCGTGACGCCGAGGCCGGCGCTCAGCCGTTTGGCCGCCGCCATCGACCTGACCGGGCCGGCCGTCTCCCGCTCCAGTTCGTCCCACAACAGGTCGTCGAGCGTCACGTAGCTGCGCACCGCATCCGCGAGCGCCAGCCCGGTTTGCATGCACGCCTGCGTCTGCGCGATGACGGCGCGCCGGAGATCGTCGTCGGCGGCGGAGCCGAGCCACCGGGCCAGCGCGTGCAGGTGCGCCGCACACGCTGCCTCCAACGATGCGCCGTCACGGGTCGCAAACGCCGGCATGGCCGCGAGGCGCGCGGCCCACTCCGTCGCGATCCTCCCGGCAGCGCTGTTGAGCGTGCGGGCGAATGCCTGGGGATCCTCCACAGCCGTGGAGGTTCGCAGCCCCACGGTGCCGGCTCCTGCTGCTCGGGATCACGCCTACCGCCGGCGCCACGCGATCGGGTCCCGGCCGTCCCGCCGGTGGGCGCTCAGGGGCGCGCGCCGGCGACGCACCAGTCACGGTGCGCGTCGCCGATGGCCTCGCACCCCGTCGCGGTCACCACCACCGTGTCCTCGAGCTTGATGTGGCCCGTCTCGGGATCGAGCACGTCGGTCTCGATGGACACGACCATGCCGGGTTCGAGGATCCCGTCCGCGTCTGCCGTGACTTCCGGAGGCTCGTGGCTCACGAGCCCCAAGCCGTGGGCTTGAAACTTCCCGAGGCGGCCCCAAGGCCCGGCGCTGACCGCGTCGGCGCCGATCCGCCACAATTCGCTGCAGGGCAGCCCCGCCGAGATGCTCCGCCGGATCCGTGCCTGTGCCGCCACGCAGCCGTCGAACATCTCCCGCGCCGGAGACGGAGCGGGTCCGATGGAGCCCATGCGGGCGACGTCCGAGCGATAGCCGTCCAGCTCCGCGCCCGCGTCCACGTGTAGCGGGCGTCCCCGGCCCCACGGCTCGGAGGTCGCCGCCCGCACCAGTCCCGGCCCCACGTTCGTCAAGGCGTACAGGTACGCGACGTCCCGCCTCTCGAGTTGGCGCCGCACCGCCGCGGCGACATCGCGCATCGTGAGGTCGGGGCGGCCGTCACTGAGCACCGCTCGAATCGCCTCCGCGGTGATCCGGTGGACCGCCTCGAGCCGCTCGATCTCCGCCGGGCGCTTCACGGCCCGCAGCTCCGCCAGGACCGGACTCGCGTCCGCGAGGGTCGCGCCGGGCAGATCACGGCGCAGCACCTCGAACGCATCCGCGGGGAGAAACGGCAACTCGACGCCGACGGTGCCGTGGGCGTGGCCGCGGCGCCGCAGCGCCTCCGCGGCCGTGGCGGCAACCTCGACCGTCATGTTCGGCCGGCGCGGCGCCCAATACACGTCGCCGATCCAGAGCGGGCCGAACGCCTGCAAAAAGTCGAGCTCATTGTCCCGGCCGACGTAGAACGCGGATTCCAGGCGGCCGGCCGGCACCGCCACCGCCGCCAGGTACTGGCCGCGGCCAAACGGCGATTCCCGGCCGAAGAATGGATTGTAGTACCCGCCCGTCAGGTACGTCACGTTATGCCGGCTCGTCGCCAGCACCACGTCCAGGCCCCTCGCACGCATCGCGCGCTGGAGCCGCTCGCCGTCAAAGGGAACCACCACCGGCCTCCGCCTCCGACGCCGCCCTGCGCGGCGCACACCGCGCCACGCGACAGTTCAATGGACCGGTGCCGATCCCCTCGCCGGGATCACCGTGCACCCGCGGCGACCCCGTATCCGTCATGGCCTGTCCCGTTCACGGCGGTCCTCGCCGCGCGCCGGATACCGCGGCCGGCGGCGTCCGCTGTGCCCGTGCGCGGTTAGCGCGAACCGGCCGGGGACCGGCCGCGCCGGAATCGCGCATCGAGGGAGTAGCCGCCGGCGCCGGTCACGAGCAACGCGAGGCTCATCCACAGGGCAAGCCACTCCACCCCGATGAACGTCGCGGGTGTGTGAATCTTGACGAGGAGCAGCGCGCCGACCATGTCCACCGCCAGCAGGAACGCCGTGACGCGCGTCAGGCCCCCGGCCAGGAGCAAGATCGCGCCGCCGAACTCGACGACCGCGTGAACCGGCCCGAAGACGTGCGGCGCCGGAAGATGCAACCGCTGCCACAGTCCGATGATGCCGGCAAGCGACGACACCTTGGCCCAGCCGGCGCGGAGAAACAGGATGCCGAGCCCGAACCGGAGGCAGAGAAGCGCGAGGTCTCGAGGCGATCTGGCCGTCGTAACGGGTCCGTCGGTCACTGGGCTCCTCCCCCTTTTTGCGACCGTCTTTTCCGCAGCCGGGACCGGTCCTCCCGTCGCGCGGGTAACGGTTGAGCAACGACGCTCCCCGCCGCGTCCCGCGCGCGGCGCCGGCCCGGCCCCGGAAGATATCTGACGTTTTTCTACCCAATCCGGCCCGCCCGCCGGCCGTGGAGCAGGACCCGGCGCACGCGCATCAAATTATCGCCGTCCCTACGCGGCCGGTCCGCGAATGGAGCGGCCGGGCGCGGGGGGAACGCCAACGGAGGTGAGTCGTCGGCATGAGCGCATCCTCTCGTGACCGCTATCGCCTGGCAGTCGTCCTCATCGTCGTCGTCTGCGCGATCGCGACGGCGGGATCGACCGGGGCTGGGGCGGCGACCCCGGCGGTCGTCACCAGGATCACGGCGGCAGAAACGGCGACGAACGTGCAGCTCTCCGTCGTCGCCTCGGCGCCGGTCACGTACCGGTTCGTGAACGTGCAGCCCAACTGGATCGTGTTTCAACTCTCCCCGGCGGAGTTGCAGGGCCGCGCTGGCACCCTGCCGTTCGCGGGCGGCGCCGTGACCCGGATCCGGGTCGGTCAGTTTCAGCCGCAGGTTGTGCGCATCGTCGTTGAACTCAAGCGTCCCATGCCGTTTCGCGTCGTGCCCGCCCATGACGAGCTGGTCCTGCTCGTTGGCGCCGCGGGAGACGCGCCGTCGGCGTCCACGGTGGGGCGCATGCTGCCGGATTCCGCGCCGGCGCACGGCGGCCGTGGCGTGGCGCTCCCGAGCGCCGCTCCGGTGACGCCGAGCCGGCCGCAACCGGTCGCGCGCCCGCTGCGCGCGGTCGTGCCCGGCCAGGCGGTTGGCCCGGTCCGGCTCGGCATGCGCGTCCAGGATGCCGTCGCCGCGCTCGGCCCGGCCAAGACCACGCAGCCGTTGCCGGACGGAAATATGCTCTATGAGTGGTTTGGTCCACCGTCCAATCGGGGGGTCGGCGCCCGCGTGTCACCCTCGGGCACGATCTACCGCGTCTGGGTGCTGAACGACAGCGAGTACGGGATCGCGGAGGGCGTGCACGTCGGGAGCACCGAGGCCGAGGTTCGCGCGGCGCTCGGCGCACCGGCGCAAGAGCTCGTGGATACGGCGCGCGCGATCAAGACCATGACCTATCCCTCCCTCGGGCTGTGGGTGTCGATCCAGATGGACCGGCGCTACTCGTTCTATGATCAGGTGTTCGAAATCGGCGTGACCAAACCGGAGCCCGGCGCGGGTCGCTAGTTGGTCGCCGCCAACCGCCGGCAACGGAGTGGGCCCGCGGGCCCACCCGACCCGTCCGACTATCGGAGACGGCACTGACGCGCAGGTGGGAAAACTCCGGCAGAACGCAGAATAGCGCGATCGTCGATCGCCCGCCGTGCACACGGCGCATCGACGGTGCGCGATCTCGGGCCAGAGCAACGCCGCGGTGACGTCATGACAGGTCTCTGGTTGTGGTACGTGCTTGCGGGCGCGGCCGGCGCGTGGACCGGATGGCTCGCCTGGGTCCTCCTTGGGCTCGTGGCCCGGCCGTTCGCCCGCTACGGCTGGTTACTGCTGTTCGCCGCCGCGGGCGTCCTCGCCGGCCTCGGGGCGGCCGGACTCACCGCGGTCGCGGCCCACGTCTCGGGGCTGACTCCGTCGTGATCGCGGTGCCGATGCGGCTTCGCGTGGTCTAAGGTCAAGATCGTCCGGATCGGCAGTGGGGCCGTCCCGCGGGCGCGGGTCTGGGACGGCCCCTTCGTTTGCGTCCGGGGGCGGCTCGAAGCGGGCATGGTATGATGGGAACCCGGGGCGCGGCCTGCCGCCCGTGACCGGAAGGAAGGAGGGACGGCTGTTGCCGCCTGCCGCCGACCCCGAACGGCGCAGATTGGCCGAGGCGCATCAGAAGGTGGCGCCGTGGTACCGCTGGGGCCCGTACTTGTCCGAGCGGCAGTGGGGCACGGTCCGTGAGGACTACTCGGCCGACGGCTCGGCATGGGCGTACTTTCCCCACGACCATGCACGATCGCGCGCGTATCGCTGGGGCGAGGACGGGCTGCTCGGCATCTGCGACGACCGGGGACTGCTGTGCTTCGCCCTCGCGTTGTGGAACGGAGCCGATCCGATCCTGAAGGAACGGCTGTTCGGGTTGAGCGAACCCGAGGGCAACCACGGCGAGGACGTCAAAGAGTACTACTTCTTTCTCGACAACACGCCGACGCACTCCTACATGCGCGCCCTCTACAAGTACCCACAGCGCGCGTTTCCGTATAACGACCTCGTGGCGGAGAATCGCCGGCGCAGCCGTGAGCAGCCCGAGTACGAGCTCGTCGACACCGGCGTGTTTGCCGGACATCGATACTTCGACGTCACCGTGGAATATGCCAAGGCGTCCCCGGACGACATCGTCATCCGCCTGGCCGCCGCGAACCGCGGTCCCGAGGCCGCGCCCATCCACCTCCTCCCCACGCTCTGGTTTCGCAACACGTGGTCGTGGGGTTGGGACGACCGGCGCCCCGGGCTGCGCGCGGTTCACGACGGCCCGCCCGCGGGCGCCGGGGCGCGCTCGATCCAGGCCACGCACCACGAGCTTGGAGAGTACTGGCTCGCGTGTGACGGCGGGCCGGCGCTGCTCTTCACCGATAACGACACGAACTTCAGCCGTCTGTGGAACGTCCCCAACCGGACTCCCTACGTCAAGGACGGCATCAACAACGCGGTCGTGTCCGGCCAGCGCGGGGCGGTCAACCCGGACGGCACCGGCACCAAGGCGGCCGCCCACCACACCTGGGTCGTGCCCCCGGGGGAAACGCGCGCGGTGCTCCTTCGGCTCTCCAGGCAGCGCCTCGTGGCTCCGTTTCGGGACGCCACGGACGTGCTGGCCGAACGGCAGGCCGAGGCCGACGCGTTCTATCGCGCCGGCGGCACGGAGACGATGCCCGAGGATGCCCGGCTGGTCCGGCGCCAGGCGCTCGCCGGATTGCTCTGGAGCAAGCAGTTCTATTACTACGACGTCCAGCAGTGGCTGACCGGCGATCCCGCGGGTCCCGTGCCCCCGGCATCGCGGCTGACGGGGCGGAACGCCGGGTGGCGCCATCTCACGAACGCCGACGTCATCTCGATGCCGGACACTTGGGAGTACCCGTGGTACGCGGCCTGGGACCTCGCGTTCCACTGCGTCACGCTCGCCACCGTGGATCCGGAGTTTGCGAAGCGCCAGCTCATCCTGCTCATGCGCGAGTGGTACATGCATCCGAACGGACAGCTCCCCGCCTACGAGTGGGCCCTGGACGACGTCAATCCGCCCGTGCACGCCTGGGCGGCGTGGCGCGTCTACAAGATCGAGCGGCGGGTGACGGGCCGGGCCGACCGCGCGTTTTTGGAGCGCGTATTCCACAAGTTGCTGCTGAACTTCACGTGGTGGGTGAACCGCGAAGACGCCGAAGGTCGCAACGTCTTTCAAGGGGGCTTCCTCGGGCTCGATAACATCGGCGTGTTCGACCGGAGCCGGCCGTTGCCGACCGGCGGACACATCGACCAGGCCGACGGCACCGCGTGGATGGGCATGTTCAGCCTGACGATGCTGGCGATCGCCCTCGAGCTGGCCCGCGACGACCTAGCGTACGAGGACGTCGCCACCAAGTTCTTCGAGCACTTCCTGTACATCGCGGGCGCGCTGAACGACCTCGGCGGGCGAGGCATCCCGCTGTGGAACGACGAGGACGAGTTCTTCTACGATGTCCTGCGTCTCCCGGACAACACGGAGCGGACCCTACGTGTCCGCTCCGCTGTGGGGCTCGTGCCGCTCTTCGCGGTCGAGACGATCGAGCCGGATCGCCTCGCCGCCTTGCCGGCGTTTCGCGCGCGGATGGAGTGGTTTCTGGCGCACCGGCCGGGGCTCGCCAGTCTCGTCTCGCGGTGGCAGGAGCCCGGCGTGGGCGAGCGGCGCCTCCTCGCGCTCGCGCGCGGCCACCGGATGAAGCGGGTGCTCAGCCGCATGCTGGACCCGGCGGAGTTTCTCAGCGACCACGGGGTGCGCGCGGTCAGCAAATACCACGCCGAGCATCCGTTTGTCATGACCGCCAACGGGCAGACCTACGTGGTGGGCTACGAGCCCGGCAATTCGCGCAGCAACCTGTTCGGCGGCAACTCCAACTGGCGGGGCCCGATCTGGTTTCCGATCAACTTCTTGCTCATCGAGGCGTTGCAGAAGTTCCACTATTATTACGGCGATGACTTTCTCGTGGAGTGCCCGACCGGCTCCGGCACCCGCCGGACGCTCTGGGAGATCGCGGACGATCTCTCCCGGCGTCTCACCCGCATCTTCCTGCGTGATGCGTCCGGACGGCGGCCGGTCTTCGGCGACAACACGCTGTTCCAGACGGATCCATATTGGCGCGACCTCGTCCCGTTCTACGAGTACTTCCACGGCGACACCGGAGCCGGCCTCGGGGCGAGCCACCAGACCGGCTGGACGGCGGTCGTGGCCAAGCTGCTGGAGCAGATCCACACGCAGCGCTAGCCTGTCGTCGGCGCCGGCGCCGGACGCACTCGCCCTCCGCGCCCGCGCGGCCTCGGGCGCCGTCTCCGTGCCGAGGGGACGCCGCCGAGCCGCCGCGCGTCTATGCCGGCGTGCCTCGGGGCAGATATCCAACGGAGTGACACGCATGGGCCCGCTCCCGCGCCCGCCGGCACGCCCTGCGGCCGCGGCGGCCCGGCTCGACGTGAACGCGCAGGACGCGGAGGCGCCGGATGCGGTCTCGAGACGGGACCGACAAAGCATTGGAGTTTCTCGCGCGCCTGGCCAGGGAGTTTGTCGCGGTGCTGAGCATGACGCATCTCGTGGCGCGCGTCCTGGAGGCGCTGCGGGAGGCGGTCGGGTTCGACTCGGCCGCCATCGCGCTCATCGACGAGCGCACTCCCGACCACCTCACGATCGTCGGCGCCACGGGGATCTGCGCGCACCTGCGCGACGCGACGATTCCCCGCGACGCGAGCATGTGGTGGGCCGCCGTCGAGGCCGCGGCGGCGCCGGCCATCGCGGACGTACGCCAGGATCCGCGCGTGTGGAGCCGGCGCGACGACAGGGGCACCGGGATCTACGCGCCGCTCCTCGCGCACGGCCGCGCGATCGGGGCGGTGAGCGCGCAGCGCTCGGGCGCGGCCCCGTTCACGGGCGACGATCTCGACCTCCTGTCCCTGCTCGCGACCTACCTCGGCGGCGTATTCGAGGCTGCGCGGACCCACGAGCGCGTGGCCGAGCTCGCGTTCGCCGACCCGCTGACCGAGCTGCCCAACCGCCGTGCCTTCCTCGATCGGGTCGGCGTGGAAGTACTTCGCAGCGCGCGCACGGGCCAGCCGTTCAGCATCGCGCTCGTGGATGTCGACCGGTTCAAGCGCGTCAACGACAAGTACGGACACGGGACCGGCGACGCCGCCCTCCGCAGCGTCGGGCAGACCATGCGCCGGCAGACCCGGAGCTACGACCTGGTGGCCCGCTACGGCGGCGACGAGTTTGCGCTGTTGTTCCCGAATACGCCCGGCAAGATCGCGCAGATGATCCCAACGCGGTTTTGGCAGATTCCGATCGCCGGCGGGGCGGCGCCCGCCGACAGCTACGTCACCCTCTCCTGGGGGATCGCGGCCCACCCGGACGACGGCGATTCGGCCGACGGGCTCCTCAACACCGCCGACGCCCGATTGTACGCGATGAAGGGCACCCGGTAAGGCTGCCCGCACGCTCGACGCGCTGATCAGCGGGACCGCCCGCGCGGGCGCCGCGGCCGCGGTCCGGCGTCCGCGCCAGGACCCCCGCCGGCCGGACCGAAGTGTTCGCTCGCGACGATGGTGCCCACCGAATCCGCCGTCCGTCCGGGAGCGACCACGCCGGAGTCCGCGCCGCGGGGCCGCTGGATCGCCCTTGCGTTGATTTCCGCGGCCGAGATCGGTGCGATGAGCACGTGGTTCAGCGCGGCCGCGGTCGCGCCCGCGCTGGCGCGCGAGTGGCACCTCGCCCCCGCGCATCTTGCGCTGCTCACCGTGGCCGTGCAACTCGGATTCGTGGCCGGCGCGCTGGCCCTTGCGATCAGCGGCGTGGCGGATGTCCTCTCCACCCGCGGGGTCTTCATGGCCAGCGCGGCGTTGGCGGCGGGTGCGAACGGCCTGCTCACCGTGACCAATGGGGACCTCCGCGCCGCGGTCCCGCTGCGTTTCGCGCTCGGCTGCTGTCTGGCCGGCGTGTACCCCCCCGGCATGAAGCTCGTCACCGGCTGGTTCCGCCGGGACCTCGGCATCGCCATTGGGACGCTCGTTGGGGCGCTCACGCTCGGAACGGCGCTCCCACATCTGGTCGCGGGTCTGGGCGCCGTGGTGGCGTGGCGGACGGTGATCCTCACCACGACGGCCGGCGCGCTGTGCTCCGCGGGCATTGTGGCCGGGTTCGTGCGTCCGGGCCCGTTCGAGGCGCCCGCCGCGCGTATCGATCTGCGGTGGGCGTTGCGCGCGCTCCGCGATCCCGCCGTCCGCCTGGCCAACTTCGGCTACTTCGGACACATGTGGGAACTCTACGCGATGTGGACGTGGTTGCCCGTGTTCCTCGCCGCCAGCTTCCGGGCCAGCGGCATGGACCCGAGCGGCGGCGCCGGCCGGCTGGCAAGCCTGACCGCCGCCCTGGCGATCAGCGCCGGCGCGCTCGGGTGCATCGCCGCGGGCGTCACCGCGGACCGCGTGGGGCGCACCGCAACGACCGCCGCGGCGATGGCGCTGAGTGGGGCGAGCGCCATCACGTGCGGGCTCCTCTTCGGCCGCGCGCCCGTGCTCGTCGCGCTCGTGGCGGTCGTCTGGGGCATCGCCGTGATCGCCGACTCCGCGCAGTTCTCGGCGAGCGTCAGCGAGCTGGCCGAGCGCGGCCGCGTCGGCAGCGCGCTGGCGCTGCAGACCGCGCTCGGGTTTCTGCTCACGGCGGTCAGCATCCAGCTCCTTCCGGTCCTTCAGCGGGAGCTCACGTGGACCGGCGCGCTGGCCACGCTCAGCCTCGGGCCGGCATTCGGCGTGGGCGCGATGCTGCGATTGCGGCGACGGCCCGAGGCGGTTCGTCTGGCCGCCGGCCACCGGTAGCCCGCCACCCCGCAGTCCTCGCAGTCGGGCCGGCCCGAGCGCCGGGCCGCGCGGCGAACGTCAGGTGCCTTCATCGCACCGCGGCGCGGCGGCGCGGGCCCACGGTGCCCAGCCCCCGTCGCAGGTGCTCATGGAGCCGGCCCCAGTGAAACCACAGGTGGAAGGAGTCGGTGAATGCCTTGGAGGCATCCACGGAACCCGGCAGGGCCAGCGCCTTGACAAGGTTCTTGGCGATGCGCGTGCTCCACCAGGACACCGGCTCCGCAGAGACGGGCGCCGGATGCTCCGGATAGATCACCGAGGTCCGGCCGAGCCAGTAGACGAGGTCGCGATAGTACTGCTTCGTCAGCCGCGACGGCGGAATCCGGTGGATGACCTCGGCCGCCCCGGTATAGTAGACCTCCCCGCCGAGTCGTTGAATGCGCCAGCAGTACTCGGTCTCCTCACCGAGCAGCCGCTGCCTGCCGATCGGGCCGAGCCATTCGAGAAAGGGGCCCGCCGCGCGCACCGCCTCGCGGGACACGGACCAATTGGCGCCCCACACGCTGTCCGGATACGGCACGCGCCGCACCCCCGCACCGAGGTCGAGCGCGCTGAGCGCGGCCGTGAAGTCGCGCCGGCGCGGGTCGAACCACGACGGGATGGACTCGGGCAGCTGCAACGAGATCTTCCCGCCGACGCACCATGCGTCTGGACGGTCGCGGTACACTTGGACCAGCGCGGCCAGCCACCCGGGTCGCGGTGTGGCGTCGTCGTCCACGAACGCGATGAGATCGCCCGTCGCGTGCCGGAGGGCGGCGTTCCGGGCCCGGGCGAGCCCCTGGCGCGGCTCGCGCACGTAACGCACGGGAAACCGGCGAGCGACCTCAGGCGTGCCGTCCGTGGACGCGTTGTCGACCAGCAAGACCTCCACCGGGACGTCGACGTCCTGCGCGAGCGCCGCGCTGAGCGTCTCCGGTAAGGCCGCCGCACGATTGTAGGTGCAGATCGAAACCGAGCACGAGCCGATGGATGTCATCCCTGATCCCGATGCCAGCGCGGGGGCCTTGCCGGAGCGTCGAGCGCATCCGTGCCCCCTATTATTAATATCTCTTTCCGCTGCCTCGGGAACGCTATCAGCCGGCCGCCCGGGTGGGCCGCCGGCGCGGCAGCCCACCCGGGGGCGAGACCGCGCGGCACCCCGATCGCATGCTCCCGCGCGGCGCTTCCCGCACGGCCGATGCGCGGCGGGCGGCCCGCGACGCGGGCTAGGGTTGCGCGCCGCCTCCGCGCGCCAGCGCGGCGACGCGCTCCGGCCAGCGCGCCCTGGGGCCGATGGCCGTGCGGATGCGGTGTGCGAGCTCCGCGCTCGGGCGGACGTGACCGAGGATGATCTGGTTGAGGTGGGAGGCGCTCACACCGACGCGCATGGCCAGCGTCGATTGACTCACGTGCTGTTCGAGGCACCAGCGTCTCATCGACTCCGGCAGCCCTCGGAACAACCCCTCATCCGCCGTGACGCCGATGGCGCACGAGATGCGCTGCGGACCGCGAGCGGCCGCGTCCATGGCGAACCACCTCCATGCCGCTTCACGGGCGTGACCTCCCACGCCCGCAACCGCCCCGATGCCGGGACGCGATAGTTTGACGTCCCGTTGCAAGGTCCTGCCGCAATCGGCCGCGCGGGCGCAACTGGGTAGGGAAATTGCCGATTGCCTTTGCGCCACCGCCGATGCGACGCGCTTGTGACGGCATGCGCTCTCGGATACGATGGGGTCGAATGCCGGGCCCGTCATCTCGTCGGGCGCGGCCGCCGGCGAGCGACCCGGGGCGAGCTGGGATCGGTCACCGGCAACGGGGGGCGAGATGAAACGGCGGGTGGCGCAACAGCGACGGCTCCGAAGCGGCGTGGCGTTCCTGGGCCTGGCCTGCGCCGCGTGGCTCATGTCATGGTACGTGGGCGGTGGGCGCGTGGCGGCCGCGGCCGCGCCGTCCGGCACGATCACCCTGTACACGTCCGAATCGGAGGATGACGTCAACGCCATCGCCGGGGACTTCATGAAGCGCACCCCGGGCGTCACGGTGAAGATCTTCCGCGCCGGCACGGTCCCGGTGGAGGCCAAGCTTCAAGCCGAGGAGCAGGCCGGCGGCATCCAAGCGGACGTCGTCTGGTTCGCCGACCCCGCGTTCTTGCACAACCTCGTCACGCACGGCCAACTGGCGGCCTACGCACCCCCGGCCGCGCGCGGGGTGCCCCGCGCCTTCCACTATGACGGCAACCGATACCACGAGGTCCGCCTGATCTTCAATGTCCTGGGCTACAACACCCTGGCCGTCCACTTGAAGCCGGCGAGTTGGTGGGACATGGCGCTGCCGCGGTACCGGGGGCGCGGCGGCATGCCGAACCCGTTCGTCTCCGGCGCCGCGTTCGCCAGCGTCGGCACGTTCGCCAGCATGAAAGGATTCGGGTGGGGGTACTACCGCGCCCTCAGGCAGAACGATATCCAGGTCATTCAGGCCAACGGGGACGTGCTGCAAAAGCTCGCGTCCGGCGAGATCGTGGTCGCGCAGATCGTGGACTTCTTCGTGCGGCATGCGAAGGCGCAGGGCTCGCCGGTGGACTACGTGGTGCCGGCCGAAGGCGCGGTCCTCATTCCCACGCCGGTGGCGATCGTGAAAACGACGGCGAACCTCGCGGCGGCGCAGGCCTTTGTCAACTACCTGTACACGCCCGACGCCCAGCGCCTGTTCGTCCAGCGGGCGTACATCCCGGTGCTCCCCGGGATCCCGCTGCCCCCCGGCGTCCCGGCCCTCTCCTCGATCAAGATCATCCAGCCAAACCTTGCCTACATCGCCGAGCGCCGGGCGGAGATCAGGCAGAACGTCGCCCAGATCTTCGGCATCCAGTAGGCGCAGGGCCGGCCGTCATTGGCGCGAGCGGC
Organism: Bacillota bacterium; assembly: GCA_021324255.1. GTDB lineage: Bacteria > Sysuimicrobiota > Sysuimicrobiia > Sysuimicrobiales > Segetimicrobiaceae > JAJPIA01. Next base: position 36,781 of record JAJPJL010000046.1, read on the forward strand.
CCGCGGAGGCTGGCGAACCGCTTGGCGCGCCACGGCGGTAGCGGCCGCCGGGGTCGCGGCCGCGCTGCTCGGCGTTGCCCTCGTCTCCCCCGCGCTCGTGCTGATCGCGCACTCGTTCCTCGCCGGCGGCCGGGTGTCCGTCGCGCACTATGCGGCGATCGCCACGGACCCGCAGGTATACGAGGCGCTCTGGCACAGCCTGGCCGTATCGGTCGCCGCGACGGCGGGGGGGACGGTGCTCGGCGCCGCGCTGGCGTGGCTGGTCAGCCGGACCGACGTGCCACTGCGGGAGTTCTGGCGCACGGCGCTGCTCCTGCCGTACATGATCCCGCCGTTTGTCGGCGCCATCGCGTGGGTCTACCTCTTGAGCCCGGTCGGCTACCTCAACCGGGTCTGGATGGCGCTCACGGGTGCTGCCGGGCCGCTGGTCGTCGTCTACGGAGCCGGGGGCATCATCGCGGTCATGATGCTGTACGGCTACCCGATCGTGTTTCTCGCCACGCTCGGCGTGCTGGAGCGCATGAACCCGGCGCTGGAGGAAGCGGCGCGGATGGGGCGCGCGGGGCCCGGCGCGGTCTTCCGCGAGATCACCATCCCGCTCGCGTTCCCCGGGGTGCTCGCCGGCGCGCTCTTGCTCTTGATGTCGTCGCTCGGAGACTTCGGCATTCCGGCCGTGATCGGGTTCCCGGCGCGCTACCTCGTGCTCACTACCAAGATCTACTCGATGATCCTCAACTTCGACCGGCCGGATAACCTCAACGTGGCCGCGGCGCTGTCGATGTGGCTCGTGCTCGTCGCCGGCGGTCTGCTGGCGCTCCAGCGCCGGCTCCGGGACCGCGTTCGGTTCGCCGTGATCGGCGGGCCGTCCGGCGGGCGATCGCTCGTCGCGTTGGGTCGATGGCGGTATCCGGCCGCCGCCGCGCTCGGCCTCCTCATGGTGACGGCCGTGGCGCTCCCGCTCGCGGCCATTCTGCTGACGTCGTTGGTTCGGGCGTACGGATTGCCGCCGGGTCCGGGGAATCTCACCCTCGCGCACTACGTGGAGGCCCTCACGGGGGTGCCCAAGGTGCAGCGCGCCCTGGCGAACAGCTTGGGGCTCGCCGCGGGCGCCGCGACGCTGATCGTGGCCCTATCGGTGGGGCTCGGCTATGTGCTGACGCGCACGCGCGTGCGCGCCGGCGCCGCCGTCGAACTGCTCGTCACGATCCCCTACGCGCTTCCCGGCACGGTCGTCGCCCTCGGTATGATCCTCACCTGGTTGCGGCCGGTGCCGCTGCTGGGGCTGCGGCTCTACGACACCGCCTGGATCATCCTGCTGGCCTACGTCACCCGCTTCATGGCCATGGGGCTGCGGACCGTCCTCGCGGGCCTGACCCAGGTGCACGGCACGCTGGAAGAGGCCGCGCGCCTCGGCGGAGCCGGTCCCCTGCGGGCCTTTCTCAGCATCGTGGTCCCGATCATCCGGCCCAGCCTGGCGGCCGGCTGGTTCCTGGTCTTCATCCCCGCCGTCGCGGAGTTGACGCTCTCGATCCTGCTGTTCTCGGTGGGGCACGAGACGCTGGGGGTCGTGATCTTCGGGCTCAACGACGAGGGAAACGTGTCGCTCACGGCCGCCTTGGCCTTCGTCGTCACGGTGGTGCTCCTCGCCGTCAATCTGCTCTCGCGGTCGGTCTGGCGGGATCCGGCGGCGACCCGCGGTTGAGGAGCGACGAGTCAGCGACCGACCGCGCGGGAATGACCGTGATGTGCCGGGTCTGGAAGCCGCCCGTGCTGGGCCTTCATCGCGTACAGGCGCAAGTCCGCGGCCAGCAACAACTGGTCCACGGTCGTGCCGTCAGCCGGCCACGTGGCGCTTCCCCACGAGACGTCCAACCCGCCGTGCGGCCTGACGGAGTCGGGGAGCGGGATGCCGGCCGCGACGGCGTGGTCAATCACCACCCTCGCCCCGGCTTCATCCGTTTCGGGCAGCAGCAGGACGAACTCGTCCCCGCCGTACCGCGCGGCCAGGTCGCACGCCCGCCGGTCCGCGCTGAGCGCCCGCCCGACCGCCACGAGGACCTCGTCGCCGGCGCCGTGACCGCACGTATCGTTGATCTGCTTGAACCCGTCCAGGTCGACGAGCACGATGGTGACCGGACGCCGTGTCCGCTCCGACCGCGCGACCTCTTGCTGGAACCGCTCCATGAAGGTCCGGCGGTTGGCGATGCCCGTCAAGCTATCCGTCGCGGCCGCGTTCTTCAGCGCGTCGTGCAGCTGGCTCACCTCGACCGCGCTGGCGATGTACCGTGCCACCACGGTGAGCAGGTGAAGATCCGGCTCGCAAAAGGCGTCGACCTCGGCACGGTACGCGCTCAACACCCCGATCGACCGGGTGCGGCAGACGAGCGGCGCGTAGATGCCCGAGCGGACGCCGGGGTCCTTGCGCAGCACGCGGGCGTCCGCGTGGAGATCCGGCACGATCAGCGGGGTCTGGCGCTGCATGACTTCCCATATCAAGCCGCGCCCGCGGGCGAACCGCAATCCGGTCGCACCCGCCCGCAGGCCGGATCCGGCCTTGACGACCAGCATGTCCTCGCCCCCGCCGGTCTCCAGGAGCGCCACGGCGCACGATTCGAACCCGATGGAGTCGTGCACGGCGCGAATGATGTGCTGCAGGAGCACGTGAAGGTCGAGCACGGCGGACATTTCGGTCGCCAGCCCTGCCAGAAACGCGAGCAATCGATCCGACTCGGCGCGCCGAGGTCGAGCCGTGGCCCGCGACCGATCGCTCAAGTCCTCCCGTGCCATGGACGCCTCCTCGCGCCGCCACATGCAAGCCGGCGCGGTGTGGTAGCCTTGAGGCCCTCCCCGCCCCGTCATAGTCATGCCCCACGAGCGGCCGCATGAGACCGGGAACGGCCGTGGGCTCGTCCGCTCCGCCGCTCGCGATGTGCCCGCCGGCCCGCGAATGACGGTGCAGGCGCGCGCGCCGGGACGCCCGGCGAAGGGACCGCGGCCGCGCGCCCGAACACAACGGCAACCAAGCGCGACGCCGGAGGGAACCCCTATGGAGGTCTTCGAAGCGATCCGCACGCTGTTGGCCGTCCGCAGATACCGGGACGCGCCGGTGCCGCCGCCGGTCGTGCGACGAATCGTGGAGGCGGGCCGGCTCACCGGCAGCAGCAAGAACGGGCAGCCGTGGCACTTCATCGTGGTCCAGGACCGCGACATGCTCTCGCGGCTCGGCAGCGTGGCCCGCACCGGGCCGTACATCTCCGAGGCACCGCTCGCGATCGCCGTCGCCGTCGACAAGGCGTCCAGGTTCGGCGTCTCCGACGGCAGCCGGGCGATCCAGTCGATGTTGCTGGCCGCGTGGTCGGAGGGCGTTGGATCGAATTGGGTGGGCTTTCTTGGGATGCCGGAGGCAAAGTCGCTGCTCGGCATTCCCGAGACCATGGAGTTGCTGGCGATTGTGCCGTTCGGATATCCGGCGGATCCGGCCGGCCGGGGGAAAAAAGCCCGCAAGCCGCTCGGCGAAATCGCCTCCCGCGAACGGTACGGGCGGCCTTTGGACTGATCCACCCGCCCCGTGTGCGCCCATCTTGTGGTCGCGTGCGATCGCTTGACGCCGCGGCGAGCGTAAGGTATCTTGGTACCACGTCATGGTAGAAGGATAGACTGCTATGGGGTTCAACGTGAAAAATGAGGAAACGCACCGGCTCGCTCGGGAGCTCGCCGCCCTCACGGGCGAGAGCATGACGGCGGCGATCACGCTCGCGATCCGGGAACGTCTCGAGCGGGTTCGCGGCGCAACCCGCGGAAGTCTCGCAGAACGCCTGCGGTCGATCGGCAAGAGGACTGCGCCGCGGCTGAAGGGCATCCGCTCGACCGATCACGATACGCTCCTCTACGACGAGCGCGGGTTGCCGCGGTGATCATCGACGCCTCTGCCCTGCTCGCCATTCTGCTCGACGAACCGGAGGCCGCTGCGTACGCCGATGCGATCGAACGCGCATCCAGCAGGCGTGTGTCGGCCGTGAACTTCGTTGAGGCGGCGGCGGTTGTCGACCGCAAGCGCGACCCGGTGGCGAGCCGGGGGTTCGACGACATGGTACGTGAGGCGCGCATCACGGTCGACCCGGTCACCGAAGAACAAGCGCGCATCGCGCGGGAGGCGTACCGTGACTTCGGTCGAGGGAGCGGACACCCGGCCCGGTTGAATCTTGGTCACTGCTTCGCCTACGCGCTGGCTAAGGCGACCGGTGAACCCTTGCTGTTCAAGGGGCGCGACTTCTCACAGACGGACGTGACGCGGGCGCTTCCGTAGCCGCGTGTCCGCGCGGGCTGCGATTCCGCCGCTCCGGCGCCGTCGGGACGGCCCGGCGCCGTTGCCGGTCACCCCACGCGACGGCGATCACAGCACCCGAAACGTGCTGAGGATCTGCACAATCAGCGGCATGTCGCGGCGAACGGAATCGGGGTCGTTCGTCGTGGACCCCGTGAGCACGAACCCCAGCCGGGCGGACGTGAAGTACACCTGCAGCTGATACAACGGCGGCAGGTTGTTCGGTTCCCACGTAAAGTAGCGGTAGTACGCCGGACGCCCCGCAATGGTGGCGTCCCCCTGCTGGACCACCGTGTATCCGTGAAACGCAACCGCCACCAAGCGCTCTGCCTGCGCCGCGTACGCGCCGGGCGCCATGGGTTCGGGGAGCGGCTCGACGACGACGTTGACCCGCGGGCCATGGCCGCCGCCCTCGGCGGGGCCGGCCGCCAGCAGCGCGACCATGCCCTCGGGCTTCGTGGCAATCTGCCATGAAGCGGGAAAGGCCATGGCAAACCGCCCGTGCGGGTCCGTCACGATCTGCGCGAGCGGCGACTGCGCCCACCCGCGTCCCATGCCGGTGCCGGCCGCTACGAGGCAAACCACCGCGACAAGCGCATAATGGACTCGCACGAGCGGTCGCATGCGTCCTCCCCCGCCCCCGTCGAGATCGAGGGGCCATCGATCCACGTCGCGCCGCGGCCCGAAGGCCTGCGGCCGACACCCACAAGCATGCCCAAATTGGGGGCGTTCGCGACACGCGGCCGGGCGTGATTCGCGCCGACACGCCACCGTCGATCGACCGGTCCGCGGTGTCGATTCTCCGGGGAGCTGTTCGGAGCCTCAGTTCCTCACCGCACTCGCACGTGCATTTTGCCGGCGACACGGGTTCCCTGGCGACCGGGCGAGCCGCTCTGACGGCGTAGGCTAGTCCTCGTGGACCCGGGGTCGGACGGATGGTTCGGCGCGCGGCGGGGTCTCGTGATGCAGGCGCTCCGCGGCGCGCACGCCGGCCTCCGAAGCGATCGCGACGGCGTCGCCGCCCGCGGCTTTGACCGTGTACATCGCACGGTCCGCGGCTCTGATGAGCGTCTCGATGGTCCGGCCGTCCTCGGGAAAACTCGCCACGCCCAGGCTGACCGTGATCAGGGGGCCCGGGACCGCGCCTGTGTCGGCCGGCGAGCGCTTCGACGACGCGCCGCCGACCAGACGTCTGATCCGCTCGGCCAGCGCGGTCGCCCCCGCCTTCGGCGTCCCGGGTAAGAGCGCGACAAATTCATCGCCGCCGTAGCGCGCCACGACGTCCACGTGGGCCCGGTGCTCCTGATTGAGGACGCGCGCGACCTGCTGCAGAGCGAAGTCCCCCAGCAGGTGCCCGTACGTGTCGTTGAAGTGCTTGAATCGATCGACCTCGAGCATGACCACCGACAGCGGCGCGCCCGTCCGGTTCGCCCGCGCGAGTTCCCGCTCCAAGGCTTCCCAGAGCATCCGGCGGTTGGCCAGCCCGGTCAACCCGTCGGTCATCGCCAGGGTGCGCGCTTCCTCGTAGTGCCGCGCGTTGTCGATGGCGACGGCGGCGTAGCCGGCGAGCGTGGTCAGCAACTCGAGGTCCGTGGTGCCCAATACCGGCTCGATGGTCTCCACGGTGATCACGCCGACCACGACGCCCCGATGCATGATCGGTACACTGACCTGCTGCGTCACCCGCGCGTCGGAGGCGACGTAGTCGGGATCGGAGTGGACATCCAACACGAGCGCGCACTGCCCCGTGCGGGCGACACGGCCGATAATGCCGCGCGAGATCGGGAAGAGGTCCTCCCTGCCTTCGTAGCCGCGCCTCGTCACCAGGCGGAGGACGTCGCCCTCCAGCAACTGGAGCGACACGAACGGATAGCCAAGCGTGTCATGCAATTCGTCCACCAGCGCGCCGAAGACTTCGTCCGTGGCCAGCGAGGTCGAGACGCGCGTAAAGGAGCGGTTCAGGAGCGTGAGCTGGTGTGCCCTCCGCTCGGACTCCCGCAGCAGGTCCGCGTTTCGCGCCTGGAGTGCTTCGGCGCGCGCGAGGTTGCGCTGCGATTCCCCGTAGAGGCGCAGGTAGTTGACGACGAACGCGGCCTGCGACGCGAGCATCGCGACCGCTCGCTCCTGCGCCGGGATGAAGTAGTCCGGGATCGAGTGCACCATCCCGAGCGATCCCATCAAGTGCGTTCCGGTCACCAGGGGCACCAGCATGACGCTCCGGACCGGCTGACCGGCCGCCTTGAGGGGAAGGCGATGCGTGCGCATCCTGTCGGTCTCCCGCGCGAGATGCACCGAAGCGTCCGGCTGCCGCCCCCACATCTCGGCGGTGACGGTGTCGGCAAGACCCTGCGCCGTCTCTGGATCGAGCCCGCGCGACACGGCCACGTCGAAGGCGCCGTCGGCGTTCCGCAGGCTGACCCACAGGGCGGACGGCGTGGCCACCCGCGCGACGAGCCCGGCGAGCCGGTCCAACAACTGCGCGAGGTCGGCCGCTTGTACGAGATCCGTGACCGCGGCGTAGAGGCGACGGAGGTGGCGGTTCTGCTGCCCGTGGGAATCGTAAGCGAGGAAGACGAGCCCGCCCACGATCGGAATAACGAGCACGAACTGCAGATTGGGCGGCATGGTGCGGATCCGGAGCAACTCGATCGTCGCCAGCACCCCAAACGAGCCGAGCACCCACGTCGTCGCGAGCCGGATTGATGCGTTTCCCAGCAGCACGGTCGTTACCGGGACCTCGCGCCGCATGGCGGAATAGAAGCTCACAACCACGTGGGTCGTCACGGCGTAGACGGCCACGCTACCGAGCGCCGCGGGCAGCACCCGGTCGGGTTGCCAGAATGTGTGCTCGAGGGCAAGAGAAAGGCGCCCCGACTGGATCAGGTTCCAGATCGCCCCGGCCAGGGCGACGCTCAACGCCCGCTGGCTGGAGTTGAAGACGATCGTGGCGACGGGACGCCGGCGCTGCATGTTGACCGCGAGCTGCGCGACCCCGGCGCAAAGTCCGGCATACCCGGACCCCAGCACGAGCGCGGCGGGCAGCGAGGCTGCGGGCCCGAACGCGACGGTACCTGCTTGCGGGAGGGTAATGATAAGATACTCAGCGCCCAAACAGAGCAGAAGGAAGCCCCCGAGCAAGGGCAGCGGCGGGAGAGGCTCCAGTACCAGGGCAGCGCAGATCAGGAGTCCCCCGGCGACCAGCGGTCCCCACGCGATCACCCAAGATGCCCATGAGCGACGCCGGTCCCGCAGGGGGCAGCGCCTCCTCTCCGAAACGCCGCAATCGGGAGCTTTTTACGCATCGTGCCCCGATCGAGAGAACGTTAGACCGCCCGTATCGGCAAGGAGCACAACGATCGATGCCGCCGGGTCGAGGACGCATGGCGGCACGACGACCGTTTTCGGGAATGCGGGCTCAGACGTGAAACACAACGCCTAGAGTAGACGCCGCCTTTGCGAGCCGCCCATCAAATGTCCAAAGGGCAGCAGCCGACAGACGCGCGGATGCTAACAAATGCGCATCGATCCACCCAATCCCTCGGCCGAACAAGTGCTCCCCCTCGACGAGTCGCATCACTTCCTCATGCTCGGCTGCCTCAGCGTACGGCAACGCCTGAAGTAAGGTCATGATCGCCCGGCGATTGCGCAAAGTTCCGCACGCTACCTCGCCTACCACGAACGGATGTGCCAAGACCTCGCCGTTTTCCAGAAGGGACCGCATTGTACGGTTCCCGACGCGCAAGTGGTCCACCCAGACCGACGTGTCCACCAAGATCATGTGAGCCGGTGTGACCGACGCCGGCGAACGGTCCTCAAAGAAGGTTCCGTACCCCCGAGCCGGGCGAGTCGCCGGGCGCTTTCCCTCGCGATCAAGGCCTCGAGGCCCATCCTCACCAATACAGTTTTCTTGGATGTTCCGGTGAGTTGAGCCGCCCGGCGGACAAGGGAAGGGTCGATGTTGAGTGTCGTCCTCATAGTCGTCCTCATAATAGATGCATTATGATGTCGAATTTAGGCATATGTCAAACAGGGGGAGCACGGAGGAACGGCTTCGCCCACCCTGGTTGCCCCGTTGTCGCATCCCGCCCACGACCGAGGACGACCTGCGGGCTCTCGTCGATCTGGCTCGCTACCTCGCCAGGAAGAGCAAGTAGCCAGCGAGATGCATGTCGCGATACTCGCCAGTGAACCAGCCAAGCGCGTAGTGCAGGTCCTGAACGGGACCGGACCGCCAGGGCGGCCCCACCGCGATCTCGGGACGTTGCGATGCCTGGGAAAGTTCCTCGCAGTCTCCGCCGCGAGCGTCCCGGATGGGGGTGAGCGCCTGCCGTTCTGCGCGTTTCGACGAGGGGTGATCGCTCGCTACGCCTTGATTATTAAGGCTTGGCGCGCCCGGAGGGATTCGAACCCCCGACCCGCTGCTTAGAAGGCAGCCGCTCTATCCCCTGAGCTACGGGCGCAGCAACCAAGGAGTTTTCGAAAGCCGCGTCGCTGCTTTCTTTATACCCTCCGTCATTCTCGCACCTCCCGTGCGGCGTGTCCAGCCGGCGGCAGACGGTACGAGCGGGAGCGTCCGCGTTGAAAGTTATGTCAGTGCGCCACGCTCCGCAAGGCTGATCAAACCGTGGCCGCGGCGGCATCGTCCGGTCGCGCCGAGCCGGGTCACCGGAGAATGCCGGTGTGGCCGAGCGAGTAGCGGCCCGGCTGAGGCCACACGGTCAGGCCGTGCGGCTCCGCTCCCACCGGGATCTTGCGCACCCGGCCGGTCTCGGTATCGATCGCATAGACCACGTCGTCGAACCGGCCCGACAACCACAGGTAGCGCCCGTCGGCGCTGACATTGCCCATGTCCGGGCTTCCGCCGCCGGGGATCGGCCAGCGCGCGACGACCCGGCGCGTCGCGAAGTCGATCACGGACACGCTCCCGGCCGGGCTCGCGCGCGGACCGTGCAGCTCATGTGAGCCGCGGTTTGCGACGTAGAGCTTCGTGCCGTCGCGGCTGGGATAGAGGCCGTGGGCGCCGACGCCGGTCGGAATGAAGCCGATACGCTTGAAGGCGTCCCCGTCGATCACGAAGACGCCGTCGGCCTGCATGTCGGCGACGAAGAAGGTCCGGCCGTCCGGCCCGGCCCGCACGTCCTGCGGCATGCTGTACGGCAGCAGCCGCATGTATCCGAGGATCCGGCGACGCACGGTGTCGATCTTCGCGATGTGCCCGTTGAATTCGCACGTGAAGATCGCGTAGCGCCCGTCGATGGAATAGTCGGCGTGGTTGATGCCGGCGCATCCCGGCACGCGCAACGAGGCCTGGAGCGCCATCGAATGCGGGTCGCGGAAGTCCAGCCGCGCCCGCGCTTCCGCCACGACGATCGCAGACCTGCCGTCGGGCGTGAAGTACATGTTGTAGGGATCGTCCACCGCGATCGGGCGCCCGGGCTTGCCCGTGCGCGGGTCGATCGGGGTCACGCTGCCGTCGGTGCGGCCCTCGGCGTTGTTGGTCACCCACAAGGTGCGGAGGTCCCAGGACGGCACCACGTGCTGCGGGCTGCGCCCTACGGGGAAGCGGTCCACGACCGTGAACGTCGTGGGATCGATCACGTAGACGTCGTCCGATCGGAGGTTCGGGACGTAGACGCGCGGCAGGTCGTGCGCGACCTTTGGCGACAGATCGTCCGGTCCGGCCTCGCTGTAGATGTTCCGCGGGTCGGCGACGGGCGGCATGCCCGGCACCGTGCGGACGGACGTACGTGCGACCCCCGCGAGGGGAGCCGCCGCCAGCGTGCACATCAAGGCTGCCGCGAGCATCGCGATGCGGCGCGGTAGAGCTTCGATCACTTGCCACCTCCCGTCTGGACGTCGCGAGCCCGAGGCGCGCCGCCGCGGCGCACGCACGCGCGTCCGCCCCCCTCTACTTCCGCAGCGACCGAACTCCTGCGCGAACGAGGCGAAAAAGCTCGGGACACCGTGCATTGGTCGAGGGACCCGTGACGTGTGCGAGGAACTATAGGCGTATGGGTACGCCCGGCATATCTGCCCCGGGCGCCGCCGCCCCGGGCCGGTGGCGGCGCCTCACGATGGTCCGTCTCGCGCTGATCGCCGCCCTGTGCGCCGGCCTGCTCGTCCCGCGACCCTCGTCCGGGACTGTGCACGCGCGCGTGGCGCTCATCTTCGATCATGCGGGTGCGAGCCTCGCGGAGCTCGCCCCCATCTACGCGATGCACGAACCATTCGGCCTGGGCATCTTCCCCAACATGCGGTACTCCGCGGAGATCGCGCGCACGGCGGCCGCCCACGGTCTGACGCCCATCCTCCATCTGCCGCTGGAGCCGAACCACCCGGCGGACCTGGGCCCGGTGACGGGCACGGTCTGGGTGCGCATGGCCGATGCGGAGATCGCGCGCACGGTCGAGCGCGATCTGGACAGCGTCCCGGGGGTGGCCGGCGTCAACAACCACGCCGGTTCCCGGGCCACGGCGGACCGCCGGGTCATGACCGCGGTGCTGCGCACCGTGAAGGCGCGCGGGCTGTGGTTCAACGAGAATCCCGAGACGCCGCAGTCGGTTGTGCCCGAGGTCGCGCGGCAGCTTGACGTACCGCTCGTGGTGACCGGGACGTATCTCGATATCCCGCCCGAGCACATCGCGCGGAACGTCCGCGCGCTCATCGCCGAGGCCGAGCGGCGCGGGTCCGTGGTGGCGGCGGCCCACATCGCGACGGGGGCGCCGGCCGTGATCCAAAAGATGCTGCCGGAGTTCCGCAGGGCCGGCGTCGTCTTTGTGCCGGTGACGGCGTTCCTCGAGCGCCGGGCGCCGTGACCTCGCCGCCCTGAGCCTCATGTCCGTCGACCGCGACCCCGAAGCATCCACGCCGGACGGCCCCGCAAGCCTCGTCGAGCGGCTGCCGGGGAACCTGGGCAGGGGACTGCGGGACAACGTCTGCGAGGACGAGATCGTCGACGCGGCGGTCCGCACGTCGGCCGGCGAGGCCATCGTCGTGACCGACCGGCGCGTGCTCATCATCCGCGCCGGCTTCGTCACGGGCGCCGGCGTGTTCGGCGTGCGCGCCCGCTCGATCCCCTATTCCCGCATCGCCGCCGTGGATCTCAGGCTGGGCCCGCTCGGCGGCCACGTGAAGCTCGTCACCGTGGGGACGCCGAAACCCCCGGATCTGACCTCCTTCAAGCTCAACAACGATGACAATGCCGTGACCTTCGGCGCGCGGCGCAAGGACCACATGAAGCGGGTCGTAACGATCGTAGCCGGCCGGGTGCAGGCGGTTCGCGCGGTCGGCGACCCGGATGCGCCCGAGGACCTCGCGGGCCGGCTGGTCGAGCTCGTACGCGCCAGAGACGCCGGCGCGCTGACCGAGGCCGAGTTCGCCCAGGTCAAGAGCCGGCTGCTGCGGGGCGCCTGAGCTGGCCACCCCTGCGGTCCCGGGACGACGCGGTTCACGGCCCGGCCCGTCGCCGCGACGCCGACGCCGCGTGATCGGCCGGCGCTCCCGGCGTGGGGCCGTAACGAAATGCGCACGAGATCCCGCCGGTGCAGGAGGCGTCGAACGGCCGCACGAATACGCGGCCACGCATCCACACCCGGCCTTCGGGCTCCCCCAGGAGACGCTAGATGAGTCGGATCGTGCGGTGGTGTGTGCTCGCGCTCGTGGTCCTCGCGGTCGCCCTCCCCCGGCTCGTGCTCGGCGCCCCCGCGGCGAACGCGACGTTCACGTTTGCGCGGCCGGAGGAGACGGAAACGCTCGACCCCGAGAAGACCACGGCCGTGTCGTCGGCGGAAGTGGACTACCTGCTCTACGATACGCTGCTCTCGCTCGACTACACGAACGACGTCAAACCGGGACTCGCGGAGAAGTGGACCGTCTCCCCGGACGGCAAGACTTACACGTTCACGCTACGCCAAGGCGTGCGGTTCGCGTCGGGCAAGCCCCTCACGTCGGCCGACGTCAAGTACACGATGGATCGCTGGCGCGCCTTGAAGGGATCGCCGACGGCGTTCAACATCAGCCCGCTGGAGAGCGTTGACGCGCCGAACCCCGCGACCGTGGTCATGCACCTCAAGGAACCGCTGTCGATCCTCCTCGTCAACCTCGCCGGGTACTCGGCCAGCATCCTCAATCCCGACGCGGTCAACCGCGCCGGCGACGACTACGGGACCGGGGCCGGCAAGGTGGACGGGACCGGCCCCTACGTCCTCAAGGAATGGGTGCGGAACGACCGTTTGGTGGTGACCCGCAACCCCGCGTACACGTGGGGACCGCCGCTGTACAAGAACCACGGACCGGGCCCGTTCGGTACCGTGGTGTTCCACACGATCGTCGAGGACACGCCCCGGGTCGCGTCGGTGCAGGTGGGAGACGCCCAGTTCGCCGAGTCGATTCCGGGGGAACAGGTGCCGGCGCTCGACAGGGACAGCCGCGTGCGCGTGATCCGGTACGCGGATCTCAACACCGCGTTCATCGGCTTCAAGCTGGGGCATAAGCCCCTCGACGACCTCAAGGTCCGTCAGGCGATCAACTACGGCATCAACCGCCAGGAGATCATCCAGGGGGCCTACTACGGGCTCGCCACGGAGGCGTTGGGCCCGCTCGCGCCGGGCACGCCCGGGTGGTGGCCGGGCGTGGAGAAGGCCGGCTACCGGTACGACCCGAGCAAGGCGAAGCACATCCTGGACGAAGACGGCTGGACGCAGTCCGCGCCGGGACAGCCCCGGCAGAAAGGCGGGCAGCCCCTGTCGCTCCTGTTTCTCTATTCGCCCGGTCCCGGCGTGGAGCAACTCGTGAACCTCGTGCAGTCCGAGCTTCGCGGCGTGGGCGTGGCCGTCCGGCCGCAGCGCATGGAGTGGACCGCGTTTCTCGCCGCGCTCCGCGCGGGCCAGCACGATATGTTTTTCATCAACGTGCGCTACGTGACGCCGGACGTCCTGTACTTCTACTTCCACAGCAAGCAGCGGCCGGCGCCGAACCGGTTCGATTGGGCCGACGCGGAGACGGACCGCCTGCTCGAGCTCAGCCGGTCGAGCACGAACGACCGGGAACGGATGGACGCCTATCAAAAGCTGCAGCAGATTATCGTGCAGAACGCGATCTGGGTGCCGCTCGTGCACGAAAAGCGGGTCGTGATCGCGTCGCCGAACCTGACCGTGCCGCAGATGCACGCGAACGTCCTGTACAAGATGCTCGACCTGACGTTGAAGTAGCGTCGCCGAGGCATGGCCTCGTACATCACGGGACGGCTGCTGCTCACGGTGCCGGTCTTGGTCGGCGTGTCGGTGCTCGTGTTTCTCATCCTGCACCTCACGCCCGGCAACCCGGCGCTGGTGGTGGCCGGCCCCGATGCGCCGCCCGACGTGGTGCGCGAGGTCGAGCACACGCTCGGACTGGATCAGCCGCTCTACGTCCAGTACGGCAAGTACGTGCTGCGCCTGATCCACGGAGACCTGGGACGGTCCGTGCGGTCGCACGAGCCCGTGTTGCGCCAGTTGTTGACGACGCTCCCCGTCACGATCACCCTCGCGCTCGTGGGGGTCGCGCTCACCGTCGCGGTGAGCGTGCCGGTCGGGATCGTCGCGGCCTACAACCGCAACTCCCCGCTCGACCTGGCCACGATCTGCGCCGTCCTGGCCGCGTCGGCCATGCCGGTCTTCGCGGTCGGGCTCATCCTGCTGTGGATCTTTGCCATTACGCTGCGGTGGTTTCCGCTGAGCGGCTACGCGCCGCTGACGACCGTCGACGGATGGCGGCACATCGCGCTGCCGGCCGTGACGGTCAGCAGCGGGGCGGTCGCCCTCCTCGCCCGGCTGACGCGCTCCTCGATGCTGGAGACGCTCCACCAGGACTACGTGCGCACCGCCCGCGCCAAGGGGCTCTGGGAACCGGGGGTGGTCGTCCGGCACGCCTTCCGGAACGCCCTGCTCCCCGTCATCACGATCGTGGGGCTGCAGTTTGGATTTCTCCTCAGCGGCGCGGTCGTGACCGAGAGCATCTTTTCCCTGCCGGGCATGGGGCGCTTGCTCGTGGACGCGATCCTCGGCCGCGATTTCCCGGTCGTCCAGGGCGCCGTCCTGATGCTGGCCCTCACCTTCGTCCTCACCAACCTGCTCGTCGACATCGCCTACGCCGCGGTGGATCCACGGGTGCGGTATGCGTAGCCGGTCGGGCCTCCCGTGAGCGAGGCGCTGGCGAGATCCATCGCGGCGCCGGGGTACCGGGCGCCCACCTTGTGGCGCCGGCTCGGCCGATCCTGGCAAGTGCGGATCGGCGCCGCCGTCGTGGCGGCGCTCGGCCTCGTCGTGCTCGTGACGCCGGCCGTGGCGCCGTACGATCCGGCGCAGCCCAACGTCCAGGACCGGTTTCAGGGGCCGTCCCGCGCGCATCCCCTGGGCACGGACGACCTGGGCCGCGACCTGCTCAGCCGCATTCTCTACGGCAGCCGGATTTCGCTCGCGATCGGCGTGATCGCGGTGGGGATCGCGTTTACGGGCGGCGTGGCGTTCGGACTGTTCGCGGGGTTTTATCCGCGGCTCGACAACCTCATCATGCGCAGCATGGACGTGCTGCTGGCCTTTCCCGGCCTGCTGCTCGCCATCGCCATCCTGGGGGCGCTCGGCCCGAGCCTCACGAACGCGATGATCGCGGTCGGGATCGCCTCGATTCCGTCGTTTGTGCGCATCACGCGTAGCGCCGTCCTCGCCGTGCGCTCGCAAGAGTACGTGGAGGCGAGCCGTGCCCTCGGCGTCCGGGACGCGCACATCCTCGTCCGGCACGTGCTGCCGAACATCTCGCCCGCGGTCATTGTCACCACGACGCTCAGCATGGCGAACGCGATCCTGGCCGCCTCCGTCCTCTCGTTTCTCGGGCTCGGGGCTCAGCCGCCGACGCCGGAGTGGGGCGCCATGGTCTTCGTCGCCAAGAACTACCTGGGCTTCGCGCCGCACATCGCGCTCTTCCCCATCCTGGCCATCTTCGTGACCGTGCTGGGTTTCAACTTTCTCGGCGACGGGTTGCGGGACGCGCTCGACCCCCGCCTCTCGCGGCTCTAGCGGGCGGCACCCGACGCCGGCCGCGCGCCGCACAGACCGGTCCCGGCCGCCCCGAACCGCCCACGGCGCCTGGGGGGGCCACGGCTAACGGGCGGTCCAGCCCCCGTCGATCGGGATCGCCGCGCCGGTGACCGCCGACGCCGGTTCCGAGCACAAGTAGACCGCCAGCGCGGCGATCTCCCCGGGTTCCAGGAGGCGCTTCACCGCCTGCGGCTCGAGCATGATGCGGCCGACGACGTCCGACTCCGGAATGCCGTGCACGCGCGCCTGGTCGGCAATCTGGCGCTCCACAAGCGGGGTCCTCACGTACCCGGGGCAGATCGCGTTCACCGTGATCCCGTGGGCGGCCGCCTCCCACGCGGCCACCTTCGTGAACCCGACGACCCCGTGCTTGGCCGCGACGTAGGCGGCCTTGAACGGAGACGCAACCAGCCCGTGCGCCGAGGCGATGTTGATCACGCGACCCCATCCGCCGCGGATCATATGCGGCAGCGCGTACTTGGTGCAGAGAAACGTGCCCGTCAAGAGCACGGCGAGGAGATAGTTCCAGCGCTCCTCGGGGAACTCCACGACCGGCGAGATATGCTGGAGCCCGGCGTTGTTCACCAGCACGTCAAGCCGCCCGAATGCCTTGACCGCGGTCTCGATCATCGCCCGGGCCGAGCCCGGGTCCGTGACGTCGACCCGCGTGAACGCCGCCGTTCTCCCCTCCCGCCGGAGCCCCTCGACGACGCTCTGTCCGCCCGCTTCGTTGAGGTCGGCCACACACACCGCGGCGCCCTCGGCCGCGAACGCGGTGGCCATCGCAAGCCCCAGCCCGGAGGCGGCGCCGGTGACCACGGCCGTCCGGCCCTCGAGTATTCCGGCCATACCCGCTCCTTTCCGCTCCTCGCCGTACCCGCCCGAGCCGTACGCCCCCGGCCGTCGCGCGGGCCCTTTTTCAGCGCACCCAAACGAAGGGCTTCGACGGCGCCGGCCCGACTACTTGCCCTGCGCCGGTCTTGTGCGTGAGGCCCGGTGGCTGTGGACATTTAACGGCCGCCGCCACCGCCGTTAACACCGGTCGCCGGCTCGCTGCGACGTGTACGCCGCCCGGCACCCGGGGGCGTCGCTGGAGGGATCGCCCGAGCCCGCCCGGAAGGCTCGGCACGGTCCAGGCCGTGCCGGGCCGGCGCGCAGCCGCGGCCCACCCGCGAATGTCGCGATCGCACACCCGTACCTGAAGGAGGCCGCCAATGGTGGAAAACCGCTATGCGCTCGCGGGCCGCGTGGCGCTCGTCACGGGCGGAAGCCGCAGCATCGGACGCGCGATCGCCGTCCGGCTCGGGGGCGCCGGCGCTTCGGTGGCGGTCAACTATTGCCGCGCGGAGGGGCAGGCCAGGAGCGCGGTCGAGGAGATCGAGGCCGCGGGGGCGAGGGCCCTGGCCGTCCAGGCGGACGTATCGGACCCGCGCGCGGTCGAGCGCATGCTCGAGCAGGCACAGGCCGCGCTCGGTCCCGTCGACATCCTCGTCAACAACGCGGGCGTGCTGCGCCGCACGCCGTTTCTCGACATCCCGCTCGAGGAGCGGGAGTGGATCATGCACACGAACCTGCGCGGCTACTTCCTCGTGGCGCAGGCGGTCGCGCGCCGCATGGTGGCGGGGGACATCAAGGGCTGTATCGTCAACGTCTCATCGTCCAGCGCGCGGATCGCCACGCCGAACCTCGCGCACTACGCGGCGAGCAAGGGCGGCATCACGATGCTGACCCGGGCCATGGCGTTCGAGCTGGCGCGGTACGGCATCCGCGTGAACGAGGTCAATCCCGGTCTGATCGAGACCGACCTCAACCGCGCGGACGTGCAAAACCCCGACTGGCTGGCCGGCCGCCTGCGCGGCATCCCGCTGGGACGCGTCGGCAGACCCGAGGATGTGGCCGGCGCGGTGCTGTTCTTGGCGTCGCACGACGCCGGCCTGATGACGGGGGCGAGCGTCGCCATCGACGGCGGCTCGACGATTACCTGAGGGTGCCGGTCAGCCGAGGCGGTGCATCCAGAGCAGCGACACGGCAAACGTGCTCACGAAGAGCCCCGCGACGCCCACCGCCGCGATCCCGCTCACCTCGATGGGACGGCGCTCCCAGCCGATGATCCGGCCGAGATGCGTGTACACGCGCCGGAGGTCCATCGCGGTCGTCACGCGCTGGTAGGTCCCGCCCGTCATCTGGGCGATGGCCTTGAGCGTCTCTTCGTCCAGCCGGACGAAGATGCTGTGGCCGCCGAGCTCCAGGAACGTCCCCTCCGGCGCCCCGAGGCCGATGGTGTACACCTTGACCTTGAGCTGCTTGGCGACGATGGCCGCCTGCTCCGGCGGCACGCCCCGGTTGCTCTGGCCGTCGCTCATGAGGACGACGGTCGCGGGCGGCAACCGGTCGAGCTGCTCCGGGGTCAGATTTGGCGCCGGGACACTCTCGTAGGGGCTGTAGAAGCCCGGATTGTTCGGCGCGCCGGCGGGCCGCTCCCGGCCGGGGAGCGCGTAGACGGCTTCCAACAGCCCGTCGCCGATCGCGGTCGCAAACTCGAGATCCAGGTTGTTGATGGCCTGGATGACGCGGTCGTGGTCCGCGGTCGGCGGCGTCACGAGCGTCGCGTAGCTGCTGAACGACACCACCCCGACCCGGGTGCCCTGCGGCAGCGCGCGCACGAACTCCACGGCCGCCGCCTTCGCCGCGTCGAGCCGGGTCGGATTGACATCCGTGGCCATCATGCTGCGGCTCACGTCGATGCTCATCATGACCACGGTGCGGTTGTCCGGGACCGGAACCGGCGTCATGGGGCGCGCCACCGTAAAGATGGCCGCGCACAGGGTCGCGAGGTAGAGTGCAGCCGGCACGTGCCGGCGCCAGCGCCCGCCGGCGGCGGCGGCGCGGGCGACCAGGTCGAGGCTGGAATAGACCACGCGCTCGCGCGCCGGACGCCGGAGCATCCACACATAGGCTCCGACGAAACACGGCACCAGCAGGTACAGCCAGAGCGCGGCCGGCCAGAGAAAGCTCACGGCAGGCGCCCCATCCACAACATCGACACGAGCCCTCCGCCGAGCATCAGCACGCCGGCGCCGCCAACCGCGAGCGCGGACACCTCGGTCTTGCGCTTTTCCCAGCCAATCGTTCGGCCCAGATCACGGTACACCTGCTTGAGGTCGTTCGCGGACGGGCCGTAGAAGAATTTCCCGTCGGTGATCGCGGCGAGCTGCTGCAGCAGCGTGGGATTGAATGGCACGAGCACCATCTGGCCCTGGTAGTTGAAGACCCCGCCCCCCGGCGTGCCGAGACCGATCGTGTAGATCTTGACCTTCTCCTGCTTGGCGAGGAGCGCCATCTTCAGGGGATCGTTACGGCTGGAGTTGTCGCCGCCGTCGCTCGCCAGGATGATCGCCGCCGGCGGCAGGTTGCCTGATGGCGCGGGCGGCGACGGTTGCGCCGCCGCGGGCGGCTGCGCCTGCCCGAACGGCGCCGGCTGCGGGTTCGTTGCCGGCGCGGTCCGGCCCGGAATCGCCTTGATCGCCGCCGCGAGCGCGTCGCCGATCGCGGTCGATTCCTGCGGCTTCAGCGCGTCGATGGCGTCCTTGACCGCCTGCCGGTCGGTCGTCGGAGGCACGTTGAGCGTCGCGTACGTGCTGAACGTCACGAGCCCCACCCGGGGTCCGGGCGGGAAGTTGTCGAGGAACGTCTTGGCCGCCGCCTTGGCCGCCTCCAACCGCGTGGGCTGGACGTCCGGCGCCTCCATGCTGCCGCTCGTGTCGATGAGCAGCACCACGACGGCCTTGTCCACCGGCATCGGGATCGCCATCACGGGTCTCGCCGCGGCAAGCAGCAGGAGGCCGAGGGCCACGAAGTACAAGCCCATCGCGACGTGGCGCCGCAGCAGGGGCAGGCGGACCGCCAGCTGGGCGAACAGCGGCGCCTCCGCAAACCGCCCCGCCGCGCGGGCGCGAATGCGGCGCACGCCGAACACGTACCAGGCGATGAACGCCGGCAGCAGCAGGAGCCCCCAGAGCATCAGCGGCCAGGTAAATTCCACCGGCGGCGCCTCCGGAACAGGACGAACTTCAAGAGCGGCTCGACCAGCGACGCGCCGGTCGAGAGCGTCAGCATATCGACGCCGGCGCGCCGCGTGATCGCCTCCAGGCGCGCCTCCCGGGCGCGCACGAGCTCGCGATAGGTCTCCCGCACGCGCCGGTCCGACGTGTCGACCCACAGTTGCTGGTTGGTCTCGGGGGCGTGCAGGTACACGCCCCCGACGTCCGGAAGCTCGCGCTCACGCGGGTCCTCGATGCGGACCGCAATCACCTCGTGCCGCCGTTGCATCTCCGTGAGCGCGGTCTCCCACCCTTCCGGCGTGTGGAAGTCGGAGATGAGAAACACGAGGGAGCGGCGCCGGACGACCCGGCCCAGCTGGCGCAGGAGCGCCGCGAGGTCTGTCCGCCCGCCCCCGGTCGCCTCCGGCAGGACGCCGAGATCGTGGATGATCCGGAGCGCCTGCGCGCGGCCGGCGCGGGGCGGGATGAACGCGTATCCCCGCCCGGCCGGGAACGCGATCGCGCCCGCCTTGTCGCCGTGCCTCGTCACGATGTAGGCCGCGACCCCGGCGAACTCGAGGGCGAGCTGGCGCTTGAACTGCCGGATCGTCCCGAACGACATCGACGGCGAGAGGTCCACGAGCAGCCACGCCGTGAGTTCCTTCTCCTCGAGGTACTGCCGTACGAACAGCCGGTTCATCCGCGCCGTGACGTTCCAGTCGATCCGGCGCACCTCGTCACCCGGCTGGTACTCGCGCACCTCCGCCAGGTCCAGGCTGGGTCCGTAAAAGACCCCGCGATAGTCGCCGAACAGGTAGCCGTCGAGCCGGCGGACGACCTTAAACTCGAGGCGCCTCAACACCCGCTCGGGTGTCTCCATAGGGGTCTCCGATGTGGACTCGGGGCGCCGGCACGGCCTCCAGGACGCGCTGCAGGAGATGCTCCGCGGTGACGTCCTGAGCGAGCGCCTCGTAGGACAGCAGGATCCGGTGTCGCAAGACCTCCGGCGCGAGATCGCGGATGTCGTCGGGCATCGCGTACTCGCGGCCGCGGAGGAGCGCGAGCGCCTTGGCGCCGATGACCAAATTCAGGGAGCCCCGCGGGCTCGCGCCGTACTGGACGAACCGCGCAAGATCGTTGAGGCCGTACTCCTGCGGCTGGCGCGTTGCCGTCACCAGGCTCACGGCATACTCGTGCAGCTTGGGGTCGACGTACACGGCCTCCGCGACCTTTTGCAGCTCGAGCAGCTGCGCTCCCGTCATGACGCGGTCGACCGACGGGGTCCGCTCGGTCACCCGGTCCACCACCGTCATCTCCTCGTGAAACGACGGATACGAGATGACCACCTTGAACATGAACCGGTCGACCTGGGCCTCAGGGAGCGGATAGGTGCCCTCGCTCTCGATGGGGTTTTGCGTGGCCAGCACCAGAAACGGGTCCGGCAGCGCGAACGTCTGCTTGCCGATCGTCACCTGGCGTTCCTGCATCGACTCGAGCAGAGCCGACTGGACCTTCGCCGGCGCGCGGTTGATCTCGTCCGCCAGCACGAGGTTAGCAAAGACGGGGCCCAATTCGACCTCGAACGCCCCGGTCTGCTGGTTGTAGATGCGCGTGCCGACGAGGTCGGCCGGGACGAGGTCCGGCGTAAACTGGATCCGCCGGAACTGGCAGTCGAGCACCTGCGCCGCGGTCTTGATCGCGAGGGTCTTGGCGAGGCCCGGCACGCCTTCGATCAGGATGTGGCCGCGCGAGAGCAGCGCGACGAGCATCCGCTCCAGCATCAGGTCCTGGCCCACGATGACTTTCTTGACCTCGTAGAGGACCTTGCGCATGGTGCTGGCCGCCTGCCCAAACGTCTCGAGAGGGTAGCGCAGAACCCGCATGCGGGCCGGGGTGGCTTGCTCGGTGGACACTGCAATCACCTCGTGGCGTGGGCGTAGCGTCTAGTTATGGCCGGGGTCATCGGACCCCTGCCGGCGGTGTCGGCCTGGACGCCCCCTCTCCTGCGTAGTTACTCAATCCGAGGGCGTTAGCGCCGGACGCGCGGTCCCGGCCGGTTAATCCCGCAGAACGTCGGGATCCTCACAATAATGTCCAGAAGAATGTCACGAAACAGCCACCGGGGGGACGACCTTCGCGGCCGTCCGGAGGCTGGTCCGGCGGGATGATGCGGCTACGGGGCGGCGTGCGCGGCGATGTCCACTAGCCGGACCGTCGTCCACGGCGTTCGCTCGATCGTCACGGGCAGCGGCCCGCCGCGCGTGACCTCGAGATACACGCTCACCGGATCCCCGAGCGCGGCGAGCGGCAGCGAAACCTCGAGACGCGTCCCCTCGCTGCGCGCGACCGCCGCCTGGGGGAGCGCAAGGTCCTCCGGCCATCGGCGGACGGCGTCGAGACGGCTCGGCGGGCGCACGTCCAGCACCAGCCGGTTCCACGTTCCGCCGGGATGAAATAGCCGCAGCTCGATGCGGAACGCGTCGGCCGGGGCCGGCGGCCGCCGGAGCCGGATGCCGAGGTACAGCGACGAGCGGCTCCGCGCCACCGCCACGGCCTGGAGCACGCGGGCGACCAACCCGGCGGCGGCCGGCCGGCGAACCGTCGCACGCACGTCCGGTGATCTTCGACGACACACTTACGAACGGAACGGGAGTTTTGTTTCACCGGTGTGACCGAGCGGCGCCGAGCGCGGGGTGTCCGCCATGGTACGATGCGGGGAGAGGTCCGGAGCCGGGAACGCACCGCGAAAGGAGCCGCGATGCCGAAGGTCACGCGCTCGAACACGCCGCCACGACGGACACGGCGAGCGGGCGGCGGCCCGCCCAGGCAGGCCCCCGCCCTATGGTGGCTGCTCGCGGCGCTCGCCGCGGCGCTCGTCGTGGTGGTGGTCGTCGCGAGCGTGCAGCAGCGGCAACGCGAGCGCGCGTCGCGGTCCGCCGCGGCGTTGAGCGGCCGGCCTGTGCCGCAGGACGTCGCGCGTGACCTGGGCAGCATCCCCGACACCACGTGGAACCGCGTCGGCGCGGGTAGCGGCGGTGCGCTCAAGACCGTGGCCGCGCCGGCGGCCGGCGGAGCGACGCCGGTCGTGCTCTACATCGGTGCCGAGTGGTGCCCGTACTGCGCCGTGCTCCGGTGGCCGCTCGTCGCGACGCTGGAGCGGTTCGGCACCCTCACGGGCTTGGAGCTCTCCACGTCCTCAACCACGGATGTCTTTCCGGCGACCCCGACGTTCACGCTGGTGCACGCGCGCTACCAGAGCCCGTACCTGCGGCTCGAAACCGTGGAACTCGAGGGCAACACCCAGAACGCCGCGGGGCGGTATCCGCCGCTGCAGCAGCCCACGGCCTCGCAGGAAGCGCTCATGCGCGCCGACGATCCATCGGGTGACATCCCGTTTCTGCTCATCGGCGGCGCGTACATGGCCGCGGGCGCCCCGTTTTCCCCGGGGACGCTCGCGGGCATGAGCTGGCAAACCATCGCCGCGGGGCTCCCCGGCGGGACGACGGCGGCCGCGCAGGCCATCCTGGCCGCGGCCAATCAATTCAGCGCCGCGATCTGCGCCGTGGACGGGCGCCGGCCGGCGCGCGTGTGTGACAGCCCCGGCGTGCGCGACGCCGCGCGGACGCTCACGCCACCCCAAAAGTAGCGGTGGCGGTTCGAGGATGGGATCGCGTCCGGGTGGCGGTCGGCGTCACCGGCCTGGGTGTCGCCGCGTACCTCGCCGCAGAGCACTACAATGCCGGGGTGCCGTTGATCTGCCCGAGATCCGGGCTCATCAACTGCGAGCGCGTGCTCACCCGCCCCGAGGCCCTCTGGGCCGGGATTCCCGTGGCGGTATGGGGCATCGCCTGGTTCATCGTGGCGATTGGGCTCGCGGTCCGCTCCCTCGCGTGCGGGGACGCGCCCGAACCCGCGTGGCTTCGGTCGACGGCCCTCGTGTGGGTCACGGCGGGGGCCGCGGCCGTCGTCTGGCTCATCTACACGGAACTCGCGGTCATCGGCGCGGTTTGCGTGTGGTGTACGGCCGCGCACGCCTTGATCGTGGCCCTCTTCGTCATCCAAGTCCTGACCGACCCGCAGCGGGCGTCCCCGCGCGCGTAGCGTATCCGGCGCGCGGCGGGGGGGTTGCTGCCGGCCTTCACTCGATGGCGGCGTCCTGGACGACGAGCCGCGCGGCGCCGTCAGGAATGTCCACCCCGACGAGGTCGCCGACAGCCGGCGGCCGTCCCCGCACGGCCGCCTCCAGCGTGAGCTCGCCGACGGAGAGCACGACGCTCGTCGCGCCGTCGCGCGGCAGGACGCGGGTCACCGTGCCGATCGGCCGGCCGTTCGTCGGCGCCCCGAGCCGCACATCCGCCGGCCGCACGCAGAACGTCGCGGGCCCGCCGCCGCCCGGCGGATCTCCACGCGCCCGCACGCGCAGCGGCCCCGCCCGCACCACCGTGGCGGTACCGGCGAGCCCGGCGACCGTCCCCGCGATGATGTTGGACGCCCCGACGAGTTGCGCGACGAGCGCCGTCCGCGGCCGCGCCGCCACGTCCGCGGGCGTCCCCGCCTGGATGACGCGGCCGCCGGCGAGCACCACGAGCGTTTCCGCAAGCAGGTAGGCTTCGCCGAAGTCGTGGGTCACGAACACCAGGGGCACCTGAAACGCGTCGACGAGCGCGAGGAGGTCCCGGCGCAGGCGCTCGCGCACGGGCGCGTCCACCGCCGAAAACGGCTCATCCAGGAGCAGGAGCCTGGGATCGCTGGCCAGCGCCTGGGCCAGCGCCACCCGCTGCCGTTGTCCGCCTGACAGCCCGCCGGGCGAGCGCTCCGCGTACCCGCTGAGCCCCACGGCCGCCAGCAGCGTTTCCACGCGCACGCGCTCGCGGCCCCGCCACACCCGCGCGAGGCCGTAGGCAACGTTGCCGCCGACAGACAGGTGCGGCAGCAGGGTGTACGACTGCAGCACGAGCCCCACGCGCCGCCGCCACGGGGGCAGGTTGATGCGACGGCGATCGTCGTAGAGCACGGTCTCCCCGACCGCGACCCGTCCCCGCTCCGGCGTGTGGAATCCCGCCAGGCACATCAGCGTCATGGTCTTGCCCGCCCCCGACGGTCCGACGAGCACGAGCCGGCGCCGCTCCGTCGCAAACGCCACCTCCAGGCGAAAACTGCCCCGGCGCGCGCGCAGGTCCACGGCCAGCATCAGGACACTCCCGGGCGGTGCCCGCCCAGGCCCGCGGCCTGCGCCACGGCCACCACGGCCGCGCCCAGCACGACGAGCACGAGGGCGACCGGGAGCGCTTCGCGGAGCCCCTGAGCGCCGAACTGCACGAAGAGGTAGACGGGCAAGGTTGTGGGGTGGTAGGCTACCATGATCGTCGCGCCGAACTCGCCGAGCGCGCGCAGCCACGCCAGCGGCACGCCGGCGAGAATGCCCGGCCAGGCCAGCGGCAGGGAGACGCGCAGAAACGTCACGAGCGGCGGCCTCCCCAGCGCGTACGATACCTGCTCGAACGACGGCTCGACGGCCTCAAACGCGACGCGCGACGCCACGACGAGGTACGGCGCCGCGACAAAAACCTGCGCGAGCACGATGCCCGCGGGCGCGTCGGTGATCGTCACGCCGCGAGCGCCGAGCCAGGCGCCCAGCGGCGTGTATGGCCCGAAGGTGTCGAGCAACAACACGCCGCCGACCAGCGGCGGAATGACCAGCGGCAGATAGACGAGCGCGTTGACGATGGGCTTTCCCACGAACTCGGCGCGCGCCAGCACGTACGCCAGCGGCACACCGAGGACGACGACGATCAGGGTCGCCGCGGTTGCGGTCATCACGGAGACGCCGACGGCGCCGGCCGCCGCTGCGCCGCGGATGGCGCCCGCGATCGCCGTCGGATCGAGCGACGCGAGGCCGAACACGAACGGGACGACAAGATAGGCGACGAGCAGCACGCCCGCGAGCGAGAGCGGCCACGGGGCGCCGGGACGGCGGCGCACGCCCGGGGCGCCGGACTGCCACCCGCGTTCGCTCACGGCAGGACGGCCAGCGTCGTCCCCAGCCGTGCCGTGTCGTACTCGCCGACCGCGGCAAGCTCGGCGCGCACGCCCCGGCGCCGGAGAATGTCGAGAAAGGCATGCACGGCGGGGCCCGAGGCCACGGCGGCCGGCATCACGAGATCGTACCGCTCCTGCTGCAGCGGGATGAAGCCGAGCCCAAACGCCCGGGCGGCCGCGCGCACCCCAATGCCGGCATCGACCAAGCCGAGCGCCACCGCCTGCGCCACGGCGAGATGCGACGGCGCGAGGCGCGCGTACCCCCGGATCGTCTCGGGCGCGATGCCGCGCGCCGAGAGCGCGGCGTCGAGCACGGCGCGGGCGCCGCTCCCGCGCTCGCGGTTGATGATGGTCACCCCCGCGCGCGCGAGATCGGCGACGTCGCGCACGCCGCGCGGGTTGCCGGGCGCCACGATCAATCCCTGCTCCCAGCTCACAAACGCCATCACCACAACGCGCCGCTCCCCGAGCGTCCGTCGCACGAGCGGGATGTTGTCCTGCCCGGTCCTGGCATCGCGGAGGTGCACGCCGGCGATCTGGGCGGTTCCGTCCCGCAACCACTCCAGCGCGCGGTGGCTGCCGGCCGGGAGCCACGCCACGCGGTACTGTGGATGCGCCCGCTCGAAGTGTCGCGCGACCAACGGCAGGGTCGGATCGCACCCGGCGACGACCAGCGTTTCGGCGAGCGGCGACGCGGGTTCGAACAACCGCACGCGAACCCGGCGGCCCCGCCGCGAGCACACCACGCCGTCCGCACCCTGCAACCACGCCCCCGGCGCCTGCGCTCCGGCCAGCGGCAGCGCGGTCAGCCGTCCGTTGTGGGCCGCGAGCGTGACCCGCAACGGCCCTGGGCCGTGCACGCGCGGACCCGCCAGCCGCGCGGGCACCTCGACCGCGCGGCCCGGCACCTGGAACAGATCTTCAACGCGGGCCCCGAGCGCGCCGGCCAGGCGAAGCGCAAGCGCCGTCCCGGGCACGGTCCGCCCCGCCTCGATGGCGTTGAGCGTCTGGCGCGACGTGCCCACGTGCGCCGCCAGCTCGCGTTGAGACAAGCCGGCCCGTCTCCGCCACCGCTGCACCTCGTTGTGGAGCCCCGTGCGCGCCATGTGTCAAGTATTCTTTCCATATCCTGACTTCCCTGGCGCCGGCCCCGGGCGGTGTCTCACCGGCGGACGCGCGCGGCCCGCGCCGCCGACAAAACAACGGGGAGGGCTTGCGCCCTCCCCGTGCCGCTCCCGGTCGCGTACGCGCGCTACTGGCCCTTTTGCTGCTGAACGACCCGGCTGGCCTCCTGGTAGGTGAGCCACTGGCCCGACTGCTGGTTCACGAGGTAGCGGAGGTACCCGGGCAACGACATGTAGTTGGTCTGAGCGCTGAACGCCTGGAGATTCGCCACGCTCGGATACTGCTGAGCGGACGCGACCCCGGTCAATACCGCCGACGCTAGCAACGCGCCTACCGCGACGATTGCAACCTTGCGCATGCTGCTCTCCTCCCTTCCCGATTGTTCCTCTCGGCCTGAGAACCCCCCGAGAACTCCTCCAGTTTATGCCCAAGCGCGGTGAGTTTCAAACCGTCCCGTGTGCCCGCGTGTGCCCGTGTGCACCGGCGCGCAACGCCCGGGACGGCAGGAAGCGCCGCCGGAACCGCCGAAAACGCGCCGTGCAGGGTGTGCACGGTCGGTGATACCAACGAGCGGGTGGTGCGCCCATGGAACGTCCCGCACGAGCCGAGCATCCCGGGATCGACCCGTCCCTGATCGCCTGGGAGGAGGTCATCGCGCCGCGCGGCGGCATGGCGTTCACGATGCGGGCCGGTCAGGTGTGCCGCGTCATCGATCTCGAGGGCAAGCAGGTGGCCGACTTCATCTGCTTCAACCTGCGCGACTACACGGACAAGCTCTCGCCCGAGAACACCCAGCTGCTCAACGGTACGCTGTTCTTGCGGACCGGCCACCACCTCTTCTCCACCAAGGCGGCGCCGCTGATGACCCTCGGCACGGACACCTGCGGCGTGCACGACCTCATCAGCGGCTCGTGCAGCGAATATACGAACGCGTTTCGCTACGGGGTGCGCGGCACGCCGAACTGCCTCAGCAATTTCGAACGCGCGCTCCGGCCGTACGGCATCGGCCTCGCCGAGATCCCGTATTCGTTCAATATCTTCATGAACACGCCGGTCTCGGCGGACGGCCGGACCGCGATCCAGGAGCCGGCCTCGAAGCCGGGCGACTACCTCGACCTGCGGGCCAACACCGATCTGCTCGTCGCGATCTCCAACTGCCCGCAGGAGCGCAACCCGTGCAACGGCTGGAACCCGACCACGCTCGGCGTGGTCGTCTACGAGGTGGAACCTACGGGTCGGGGCGCGTCCGCGCCGTAGGCCGGCGTCCCCGCCACAGGACTATCCAGGTCCGGCCGGCGCCGGCAGCGGGAGCGTGATGGGCCGGCGCTCCCGGACGGCCTGGTAGCAGGCCTCCACGAGCTCGGTGGCACGATACCCGTCGTCCGCGGTCACGGCCGGCGGGCGTTCGCCGAGCGCGGCGTCGACGAACACGCGGTCTTCCATGACGTATCCCCACTTGCGCTCGAACGGCATGGCCGCACAGTCCACGCCGTCGGCCGCCTCGCGCGGTCCGGGGCTGAATGTCGCGCGCTCCAACTCCTCCGTCACGACGGCGGCGTGGGCGCCGTACACCTCGACCCGCTCGGACGGAAACAACCACGTGGCGTGCGCCACGCTCGTCACGGTGGCGATCACCCCGCTGCGGCACGTGAGCACCATGGCAAACTCATCGAGTTCCGGGTAGACGACCTGGCGGGCGACCCCCTGAATCACCGCGACGTCGCCGAACAGAAACCGGGCCATATCGAACAAGTGGACCGGGGTCTCGTAGAGATAGCCGCCCGTCACCCCGGCGTCCGCCGTCCATGCCGGATGCTGGAGTTCGCCGCGGTTGTGCTTGAGTTGCGCCGCCAGCGGCGTGAGGCGGCCGCCGTCGATGAGGTCCTTGGCGAACCGGTACACGTTGGCAAACCGGCGGTTGAACCCGATCTGATAGACGCCGCGGGCACGGCCGGCGGCTTCCCGAATCGTCCACGCGCCTTCGAGGGACGTGGCCATCGGCTTTTCCGAAAACACGTGGGCGCCGTGCTGCAGCGCGCGCACCACGGGCTCGACGTGATGCGTGTTGGGCGTCGTGACGTAGACGGCGTCCACGCCGAGATCCAGGAGCTTATCGAGGCCATCGAGCGGCGTCGCGCCCACCTCCGCGGCGAGCCGCGCAGCCGCCTCGGGCACGGCATCCGCCACGCCGACGAGCGCCACCCGCTCGTCGCGGCGAAGGTTCAGCGCGTGGACACGCCCGATGAACCCGGCGCCCAGGATACCGACCTTGAGCGCCACGCTAGGCCGTCCCGGCGGGCCGCACCTCCGCGGTGCAGTAGGCGCACCGGGTCGCCTTGAGCGGAATCGCGGACAGGCAGTACGGACACTCCCGCGTCGTCGCGGGCGCCGGCGCCGCGGGCCGCTGCAGCCGGGTCAGGCCGCGGAGCATCAGGAAGATCACGAAGGCGATGATGATGAACTCGATGATGGTGTTGAAGAACGTGCCGTAGTTGATCGTCGGCGCGCCGGCGGTCCGGGCCGCGGCCAGCGACGCGTACGGCCCGCCGCGCAGCGCGACGAAGAGATTCGTGAAGTCGACGCCCTTGAGGACCAGTCCGATCGGCGGCATGATGATGTCGTTGACGAGCGAAGTCACGATCCGGCCAAACGCCACGCCGATGACGATGCCCACGGCCATGTCCAGCACGTTGCCGCGCATCACGAAGTCGCGAAACTCTCGCAGCATGGTGGCCTCCCCCCCCCCGCGGCGTCACGAAGTCAAGTCGCCGGAGTATTCGGGCGGCCGGTTGATGAACTCCTGCGGCGTCCGCGTGGCGGCCGCGTGATCACGCCCCCGGGGCGGCGTCCGCCCCCGGCCAGAGCGCGTCACGGCCCCGGTACTGCGCCATCACGGTCGCCCGCGCGGCCGCTCCGCGCCGCTGCGCCTCGTCGCAGTTGACCGCGGTGCCGCGGCTGACCACCACGGCCTCCGGCTCCGGCACGCGCTTCCCCGTGCACTCCGGCTTCCGGAGGACGCGCCACTCGTACCCGCCGGTCGGGCTGCAGGCGATGCTGATAGCGTACCGGTACCATCCTTGCGTGACGGGAGCGGGCTCCCGGCATCCGCTCTTTGCCATCGCAGGCATCCTTTGTCGCTGGTGTCGGCGGCCACGGGCGCGGAAACGCCATGGCGCCTACTGTATAGTGCGCAATGCCGCCGGCTCGTGACGCGGAGGGCCCCTTGACCAGTTGCGAGAGGTCCCGCGGCCCGAGCGCGGTCGACCTGCCTGCGCTTGCCCGCACCGCCAGGGCGACCGGCGGGCCAGCCTGTGCAAACGACCAGGGGGCCGGGTGCCGCTGTGCCGTCCCCCGGCGTGCCGAGCCGATCCCGTGAGCGGTGACCTGTCGATTCGGGGGCGTCCCGAACGACTAACCACTGGGGATGAGCATACCGCGGAAGCGAGATGGGGGGAGGGCCGATGAAGTACCTGTGCCTTATCTGCGCCGAGACGTTGACGGAAGGAATGTCCGAGGCGGATCGGGAGCAACACTTCCAAGAATACGCAGAATTCACGAACAGCATTAAGGCCAGCGGCCACTTCGCCGGCGCCAATCGATTGCAGCCGCCCGACACGGCCGTGACGGTTCGAGTCCGGAACGGTCGGGTGTCCGTCACCGACGGGCCCTTTGCGGAGACGAAGGAGCACCTCGGCGGCTATTACGTCATCCAGGCGGCAGATTTGAATGAAGCGATTCAGGTGGCTTCGCGCATTCCGGGCGCGCGGTTCGGATGCGTGGAGGTGCGGCCGATCGCGGAGGAACGTCAAACGTGAGCGCTTGGGCTCGACGCGACGTCGCGTGGTCCATCGTGTAGTGACACCGCCCGCCCCCACCGGATCCGGCGGATGGACATGCCGTCGAGGATGTCGCGGGCGTGGACCGGCTTGCCCGTCGCGCGTGGTTGACACGGCCCCGATGTCCCACTAACATATCACTAGTTCGTGATTTGTGCGATGCATCCCTATCGGACCGGGTGATCCCATGCCGAGTCTCCGCCCGACCACCATCGCCCAGGCCCTCGCGGATCCGGTGCGGTTCCGCATTATGGAGCGCCTGACCGACGGGCCGGCCGCCGTCTCCGAACTCGTCCTGCTCACGGGA
>JAJPJL010000133.1 GCA_021324255.1 Bacillota bacterium
CGATGCTGAGGACTGGGCTGCTCTTGACCATGCGTTTGGGGTCATCGTCAGGCGAGACAGCCGCCACCGGACCGTCTCCGCCCGCGCCTTTGCCGACGAGGAGGAACCGGGGCGACGCGTGGCGGGCCGAGCCGGGGTCGTGTACATCGGGGACGACTGGACGGACGAGGAGGCCTTTCTGGCGCTGCCGGCTCCGGCCGTGACGGTGAAGGTCGGGCGCCACCCGAGCCCGACCGCGGCGCGGTACCGTATCGCCTCGGTCGAGGACGTGCACCTGCTGCTCGAAGCGGTGGCCGCAGCGCGCGTCCCGCTGGCCCCGGTGCGCCCGGCATCGAATGCCCGGCATCGAATAGGGCTGATGCACCGGTGCCCGTGGAATCTGACGTGATGCGGGCCCCGGTGCGCATAGCGGCGGCACCGGTTCGCGCCTCCTCGGAGCCCCGGCCATGGATCGAGAGCAACCCGGGCCTGCGAGCCCCGTAAACTCGGGGATCGCGCGTCTGAGCGAGGCGGCGAAGGCGCTCCGGGAGGCTGCGATGCTCAACCGCGCGTGATTCCTGAAGCGCGCGGCGCGCTGATCGGCGAGTGACCCGGCGAGTCCCTCCCCGGCTCGTCAAATGCCCGCCTCCGGGCTGTAATACTGATGGTCCTCGCGCCATCCGCCCTGCCCTTCGCCGATGGCCCGATAGTCTGCCACGAACTCGATCGCGCGGATATACTTCACCATCGTGAAGCCCAACTGGGTTTCCACGCGCAGGCGCAGCGGCGCGCCCTGGGCAATGGGAAGCGGGCGGCCGTTCATTTCATAGGCCAGGATCGTTTGCGGGTGCCGGGCGAGCTCCATGGTCAGGCTCCCGTAGAAGTACCCCGGGCCTGCTGGGCTCGGTTCCGAGGTCGATTTGTTGTCGAACGCATAGAAGATGACATAGCGCGCGGCGGGATGCGGTCGGCAGAGTCCGATGATGTGGCGTACGGGCACGCCGGCCCATTGCGCCACGGCCGACCAGCCTTGGATACAGTTGTGTTTGGTGATCTGCGATTGCTTCGGCATCTCGCGCAGATCGTCGAGCGTGAGGCGGAGCGGCTGAGCCACCGTCCCACCGACCTCGAGCACATACCTCGCAAACTCGTCGCGCGCCATCGCCCCGTAGGCCGGATCGCTCGGTGGACGCCCGTTGACGCGGAAATACGGCGAGATGTCGCGAGGCGTGTAGTATTGGGCGGAGACCTCGTGCCCGAAGAAGGCCCTCCGCAGGCGATCGATCAGGACCTGGGTGCGACGCTGCACCACCCGTGGTCTGTGTAGGGCGACCTGGGTGGCGACAATGTGCACGGCGACGATCACGGCCAGTCCGAACGCTCCCACCGCGACGGCCAGCGTGAGACGGGGGTGCTCCGTTTCCCCCAGGACGATCAGCGCCAGCTCCCGGGCGAACCCGTGCACAATCACCATCCCCACGTGCATCACGAAGAATCCCGCGAAAGCGACGAGGCCCAGAAAGTGCAGCGTGCGGGCCGTTTGCCGCCCGTGGAAGAGGGTCGGGTACCAGGGGAACCGCGCGGCAATCGACGGTGACATCGCGAGCCCGGTGGCAATCTGCAGCGGCGCCAGCAGGAACACGACCGAAAAGTAGGCGAGCTGCTGGAGCGGGTTGTACGCACCGGGGGTTTCCACGATGCGCAAGTGCAGGTAGGTGAGCAACGCATGCCAGGCGCCCGGCACGATCGTCCACGACGTGGGCACCAGCCGCCGCCACTCGTTCGTCGCAAACAAGAGCACGACGTACCCGAAGCCGGTCACCAGCCACCCGAGATCCGACAAGAAGTGCCAGTGCCGGCCCATCCCGAGGTTCCCGTGGCCCGGCAGCGCAATCCAGGAAGAGTACGATTCCTCTTCGTCCCTGGAGGTCCACAGCTCGTGGGCGGGCATCCTCTTCTTGGTGAACCTCAGCCACTCGCGCCCGGGCGTGCAGTGGTCGTTCCAGTAGAGTTTGGGGTGCGCGCCGAGGATCTCGATGCCGCTCCGGAAGAGCAGCGAGAGGAAGAGCAGGTTCAGGAAATGAGTCACGCACAGCCACCAGGGAAAGTCCAGCGGCTTCATCGTGGGGCTCCGGTCACCCCTCAGGTACCGTCGTGATGCTGGGTGGTCGACGCGCGGCGAACCGCGCCGCAGCGGCGGTTCTTCACCAGTGAAGTATCGATCTTGACGGACGTGTCCGTCTGTGCAATTTTGCACACGTGTCCCCTCCGCGCTTGTCCCCGGCTCCGCGCCGTGAGAGGCACACGGCTACGGGAAGCGGTCAAGCCGGTGGGTGA
This sequence comes from Bacillota bacterium, assembly GCA_021324255.1. GTDB lineage: Bacteria > Sysuimicrobiota > Sysuimicrobiia > Sysuimicrobiales > Segetimicrobiaceae > JAJPIA01. The sequence continues at coordinate 2,317 of JAJPJL010000133.1, forward strand.
CGCGAACGACGGACGGCACGCTGTGCGCGATCTCGGGCGGTGCTTCGCGTGCTACGGCCCGGAGCCGGGGACCGGCGGGCCCGCCGGTCCGGGGGCTTGTGAGCGTCCCCGGAGAGGCCGCCGCCGCCGCTGTGCTCGAGTGTCAGATGTCGTCGCGAAGGCGATACCCGACGCTCCGGATGGTTTGAATCAACGGCGGGCCGCTCGGATCGGATTCAAGACGCTGCCGCAGCCGTGAGACGTGGACGTCCAGCGTCTTCTCTTCTCCGAAGAAGTCGTCCCCCCAGACGGCGGTCAGGAGGTCCCGCCGTGTCACGACTTGTCCCGCGTGCTCCGCGAGAACACGAAGCAGGTCGAACTCCTTCCGCGGTAATTCCACAGGATGACCGCGCAGGCTCACGGCGTGACGGGCAAAATCGACCGTGAGCGGGCCGACCTCGAGCCGGTCGGTTCGGCCCATATTGCTCCCGCGTCGGATCGCCGCGCGAACGCGGGCGACGAACTCTCGCGACCCGAACGGCTTCGCGAGATAATCATCAGCGCCGACCTCAAGTCCGACGACTTTGTCGACCTCATCGCCCCGTGCGCTGACCATGATGATCGGAACCTGCAGGACCTGACGGATCCGACGGGTCACTTCAAGGCCGTCGAGATCGGGCAGCATGATGTCGAGCACGATGAGCGCCGGGTGCTCGGCGCTGGCCATCTCCAACGCCGCTGTTCCCGTCTCGGCCGTAACCACGCGGTATCCCTCGCGCTCGAGGAAGTACCGCATCGACGTGAGCATGGGCACCTCGTCATCCACGACGAGCACCGTCGGATGACCGTGGACACTGTCGTGCGCCGCGACCGTCGACGTAGCCATCATTCGTTCACCTCTACTTACTGGTACGTGCGGCTGTCCGCCGCCGTTCTCGTCACACCTTGACGGCAGCCGCTACCGTGACGAATGATCGCCGATCCGCGCGTTTGCGAGGGTGCAACGTCGGTGGGGCCGGCGTGACTCTACGCTGGTGTGGGAGTTCGGTGACCGCGGCTTCTCAGCGGAGTCGCTGGTGTCGCGGGGCTTCTTCCCCCTTCGCCCGTGGCCCCCGCGGCTCCGCCGGAGGAGCGCCGGCGGACGCTGTTTCGATGCCACGGTGGGACATCGTACCCGTGTCCGCGGAAGCGGACCACGAAGGCAGGCGAATCACAAACCGCGTGCCGCCGGGGACATCGCTACGCACGGTGATCCCGCCACCATGGGCTTCGACAATCGCCTTCACGATGGATAACCCCAGCCCGCTTCCGCCCGAGGCCCGATCCCGCGCGGCGCCGCCTCGATAGAAGCGATCGAACACGAACGGGAGATCCGCATCGGGAATGCCGCGCCCCGTATCCGCGACCTCCAACGCCGTGGCACCATCGACGGCGTACGCACCGAGCATAATGGCGCCGCCCGAAGGAGTGCTCCGCAGCGCATTGTCGATCAGATTGTCGAGCACTTCGGCCAGCCGGTCTGGGTCGCCCTCAATCGGTGATACGTCGGACGGCGTTCGAACATCGAGGCGGATGTCTGCCGTGTGGGCCCGCGCCGCGAACCGCGCCGCCGCGTCGGCCAAGAGGCTCGATACGTCGACTCGTTGCCGCGAGAGGCGAAGATGTCCACTCTGGAGACTCCACAAATCCAGAAGCTGCTGGACAAGGCGCGCCAGGCGGTCGGATTCCCGCGCGATGATTTCGAGCATCTGTCCGCGCTGTTCCGGGTCGTCGGCCGCGCCTGCCAGGAGTGCCTGGGCCGTGAATTGCATGTTGGTCACGGGCGTGCGAAGCTCATGAGACACGTTCGCGAGAAAGTCTCGGCGGCGGGTTTCCCGTTCGTTCAACGCGCGGGCCATGGCGTTTGAAATTCGAGCCAAATCGCCAAGCTCATCCGGAGTCTCCGGGAGCCGCTGCTCGAGGTCCCCTGCGCCGACGCGTTCGGCGGCCGCCTTCAGGGCCGCCACCGGACTGAACAGCGCGTGGGTCAGATAGAGGACGAGCCCCGCCGCTAACGCGGCGGTGATCCCGAACGCCGCCGCGAGCTCCCAGCGCACGCGCGAGAACAGCACCTCAACACTGCGGAGCGGCAGCAAGAGGTCCACGGTCCCCGCCACCGCACCGCTCCGCTCCACCGGGACCGCGGCGTAGAGCCAGCGTCGCCCGCCCGCATCCACGATCTGACCCTGCGCAACGGAGCCGCGCAGCGCTGTCGCGACCCCCGGTTCTTGGGTGATGCCGGCCGGTAGGTCTCGGGAGGCGGTCACGGCCGTTCCTTTGACCGCGACGGCGATGCGCACCCCCAGCACGTGCGCCCAGCGGTTGATCTGCGCCCCGAGCGGCACGCCTTCAGGGGCCGCGGCGACTTCGGCCGCCGCCAGCCGCGCCGTCAGTGTGAGATTCGCGAGGAGATGATCGAGCGTCGCTTGTTCAATGGCCGGGACGACGTACAATCCGAGCACCGCGAGCGGTATGGCGATCGCGACAAAAAACGACGCCAAAAGGCGCGTACGCAGACTGTATCTCACGTCACGTGCGTCGTGTCAAACAAGCAATGTGACGACCACGTTCGACCAGTATGCCGGAACGGCGTGGGCGCCGGATCGAAGACACACCGCCCATTTGAGTCTAGCATACCGCACACCAAGCAGCGCCGCGAGGATGCCGCATCGCATTCAGGGAATAACCGGGGGAGTGAGAGGTACGACCACCGCGGCCTCGCATCGGACGGCCCAGAGCCTACGTATGCACCGAGGAAGACGCGCTCGGGTTCCGGGGCGTCGCAGCCGCCGGCAACGTGTCCGGCACGGGGGTGAGTAAACGGGTTGCACGCCGTCCCGCGGGTTGATCTTCCCGATGAACTCGATGGGCTCCACGAGCTCGCGCTGGACCTCCGCTGGACATGGAACCACGCCGGGGATGCGCTGTGGCGCGCTCTCAGCGCGGACGCCTGGGAGCGGTTTCGCAATCCCTGGCTCGTGCTTCAGGAAGTCCCCAGGGTGACGCTCGAGCGGCTGGCCGGAGATCGAGGATTCCTGGAGACGCTCCGGCGGTTGATGGAGGAGCGGCGGCGGTATCTTCGCGATCCGGGGTGGTGCGCCCGCAGCGGCCGCGCCGCCAGCCTCGGCACCGTCGCGTACTTCAGCATGGAGTTCGGCCTGAGCGACGCGCTGCCGCTGTACGCCGGCGGCCTCGGGGTGCTCGCCGGCGATTATTTGAAAACCGCGAGCGATCTCGGCGTGCCGCTCGTGGCGGCGGGCCTGCTGTACGTCGAAGGCTACTTCCGGCAGGTCTTGGACGTGCAGGGACAGCAGCAGGAGAGCTACCCGTACAGCGATCCGGCGAGCCTGCCGATCGAGCCGGCCCGCACGGCGCAGGGCGCGTGGCTCCGCATTCCGCTCCCGCTGCCCGGCCGGACACTGTGGGTGCGGGTGTGGCGCGCGTCCGTGGGGCGGGTGACGTTGTACCTGCTCGACACGAACGACCCGTGGAACAGCGCCCCCGACCGGGGCATCACGAGCACCCTGTACGGCGGCGGCACGGACCAGCGGTTTTTGCAGGAGTTTGTGCTCGGGGTGGCGGGCTGGCGCGCGCTCGAGGCGCTCGGCGTGCCGGTGACGGTATGCCACCTCAACGAGGGCCACGCGGCGTTTGTGACGATCGAGCGGGCGCGGCGGTTCATGGCCGACGCGGGGGTATCGTTTTGGGACGCCTGGTGGGCCACGCGCGCCGGCAACGTCTTCACCACGCACACGCCGATCCCGGCCGGCTTCGACCGGTTTCCCCCCGATCTCGTGGCCCGGCATCTCTCGCAGCTCCCGGGCCTCGTGGATCCGGGCGGGATTCCGTCGCGCGACCTGCTCGCCCTCGGCCGCGAGCACGCGGACGATGCCCACGAGCCGTTCAGCATGGCCCACCTGGCCATGCGCGGGTGCGCGTCGGCCAACGGCGTGAGCCGGCTGCACGGCGCGGTGAGCCGGCGAATCTTCCAGGCGCTGTACCCGCGCTGGCCGGAACCCGAGATCCCCGTGCGCCACGTGACGAACGGCGTGCACATGCCGTCGTGGGATTCCGCGGGCGCGGACGCGCTGTGGTCCGAGGCCTGCGGCAAGGAACGCTGGCGCGGCGATGTCCCCACGGCGGTGGAGATGATGGAGCGCATCTCGGATTCGCGCCTGTGGGAGTTTCGTACCGAAAAGTGCCTCGAGCTGGTGCGGTATGCGCGCGACCGGCTCGCCCGGCAGGTCGCGCAGCAGGGCGCGAGCCCGGAGGCGATCGCGCGCGCCCGGAACGTCCTGGACCCGGCGGCCCTGACGCTCGGGTTCGCGCGGCGGATGACCGAGTACAAGCGCCCGACGCTGCTGCTGCGCGACCGTGCCCGCCTCATCCGGCTGCTCTCGGACCCCGCGCGACCCGTGCAGATCATCGTCGCGGGCAAGGCCCATCCCGCCGATGCGATCGGCAAGCAGAGCGTGCGCGCCTGGACCGAGTTCGCCGCCGACCCGGCCGTAGAGGGGCGCGCCATCTTCCTCGAAGACTACGACATGACGCTGGCGCAGGAACTCGTGCAGGGCGTGGACGTCTGGCTCAACACCCCGCGGCGCCCCTGGGAGGCCTGCGGCACCAGCGGGATGAAGGTGCTCGTCAACGGCGGGCTCAACCTGTCCGCCCTCGACGGGTGGTGGGACGAGGCGTACGCCCCGGATCTCGGATGGGCGCTCAACGGGCGCGAGGGCGAGCCGGACGCCGCACGGGACGAGGAGGAAGCGACGCAGCTCTACCGGCTGCTCGAGGAGGAGGTCGTCCGGGAGTTCTACACGCGGGACGAGGCAGGTCTGCCGCGGGTCTGGCTCGCGAGGATGCGCGCCAGTATGGCGCGGCTGGCGCCGCAGTTCAGCGGCAACCGCATGATGCGGGAGTACGTGGACGGCGTGTACCGGCCCGCCGCGGAGGCCTTCCGCCGCCGGGCCGCGGACGGGGCGCAACTCGCAAAGACGCTGCGCACCTGGTGGAGCGCGTTGGGCGCGCGCTGGCCGGAGATCGCGTTCGGCCCGCTAGAGGTGCGCGAGGAGGCGGGCGGCCGGGAGTTCGAGGCCACGGTGGCGCTCGGCGCGATCGACCCGGCATGGGTCGCGGTCGAGTTGTACGCGCCGCCCGGCGCGAACGGCGCACCGGCGGAGCGGGTGCCGATGGCGCTGAGCGCTCGGGCGTCTCAGGGCGGCGGCCGCTGCCGTTATCGGGCCCGCGTCGTTGGGGTGCGTCCCCCATCGGACTATACGCCGCGCGTCATCCCGTATCATCCCGAGGCGCGGGTGCCGGGAGAAGCGGGGTTCATCCTGTGGCAGCGATGAGAGAACGGCGCGCGCCGCGGCCGGCGCATCCGCGGGTCGCGGGGCCGCCCAGTGTGACCGGGCAGGCGCTGGGGAGGGTGTGGCAACGATGAGAACCACGGGTGTGTTGGAGGCGACGCGGCTGACGGCGGACGATCTCTACCTCTTCAACGAAGGAAGCCACCTGCGGCTGTACGACAAGCTCGGCGCGCATTTGATGACGGTCGACGGGATGCCGGGCGTGTACTTCGCGGTGTGGGCGCCCAACGCGGAGCAGGTGTCGGTCATCGGGGACTTCAACCGGTGGGACCGGCGGTCCCATCCGCTCCGGCCGCGCGGCTCGTCCGGCATCTGGGAGGGATTTGTGCCGGGGCTGCCTCCCGGCAGCCTGTACAAGTACCACATCGTGTCCCGGGGCGGGGGGTATCAGGTGGAGAAGGCCGACCCGTTCGCGGTGCGCACCGAGGAGCCGCCGCGAACGGCCTCCATCGTCTGGGACCTCGAATACACGTGGGGCGACGGGGCATGGACGGCGGCCCGCGGCCGCCGCAACGTGCTCCAGGCGCCCGTCGCCATCTTCGAGGTGCACCTCGGCTCGTGGATGCGCGTCCCCGAGGAAGGCCACCGCTATCTCACCTACCGCGAACTGGCCGCCCGGCTGCCGCGCTACGTGCGGGACATGGGATTCACCCACGTGGAGCTGATGCCGGTGATGGAGCACCCGTTCTACGGGTCGTGGGGATACCAGACCACCGGCTACTTCGCCCCGACCGGCCGCTACGGCGCGCCGCAGGACTTCATGTACCTCGTGGACTCGTTTCACCGGCTCGGGATCGCCGTGATCCTGGACTGGGTGCCGTCCCATTTTCCGACCGACGAGCACGGGTTGGTCTACTTCGACGGCACGCACGTCTACGAGCACGCCGATCCCCGGCGCGGCCTCCACCCCGACTGGAACAGCGGCATCTTCAACTACGGCCGCCACGAGGTGCGGAGCTTTCTCCTCAGCAACGCGCTGTTTTGGCTCGACAAGTACCACGCCGACGGGCTCCGCCTCGACGCGGTCGCGTCCATGCTGTACCTCGACTACTCGCGGCGCCAGGGGGAGTGGGTCCCGAACCAGTACGGCGGCCGCGAGAACCTGGAGGCGATCGCGTTCCTCCGCCGGCTGAACGAGGAAGTGTACCGGCACTACCCGTCGGCGTATACGATTGCCGAGGAGTCGACGGCATGGCCGCAGGTGTCGCGCCCGACGACCGCGGGCGGTCTCGGGTTTGGGTTCAAGTGGGACATGGGGTGGATGCACGATACGCTGGTGTACATGACGCACGATCCTGTGCACCGCAAGCACCACCACGACACGCTCACCTTTCGCGCGGTCTATGCCTTCACGGAGAATTTCGTGCTGCCGCTATCTCACGACGAGGTCGTGCACGGCAAGGGCTCGCTGCTGGCGAAGATGCCCGGCGACGACTGGCAAAAATTTGCCAACCTGCGCCTGTTGCTCGGGTACATGTACCTGCAGACCGGGAAGAAGCTCCTGTTCATGGGGGGCGAGTTCGGGCAGTGGCGGGAGTGGCACCATGACGAGAGTTTGGACTGGCACCTGCTGACGTATTCGCCGCACCTCGGTCTCCAGCGCTGGGTGCGGGCGCTGAACCGCGTGTATCGCGAGCGGCCGGCGTTGCACGAGTGGGACTGTGATCCGCGCGGCTTCGCGTGGATCGACTGCGGCGACCGCGATCAGAGCGTGGTCAGCCTCCTCCGCCGCGGCCGGTCGCCGGGGTCCTTGATCGCCGGCGTGCTGAACTTCACCCCGGTGCCCCGGCACGGGTACCGCATCGGCGTGCCGCGGGGCGGGCTGTGGCGTGAGATCCTCAACAGCGACGCGCGCGAGTACGGCGGCAGCGGGGTGGTCAACGGCGGCGCCTTCGCGGAGCCGATCCCGCTCCACGGCCACCCGCTGTCGGTGGCGCTGACCCTGCCGCCGCTCGGCGCGGTGTTCCTCGAAAGCGACGCCGTGGTGCCGTGGGACGCCGCGTCCGGCCGGCCGTCGTGGGAGCACGATGCCGCCGGGGCCGGGACGAACGGACCGCGGACCCCTGAGACGGGCGGCCGCATCGTGCGCCCGGATCGGCACGATCGTCCCGAGCGCCCCGGCGCGGACGGGCGGGCCGCCTGCGGGGAGGTGCGCGCGGCGGCCCGCCGGTTGGCCGCGTTGATCTGGGAGCTCGAGCAGGAGCGCCGGGCCCCGATGGCGCCGGCGGTGCTCCAGTGCGTGTTCGAGGGCGTCTCGGCCGAGCTCACGCACCGCCGTCACGCCCTGGATTTGGACCGGCGGCTTGTGGCGATCGGAGCGGGCGGCTGATCGTCACCGCGCCGTCACCGCGGCATCGGCGGCCCGCGGAACTCCGGTCGCCCGTTGCCCGGTCGTGCCGCGCCTCCCCGCGCCGCAGGAAGCCCGCGCGCTTGCCGTGAAGCAAAGCCTTGCGTCTCGACTCAGGGAGGCCCCCGTTGTCTAGCGCCGTGCGCGTCATCCGACCCGATCACCTCGCCAACGCCGTCCTGGTCTCGGACGCGCAGGTCTCGCCCGACGGCCGGCTCGTGGCGTATACCCGCACCGAAACGGACCTGGCCAACGACGCGTACCGTGCCGCGATCTGGTTGGTGACCGACGCGGGCCGCGACCAGGTCCAGCTGACGCGGGGACCGGGCCGGGACTGGGCGCCGCGCTGGTCGCCCGACGGCCGCTGGCTCGCGTTTCTCTCCGATCGCGACGGGCGCAAGGCTCAGCTCTACCTGCTCCCGGTCGCGGGCGGCGAGCCTCAGCGCCTGACGGCGCTCCCGGGCGGCGCCGGGCCGGCCGTGTGGTCGCCGGACAGTTCGCGGCTGGCGTTCTCGGCGCGCGTGGCCAAGGAGCCGGCGCCGCCGAACGGTGCGCCACCGGAGCGGTGGATGCAGCGGCCGCGGGTCGTGACCCGGGGGCAGTACAAGACCGACGGCGCCGGCTACACTTTCGACGCGGCGGCGCACCTCTTCGTGGCGACGCTGGAGAGCGGCGAGGTCACGCAGCGAACGGCCGGCGACGCGGAGCACCTGACGCCCGCGTGGTCGCCGGACGGCCGCCACATCGCGTACGCGCGCGCCCGGAGCGGGGCGATGGACTACAACCTGTTCGACCTGTGGGTGATGGACGCGGACGGCGGCAACGCCCGGCGCCTCACGGACGGCGTGGGCCGGGTGGTCGCGCCGTCGTGGTCGCCGGACGGACGGTCGATCGCCTTCTACGGCCACGATGCGCAGGAGTTCGGGCTCGGCGACGCCATGGTGCGGGTGTGGGTCGCGCCTGCCCCGGGAGGCGCGGCCCGTGCGGTCACCGCCGCCTATCATCGGAGCGTCGCGCTCGCGCGCCCGCCGGAAGCGACGCCGTCGCCCGCGTGGTCGCCGGACGGCCGCGCGGTCCTGGTACCGGTCGCGGACGCCGGTAACGTCCACGTCGCGCGGGTGTCGGTGGGGGACGGGGACGTCCGGACGGTCGTCGGCGGTGAGCGTCAGGTGCAGGGCTTCTCGGTCGCCGCCGGGCGCATCGCGTTCTGCTCCACGTCGTGGGACGCTCCCGGGGACGCCTACCTGTGCCGTGAGGACGGGACGCACGAGCGGCTGCTCCGGCAAGAGCGGGTGAACGTGGAGGGGGCGGCGCTCCCGCGCGTGGAGCATCGCGTGTTCGCGAGCCCGCACGGGGGCGACCTCGACGGGTGGATTGTGCATCCGGTGGAACGCGGCCGGGGCCCGGCTCCGCTGCTCGTCGAGATCCACGGCGGCCCGCACAGTTACCACGGCAACGCGTTTCCCGTGGGGACGTTCCACGTGTACGTCTTGGCATCGAGGGGGTGGGCCGTGCTCGAGCTCAACCCCACGGGATCGGGCTCGTACGACAAGGCGTTCGCCCACGGGATCCGCGGGCGCTGGGGGGAGCATGACCTGCCGGAGCAACTGGCCGCGGTGGACGGCCTCGTCGCGGCGGGGATGGCCGATCCGGCGCGGCTCGCGGTCAGCGGGTATTCGTACGGCGGGTTCATGACCGCGTGGATGATCACGCACACCGACCGGTTCAAGGCGGCGGTGGTCGGGGCGCCCGTGGTGAACCTCGAATCGTTCCACGGCACGTCCGACATCGGGCCGTGGTTCGGCGCGTGGGAGGCGGGCGGCGACCTCGTCGGACACCGCGAGCGGTACCGGCGGCTCTCCCCGATCAACTATGTCGAACGGGTCGTCACGCCGACGCTGATCGTGCACGGCGAGGCGGACGATCGGTGTCCGATCGGGCAGGGCGAGGAGTTGTACCTCGGCCTCGCGGCGATCGGCCGCGTGCCGGTGGAGTTCGTGCGCTACCCCGGCCAGAGCCATGCGTTTCGGGGCAGCGGCCGCCCGAGTCACCGGATCGACGTCGTCAGCCGCCTCGCCGATTGGGTGGAGCGGTACACGCTCGAAAACCAATAGACCGCGGCGACGCCGCGGTCAGGCGCCGCGCGCGGTGTCGTCCCGCCGGGCGCGGCCGCCGTCCACCGTGACCCCGTAGATGCGGGCGCCCTCCGGGGTCACGTAGCCCTCGTCGAGATCGGATTGAACCGCCTCGAGGGGCCGGTCACCCGGCGCGCCGTAGCCGCTTCCTCCGGCAATCTCGATCGTCGCGCGCTGGGCGGGCGTGCGGAGTTCGGCCACGCCGTCGCCGCCGTTCCGGACCGGGCTCGCGGCGCCGCGGTCCCCATCGAGCAGATAAGCGTCCGCCAGCCGGCCCGGGAGGCCCCCGTGCAATCCCGGCGTGACGACGCGCCGTCCATGAGGCCGGAAGTCCACGAGGACCGGCTGCGCGACCGGCTCCACGAGGCGCATGCGCACCCGCTGACCGAGCCCGCCGCGAAAGCGGCCGGGCCCGCCCGAGTCCGGGATGAGCTCCTTGCACTCGACGAGCAGCGGGGTGCGGCTCTCGAACATCTCCACCGACACGTTGGCGGCGGAGGTCGGATACAGGAGCGCGGACTTGCCGTCGCCGTGCGCGCTCGCGCCCTGGCCGCCGCCCTGGAACAGGTGGTCGTTGAACACGCGGCCCGCCGCGTCGAACCCATAGGCGCCCATCCCGATCGGCAGCCCCGTGAACGCCTGCACGCGGTCCGGCAGCACCGGCGCCAGCGCCATGAACACGGCGGGACCGAGGTACCATCCCGTGTGCGTCCGCTCGTTCACCGAGGCGGGATGCCGGCAGTTGAGCACGGAGCCTTCGGGCGCGATCACGTGGAAGGGACGGTAGCATCCCGCGTTCGACCGGATCTCGGGCGTGAGGATCGACTTGAGCACATACGTCGTGTGGGCCGCCGTGTAATGATACGTGCAGTTGACGCCGCCGCGGGGCAGTTGCGGCGGCGCGCCGGTCCAGTCCACCGTGATCTCGTCGCCGTGGACCGTGACCGCGCAGGGCAGCCGCAGCGGGTCGGCGAGGCCGTCCACCCCCACCTCGCTCCGATAGGTGCCTTCGGGGACGGTCCGGATCGCGTCGCGCATGGCCCGCTCCGCGCGGGACTGCACCTCCCGCGCGAGCGCGGCGAGCGAGTCCAGCCCGTACTCGTCCATGAAGGCGACGAGGCGCGCCGCGCCGACGTGATTGCTGCTGACCTGCGCCTGGATGTCGCCGAGCACCATCTCGGGGCGGCGCACGTTCGCCCGGATCATCGCCATGAGATCCTCGTTGGGCGCCCCGCCGCGGTACAGCTTGAGCGGCGGGATCTGCAGCCCTTCGTCGTAGATCTCGCGGGCGCTGAGCGAGTCGCGGGTGCCGCCGATGTCGGAGCAGTGCCCGATCGACCCGACGAGCCCCACGAGCGTCCCCCGGCGAAACACGGGCGTCACGACCGCGAGATCGTACAGGTGGCCGGCGCAGATCCACGGATCGTTCGTGACGAGCACGTCCCCCGGGGCGAGCGTGTGCCGGGGAAACGCTTCGAGCAGGCCGCGCACGGCCAGCGGCAGCGTCAGGTTGAAGACCGGCATGGAGCGCGGGGAGTGGGCGATCGACTCCGCGTCCGCGTCGAACAGCTCGCACCCGAAGTCCTGCGCCTCGCCGATGATGGTGCTGAACGCGGTCCGCCAGATCGTGATCCAGCATTCCTCCGCGATGTTGACGAGCCGGCTCCACATGATCTCGAGCGCAACCGGGTCGAACCGAGACGTCACGGCCTCCCTCCACCGACGCGGCATCCGCCGACGCGAAGCAGCAGGTTCGAGACGGCGTCCACCGACACGGTATCGCCGGGGCCGACCACCGTGGTGGCCTCGCGCTCCTCGATGACCGCCGGGCCCGGGATCGCGCATCCGGGCCGCAGCCGGTACCGGTCGTACACGGGGACGTCCGCGAACCCTTCGGTTTCCGGGAAATAGGCGCGCCGCCGGCCGCGCAGCGCGGCCCCGGGACTGGCCGAAGGATCGATGTCCGCGCGCGGCAACGCAATCTCCGGGCGCGGGCCCGTGACGAGGACGCGCCAGTTCAACACCTGGATCGGCCGGTCCGGGAGAAACGTCCGGTACAGCCGGCGGTACTCGGCCTCGAAGGCCGCGGTGAGGCCCGGCGCGGCCGCGGCGGTGAGCTCCCCGTCCGGCACCGCCACCTCGATGTCGTGGAACTGCCCCGCGAGTCGCATCTCCGCGCGCCGGCGGCACCGCACCGCGTCGGCCGGCACGCCCGCGTCGAGCAGCATCGCGCGCCCGTCCGCTTCCATGCGCCGGTACAGCGCGCCGACCGCGGCCCAGTCGAGGCGGTCCAGCAGCCCGGGCAGCGAGTGGACGAGGTCCACGCTCGTCGGCGACACGAGAAATCCGAGCGCCGACGCCACCCCGGACGCGGGCGGCACGATGACGTCGCGCAGGCCGAGGATGCGGGCCACGCGCGCGGCGTGGGCCGGACCCGCGCCGCCGAACGCCACCATGGCGAAGCGGCGGGGATCCTGACCGCGCTCGATGAGGTAGACGCGCGCCGCGGCCGCCATGTTTTCGGCCACGAGTTCGTGGATGCCCCACGCCGCGGCCACGGCGCCGATCCGCAACTGTGCGCCGAGCCGTTCGAGCGCGGTCTCGGCGGCGCGCGCATCGAGCGGCATCGCGCCACCGAGGAAATACCCGGGATCGAAGTAGCCGAGCGCCACGCACGCGTCCGTGACGGTCGGCTCGGCGCCGCCGCGCCCGTAGCAGGCCGGCCCGGGGTCGGCGCCGGCACTGTGCGGGCCCACCTTGAGGAGGCCGAGCGCGTCGACGCGGGCGATGGACCCGCCGCCGGCGCCGATCTCCATCATGTCGACCACCGGCACCGTCACCGGCAACCCGGACCCTCGCTTGAAGCGATGCACCCGCGCCGCCTCGATCGACGGCGCGATCTCCGGTTGCCCGTCGCGAATGCGGCACAGCTTGGCGGTCGTCCCGCCCATGTCGAACGCGACCAGATCGCGCCGCCCCAACTGATCGCCGAAAAACGCCGTCACGAGCGCCCCGCCGGCGGGCCCGGATTCGAGCAGGCGGATCGGGAACCGCCGCGCCGCGTCCGGCGCGATCGTCCCTCCCGACGATTGCATCAGCGTGAACCGGCCGCGGAACCCCTGCGCGGCGAGCGCCTGCTCCATGCGCTCGACGTACCGGTCGACGAGCGGTTGAACGTAGGCGTTGCACACGGTCGTGCACGTGCGCTCGTACTCCCGGATCTCGGGATCGACCTCGCTGGAGATGGAGATGCTCGCCGCCGGCAGCACCTCGCGCACCACGTCGCGGGCCGCGCGCTCGTGCGCGGCGTTGATGTAGGCGTGCAACAAGACGATGGCCACGGCCTCCACGCCCTGCGCCGCGAGCCGCCCGGCCGCCGCGCGCACCTCGGCCGGGTCGAGCGGCGTTACGACGGCGCCGTCTCGGGCGACGCGCTCGTCGAGTTCGAGCCGCCACCGCCGCGGGACCAGCGGCGCCGGGTATTGCAGGAAGAGGTCGTAGATATCGTAGCGTTGCTCTTTGCCCATCTCGAGGATGTCCCGAAAGCCGCGCGTGGTAAGCAGCGCGGTACGCGCGCCGCGGCGCTCGATGATCGCGTTGGTCACGAGGGTCGTGCCGTGGATGAGCGCCGAGACATCGGCGAGCCGGATCCCCGCCGTGTCGCACAACGCACGCAGACCCCGCAGCGCGCCGTCCGCGGGATCGGCCGGCGTCGTGAGCACCTTGTGCAGGCGGATCTCGCCCGTGCGATCGTCCGCGAGGACGAGATCGGTGAACGTGCCGCCGATGTCGAGACCGATCCGATATCGCCCCGGCATAGTCCGGTCTTCTCCGGCGGTCCCGAGGACGCCTCCGGGACGCGACGAGGGCCGGTCTACCATGCGTCGCGCGCCGCGGACCCCGGCGTCCGCAATCGTTGCAGCGCGCGCATGGGATGGTCGCGCGGCTGCGGTGACGTCAGTCAGCGCGAACAGGTACGTCCGGGCGCGAAGCGCGATCGAGGCCGTCGCGGAGGCGTGAACCCCTCGGGGAAGGTGGGGAAGGCGCCGGCGCGCGGCCCGGTATGGCGGCCGCGCGCCGGCGCCCGCGGTGCGCCCCTAGCGAGGCATTAGCGCCAGTACCCTTCGATCCAGACCCAGCCGCGCCCGCGGCGCTCCCAGTGGCCGGGAACCCAGACGGCCCGGTAACGAGGCACCCGAGCCCAGTACCCTCGGACCCAGAACCACCGGGCGCCGTTCCACGCCCAGTGGCCGCGAACCCACACCCACCCCGGCCTCCCGGGCGGGACCGGCTCGTACGCCGGCGCCGGGGGCGGCCCGGGCGCCACAATGACCGTAAACGCGGACGCCGTGGTCGGCGCCGCGATCAACGGGGCGGCCACGACGCCGCAGGCGAGGACCGATGCGATGGACAATGCGGCGAGCTTGCTCTTCACGGGTCGATCTCCTCCTTTCCGAACAATCCGGCAGTTGCGGCGGCCGCCCGAAGACGGTCCGCTCGATCACATGGCTCGGGAAAGTATAGCGACGGCCGGACGCGGGAAGTTCCGGGCGGCCGGTCGGGCCCCCCGCGGGTGTCGTGGTTCGGGGGGCGTGCGCGGCCAACACGCCGCCTCTCAGCTCTCTGGCTCGGCGGTTTGGACAAAGAAGATGTAGTCGAGATTCTGCGCTTCGATGCCGAGTTGCCGGAGCATGGCCATCGCTTGTGCGCGGTGGTGCACCTCATGCGTCAGGAGTTGCGTGGCGATGTCCGCCTTGGTTGCCGTGAGCCGGAGTGTCTTGTCGGGCAGGATCAGGCGACAGGTGACGGTGCGGTCCCAGTCTGTCGTCTCCGCCAGCGTGGCTCGTGTGCCCTGCGACTGCGGGGCCCAGACCCGCTCGAGATCGGCGAATGTCGGTACGCGCTCCTCCGACACGGGCCACTCCCGGATCGGTGGCGGGGCTTCCTCGCGGAGACGCATCGACAAGAACAACTCCGCGGCTGCGATCTGGACGAGGGTCCCGCGAAGCGATTGACATCCGAACGGAAACCGTCGAACGTACTGTTCGTGGTCGAGGCCGCGGATCCAGTACAGGAGCTTCGCGCGGGCCTGCAGCTGCACGTCGTAGACGCGAAGGAAATCCATGGCAGTCGTCTCGCTACCCGAACACGCGCCGGACCGTCTCGTCGACAGACCCGTAGCGGCACGTAAACGTCGGGGTATCCCGAGACGTGTACGGCCGCCCGGCGGTGCTCCGCATCGCGGTGACGAGCTCGAGGAAACGGGTCAGGTCGTCGGTCTCGTATGCCACGACGAACTCCCAGTCCGCGAGCCCCGTGCAGTACAGCAGCAACTGCTCGATGTCGTCGAATCCATGCCCCAGCCGCGCGTGCTCCATCATCATCGTGCGGCGGATCTCCGGCGCGAGTTGGTACCATTCGTGCGTCTTGCTGAACGGGTACACGACGAGAAAGCGCCGCCGGCCGCCGGGGACTTTGACGTTCGTTCCGTCCCGGCCCGTGTACTGGGATGGGCGCACGAACCCCCACAGGCTCGCGCGGAGTTCCAGCTCCGTCTCGAGCAGCCGGCGCGCGGCGTCCTGGTAGGCGTCCGGTTCCGCGGCGGCGATCCAGACGCCGAGATCCGCGTCCCCGCGCAGGCCGACCAGGCTGTACGCGTATGCGGCCGCGACCCCCGGCGTGCGGGCCGCCGCGTCGAGCGCCTGGCGCGCCCGTTCGGCGGCCTGCGAGGTCCGGGCACCCGCGGGCACGCGCAAGAACAGGAACCCGTGGATGCGTGCGGCGTCGGTCATGGCGTTCCTCCTTGCCGGCCTGCGGTCCCGCGCGCCGCCGGCACCCCTAGTGCCTCATTATCGAACACCGGCAAGGGTTCGAGCCGGCCGGACCTGCCCTTCGCTCCGCGGACCGACGCCTACCCAATTTGGGTTGTCGCTTTGTCCGCCGTGCAATCGAAAACGCAGAGGCATACGTGCGCACCGCGGGCGTCGAACGCCCGCTCCGAGCAGATCCGGCCGGCCCTCTACCCTCGTCAAACATTAAAAACGCTGCCCTAGCCTTCCGCGATGTTGATGAAGGGCTGCGAGATCGCATCGACGCGCCCGCTCACCTCGGCGCTGAGCTCCAGGTCCACCGACTTGAGATTCTCTTCCTGCTGGGCGACCCGCGTGGCGCCGACGATCGCGCTCGTGACCCCCGGGCGGTTCATGACCCACGCGAGCGTCAACTGCGCGACGGTGGCGCCGACTTCCGCCGCGAGCCGTTCCATGTCCCGGGCCAGCGCGAGGTTCGCCTCCGTGAGCCGGCGGGCGAACGCGGGCTGCGTCGCCGCCCGGGATCCCTGCGGCGGTTCCGCGCCGGCCCGGTATTTGCCCGTGAGAATGCCGCCGGCCAGCGGGAACCACACGATCACGCCGACGCCCTGATCCAGGCAGAGCGGGATCAGCTCCGTCTCGATGCGTCGGTTGGCCGGCGAATACTCCGGCTGGACCGACTCGTAGCGAGCGAGCCCGTAGCGATCGCTCGCCCACAGCGCCTTGCAGAGCTGCCACGCCGCGAAGTTGGAGCAGCCAATGTACCGGAGCTTGCCCTGCTGGATCAAGTCGTCGAAGGCGCGCAGCGTCTCCTCCACCGGCGTGCGGTCGTCGAACCGGTGAATCTGGTACAGATCGATGTAGTCGGACTGGAGCCGGCGCAGGCTGCCTTCGACCTCGCGCATGATATGCCAGCGGGACGAACTGGTGTCGTTCGGGCCGTCACCCGTCCGCATCCCGCACTTCGTCGCGACGATCGCCTGCGCGCGGCGTCCTCTGAGCGCCTTGCCGATGATGGTCTCGGACCGGGTCTCCGTGTAGATGTTCGCCGTGTCGATCAGGTTGACGCCGTGATCGAGCGCGTGGTGGATCACCGCGGTCGAGGCCGCCTCGTCGGCGCGGCCGCCAAACGCGTTGGTGCCCAGCGCATAGGCCGACACGCGGAGTCCGGAGCGGCCGAGTTGACGGTACTTGATGAGCCTCACCTCCGCTGGTGGAACATCTGCCCGTGCGGATGCCGCCGGGGCCGGGCAGTCACGGACTTTGGCGGCGGCGGCGGCGGACCCTGCTTGTCGGGACGGCGGGAGGCGGCGGCTACAGTCCCAGGCCGACGCACGCCGCGCCGACCAAGGCGACGCCGGCGTGCGTGATCACGTGCACCGGTACGGCGGCGAGCACGTCCGACAACCGGCCCTTGTCGGTGAACGCCCGCATGAACCGGCCGTCCTCGAGCGCGGGAACGATGCGGGGCGGGATGCCGCCGCCGAGGTACAGCCCCCCGGTCGACAGCACCTTGAGCGCCAGGTTGCCGGCCTCGGCGCCGAGGATCGCGACGAACTCGTGCAGGGTGGCGAGCGCCACCGCGGCCGGCGGATCGTGCTCCACGGCCGCGCGCATGATGGCCGGTACGGGGTCCTGGCTGGCGGCGATCTCCCGAGCCAGCCACGGCGGTTCGCCGCCCGGGTCGCGATCCCGAAGGTACGCGTACAGATGCGGGATGCCGATCCCCGAGCACACCCGCTCATAGCTGACGTGGCCGTCGCGTGCGAGCGCGGCGAGGAGATCCCGCTGGGCGGCCGTGCGCGGCGCGAAGTCCGCGTGGCCGCCCTCCGACGGATAGGCGCGGTACCGCACGCCGTCCCACGTCAGAAACGCCTCGCCCAGCCCCGTCCCGGGAGCGATGATCGCCATCGTCCCTCCCTGAACTCGCGTCCCGGGGTTGAGCGTGTGCAGGTCTCCGGCATCGAGCGCCGGAACGGCGCTCGCGATCGCCACGAGATCGTTGACGACCTGGACGGTGATGCCGTGCAGGCTTTTCGCGAGGGCGGCGGCGTCGACGATCCACGGCAGGTTCGTGATCTTCGCGACGCCGCCCAACACGGGGCCGGCCACGCCGAAGGCCGCGCGGTCGATGGCGTAGTGGCCGCTCCCGAGGAACTCGGCCACGATCGATTCCAGGCTGGGGTAGCGGTGGCTCGGGAATGCGGCTTCGGCCACGGGCGCGCGCGGTCCGCCTTCCGCGGTGAACACCCCCAGCGCGGTCTTCGTCCCGCCGATGTCACCCGCGAGCAGCATCGCTGACCGCCGGCGTGTGTCGGCTGTGTGCCATCGGGGGAGGGTTGGGCGGGACATCGCCGGAACCCTGCGCCGGGCCGGGGCGCCAATTTCCGGCGGCGGCCGGGTTGGACCGGCCGCCGGAGGAAATTGGCGTAACGACTCGAACTGCGGCGGGACCCGCCTCGTACTATGGGCGGGCGCCGTCGGCACCGGTCGAACGCTGCGCTGAGCGCATCGTCCGCAGCGCAACACGGGGAGGGACACGGGATGGGACAAGACGATCGTGAACGGCTCGTGCGCAACCTCCGGTACGGCAGAATAGGCCGGCGTCAGGCCATCGCCCGGCTGGCGGCGTGGGGGCTGTCGGCAGGGAGCCTCGGGTCCGCGCTTACGGCATCGTCGCTCCGCCCCGCACGCGCCGCTGCGGGCGGCCGCGGGGCGAGCGGGGTGCTCAAGCTGCTGTACTGGCAGGCCCCGACGATTCTGAATCCGCATCTCTCCCAGGGCACCAAGGACTTCCACGCATCGCACATCTGCTGCGAGGCCCTGCTGACGGTGGACGCGGCCGGCAACTTCGCCCCCGTGCTGGCCGCGAACGTGCCGTCGCGCGCGAACGGTCAGATCGCCGCCGACGGACGATCGGTCACGTACAAGTTGAAGCCGGGCATCAAGTGGGCCGACGGCCGGCCGTTCACGTCCGACGACGTGGTGTTCACGTACCAGTTCATCGCCAACAAGCAAACCGGGGCGACCACCTACGGCAGCTACGTGAACGTCGCCAAAGTCGAGCCGGTCGACCCCACCACGGTGAAGATCACGTTCAAGGCGCCGACGCCGGCGTGGTACCTGCCGTTCGTCGGCAGCAACGGGATGATCCTCCCGCGCCACGCCCTGGACGGCTATATCGGGAGCAACGCGCGCAATGCGCCGTTCAACACGAAGGCGTTCGGCACCGGACCGTACATGGTCGACACCTTCCACCCGGGGGATCTCGTCGTCTACAAGATCAACCCCTACTACCGTGATCCCGGCAAGCCGGCGTTCAGTCAGGTGCAGATGAAGGGGGGCGGGGACGCGACGTCGGCCGCCCGCGCCGTCCTGGAGACCGGCGAGTACGACTACGCGTGGAACCTGCAGGTCGAGTGGCCGGTGCTCCAGGGCATCGCGAAGGGCGGCAAGGGCCAGATCCTCACCGGCGCGGGCGGAGGTGTCGAGCAGCTCTACCTGAACCAGTCGGACCCCACCAAGGTGGTCGACGGGCAGCGCTCCTCGGTGAAGGCGCCGCATCCGTTTCTCACGGATCCCAAGGTGCGCGAGGCGCTTGTCCTGGCCTCGGACCGGCAGACGATGGCGCAGCAACTCTACGGGGCGACGGGCGACGCGACGGCCAACACGCTCACGACGCCCACCACGTTGGCGTCCAAGAACACCAAGATCGTGTTCGACATCGCCAAGGCGAACCAGTTGCTCGACGAGGCCGGCTACACCCGGGGTCCGGACGGCATCCGGCAGAAGAACGGGGTGAAGCTCCAGGGCGTGTACCAAACGAGCGTCAACTCGCTCCGCCAGAAGGAGCAGGAGATCATCAAAGCCGGATGGCAGCAGATCGGCGTGGCGATGACCCTGAAATCGATCGACGCCGGCGTGTTCTTCTCGAGCTCTCCCGGAAACAACGACACGTGGGCCCACTTCTACGCGGACGTGGAGATGTTCACCACCGGATTCGGCTCGCCGTTCCCCAGCGCGTACATGGCACGGTGGTACACGGGCGACCCCGCCAAGGACATCCCGCAGAAGGAGAACGACTGGTCCGGGATCGCCTGCACCCGCTGGATCGACAAGACGTTCAACGATCTGTACGACGAGGCCCAGCACGAACTCGACCCCCAGAAATCGCGCCAGTTGTGGGTCATGATGAACGACCGGGTCGTCGGCCAGGCCGTCGGCATCCCGCTGGTCGACCGGAAGCTCGTGTCGGCCCGCGCGAACACGCTCGACACCGGGCCGAACATGTCCCCCTTCGACGACGAGACGTGGAACATCGCCGATTGGAAGCGCAGGGCGTAGCGTCCGCGCGGAGCAACGCGGCAGATGTCCCGGGCCCGCAGGGAGTTCCTAGGAACACCGCGAACTCCCTGCGGCGCCGGCGGATCGGCGGGCAACGGTGTTTATAGGCACATGATCGGCACGTGGAGCACGTGAGTCCTACCCATAGAGGGGTGACAGGCATGGCGGAGCGAGGCCTCAGCTTGCTTGTTCATGACCTTCGGACCGGCCGGTTGACCCGGCGCCAGGCGGTCAGCCGGCTGATCGCCCTCGGGATGTCGGCGAGCGGGATCAGCGCCGTGCTCGCGGGCGCGGCCCCGCGGGCCGCCCGGGCGGCGGCCGGGGGACGAGGCGCCTCGGGCGTGCTGAAGCTGCTGTTCTGGCAGGCTCCCACGATTCTCAACCCGCACGTCGCCCAGGGGACGAAGGACTACCTCGCCTCCCGCGTGTGCTGCGAGCCGCTGCTCACCGTGGACGAGGCCGGCAATTTCACGCCGGTGCTGGCCGCGAACGTGCCGTCCCGCGCGAACGGGCAGGTCGCCGCGGACGGCAGGTCGGTCACCTACAAGCTCAAGCCCGGGGTCAAGTGGGCGGACGGCCGGCCGTTCACCGCGGACGACGTCGTGTTCACGTACCAGTTCGTCGCGAACAAGGAAACCGGGGCCACGACGTACAGCACGTACGCCAACGTCGCCAAGGTCGAGCCCGTCGATCCGCTGACGGTCAAGATCACGTTCAAGGCGCCGACCCCGGCCTGGTACCTGCCGTTCGTGGGCGGTAACGGCATGATCGTGCCGCGTCACGCGCTCGACGCCTACGTCGGCAGCAATGCGCGCAACGCGCCGTTCAATTTGAAGGCGTTCGGCACTGGGCCCTACGTGGTGGACAGCTTCAGGCCCGGCGACCTCGTCGTCTACTCGATCAATCCCAATTACCGCGAGCCCAACAAGCCGGCGTTCTCCCAGTTGCAGATCAAGGGCGGGGGCGACGCCG